>NZ_RQVM01000001.1:0-488362 GCF_003992175.1 Veillonella sp. VA141
TTAGAAAACTACGGTATTATTTTCCTATAGATTGTATTGTAAATATAAGGTTTGGAGTGATAAAGGTGAACAAGTTATATCAGTTAGAATATATTCTTAGAATGCTTATAAACTGTATCATAACAATTATGTTACTCGTGCCATGTGTATATTTTACAGAACTTAATATATACATTCACGAAGTTTATATCAGTCCTTTTATAGCATTGGCAATAGCTACATATATTCAATACAAGTTCATAGAAATTTCCTGTATTCAAAGAGACTATTATTAGTCTCTTTTTTCTGTTGGAGTTTGGACTTCTAAGGTATTAATTGCATTTGCAATTTCCTTTAAAATATCTAGAGCTTTGGGGTCTTCTTTGATTTTCTTTTCAAGCTCATCATAGGATATATTAGAAGGGGGATTAAATTTTTGCTTTAAGGATAGTCCTTTTAGACCTATAGAAATATCAACTTCTCCGCCTTGTTTCATTGCCCTTTCAGTAGAACGATAGCATTGAACTAGGAAAAGTATGAAAAGAATAATACCTAATCCACTGTAAGAGCAAATATATTCAATAGGCCCTGGAGATTGTACGTTAATTTTTAGCTCCATACCTTTTAGGTCTTTAATAATATCAGCAGGAAAATCTGCTTGTTCTGCAATGTCAGAAAATCCATATAATAAAGGCTTAAGGTCTTGTGCGTGTATTGCATTTGTGGTTCTAACATTAAATGTAATGTAAGCTTTATTATTTTTAACATACAAATTAGATAGAGATCTATTTATAAAATGAGATGCTTCAGTAACGTCGGTAATCATATGGTGGGAATAGATAGCTTTGAATAAATAGGGGTCAAGGTTCTCTTTTTTTATAGTTTTAATCCAACGTACTTTTCTACGTTTTGTGTAGCTGCATGCATCATCATCAATAAGAGATTCATCAATAACTTCAACATCGCTAGTAATTTCACCAAAAGAGATATATTGAGAGTTTTCGCTAGGAATTAAAACAATATCACCAATAGACATTTCAATCATAAATCTTTTTAGCTGGTTAATTATTAATCCAGGCTTAATAATTTTATCAGTACCGTCTGTTAACATTGCCTTAATTTTTTCATAGAGAGCTCTTTTATAAGAAGGGTCAGATTCTGCTTTTGTAATAAATTCAGTATCTTTGAACTCATTTAGACCAACAGCAATAAATCCTTCATTAAAATACTCAGTATAATATTCACCGCTGTTAGTTCTAACAAACCAGTATTTTCTATCTGAAAATTCATCAATAGTAAAATAAATATTATCTGAAAGAAAAAGATGTGAAGTTGACATGTTTACTCCTTTATATAAAAATTATAATATTGAATCATTAAATTAAGTATGAGAGAGGTCAAGGATAAGATCCTAGGCTTCTCTTTTTATAAAGATTTAAGAAGATTTAGAAAGCTTAAGGAAGTTAATATAGTCAAATAGCTTATCATATTGTTCCTCAGTAAATGAAGCGGTCTC
The DNA here is from genome assembly GCF_003992175.1 of Veillonella sp. VA141. Lineage (NCBI taxonomy): Bacteria > Bacillati > Bacillota > Negativicutes > Veillonellales > Veillonellaceae > Veillonella > Veillonella sp. VA141. Next base: position 1,496 of record NZ_RQVM01000001.1, read on the forward strand.
AGCAAGTAGAGTTTGTTGTTGAGGGGAGTATGTGATTGGCTTCAGTTCTATATGATTAGGCTCACCTATATAGCCAGGAGATAGAGAAGAGGTAGAATAATTATTTTGTGGACGTACGGATTCCATAGGAACATCATAGCCCATGAGCCATGCTTCATTTACATTAAGTGCTTTTGCAAGAAGATATATATTATCTTGTTTTGCTTTCCAACGACCTGATAGATACGAACTGATAGCGCCCCTAGATATACCTGATAGTTGAGCGAGTTCTATAGCCTTAATATTTTTTAGTTTTAAACTTTCCTTTAGACGTTCACTGAAAGTTGTTACGATTTTAGACATATACAACGCCTCTCTCTAGTAGTCTACGACATGCCAATAAAAATTTATATCTTGATAATCTTCAAAAGCAGATGAGGAGTTGTGGTTTATTATTTCAATATCTTGCACATTGATATGAGAAAAGAGGTCACCCTGAATGATATGTCTCAGTTCATGGAGGACCTCTTTTTTTTGTCTTGCTTCAGATAAAGAGTTATTAACAAGAATCGTGTAGACATCAAAATCATTGGAACTTACAAGTACTGCATTAGCATTTCTTAAATTACAACTAACGATATGAACGATCATTAAGACCAACTCCTTAAAATAATTTTAAATTATTGATATTTTGATTTTAAAAATTCAACATATTTTATGACGTCTTGCATATCTTCTTTTTTTAAATCTTTTGAAGCAGAAAATAACACTCTGATTTCTGGATTAGTTCTAGCTTGTTCAGCAAATGCAGCAGCTTCTGGATCTGTATAATATCCATCGGTTGAAATATCTTTTTCTAAAAAGTAACTTTTTCCTACTTCAAAGTAATCAGCCAGCTTTTGAATTATCCCCATTCGGGGGATTGATTTCATTAGTAACCATTTACCAACAGTAGATTCTGTAACATTTAAAATTTTAGATAGTTCAACTTGATTTATATTATGTTTCTGCATGAGCTGAGATAACCTTTGGCTAAATAGCTTTCTGATTTCTTCATTAGATAATGGCATAATATAAACTCCTAGTTTCTTTTATAATATACTTCATATGCATATAATAGAATATTTTTCTGAAAAAAGCAACAATAAAACTATAAAACTAGAAAATAAATCTTGACAATAGAATTATATTCTAGTACAATTCAGTTATAAAATAAAAGATTGAATGAGAGGAGGTTAATTATGCATATTCAAATTAGCTTAAGAGCTGCTAGAGTAAATGCAAATTTAACGATTATGGAGGCATCTAGGCTTATTGGAATCGGTAAAGATAGATTATTAAAATGGGAAAAAGCCCCACATCTCGTGAATGCACTTTATCAAAAGAAGATTTCCGAAACCTATGAAATACCAATTGATTATATTTTTTTTGGCATATAACTAGAATTAAATTCTAGTTATATAACTAGAATTAGGTAATAACTAAATAAATGAAGCAAAACTTTACCAGGAGGGAATATGTTACCAGGATTAACAGAAAAACAAAACGAATACTTGGAGGCATTACACATCAAGGCGCTCGATGATGCACTAGAACTCTATAGAAAGCATGGAAAGACAAGAAATCGCAGATATTTTGAAATGGGTGAAGCTGAATTAGCAAAAGCTAGAGCCTATCTAAAATTAGGTGACTTTGATCCCGATCCAAGACTTTGTGAGATGTAAGGCTGTGACAAATGGATAAAGAAAAAGAGTAAAAGAAATGAAAAACAGCCAAGAGCATTAAATACTCTTAGCTGCTTAACCAATATAGTTTTGGGTTTTCAAGTCAAAACTATATTGCCAATAGGGGTTTGCCTACCTCTTGCATTGCGGTCACCGCATGAAATAGACGATATATACTAGACGCTGCGATCTATTAGAGCTGTGACAAACAAACGGTTGAAAAGACCGTTGCTATGGGAGTTAATCTTCCTTAGGCCGCTAGGACGACCGCTTTTAAGCCAAAGCGAGCTCGGATATTAAAAGGCACAGGCAATCATCAAAAATTGGCTCATAAGAACCACTTCCTTTCGTGTTAGAAAAAAAGTTTTGAGATTAATTTGATTATAAAATATACGGTTTTGAAAGTCAATGAATGTATTCAGCATAAAGAGGTAGGGAGACCATGAAAATTTATGAAAACATTAAGAAGAAGTGCAAGGAGAAAGGCGTCAGCATTGCCAAGCTGGAGCGCTCTGTAAAACTTTCCGTAGGGAGCATATCCCATTGGAGAACATCGAATCCAAAATTAAGTAATGTAAAGGCAGTAGCTGATTACCTTCAATGTACTATAGATGAGTTGCTATAGGGAGGTAGAAACTATATGGCAAGAAAAATAATAAGTACCAGACAGATGGAAACTGGATAGGAAGTATTAGATTTAAAAGTCAAATAGAAGAAAAAGAATTTGAATCAACTAGCTTATGTCCTAAAAATATATTGCATAAGGAGAAACTAAAAAAGAACACTCCTCTTCGGTATGAATTGGAGTGTTCAGAAATAGTAAAAGGTCCTATAAAAATCACATTAGAGATTTTCTAGGTTTCGTCTTAATAATGCAGCTATAACTGAATAGATACAGAAAAATATAGTTAGAAGAAAGGAGTACATCATGGATGAATTAATGACTAGGTTAAAAGCTTTAGACAATGTAATGGATCGTGTAGAGTTATTACCAGATATTGCGCCACTCGATGTGGCAGCGGTTGCCTTAGGGTATACGAAAGCAAGATTGATGGCTGGTGGTAAATCAGGGGATTTACCGTATGTAGAGGTAATCCACAATCGTGAAACAAACACACATACATACTCAGTCATTAAACCACGGCTATTAGCATATTTACGTGGAGATGACATTGGACGTGAACGTACGATTGTCCTAGTTACACCAGATGGAATTATGCCATCGCAATCGTATCTGAAACGGTTACTTGGCAATGATTAAAAAAAGAAAAAAGGCTATATGTACTATATGCGATGAAAGGGATAAACAAACTAGAGCCTATGTGCATTGTAGCCAGGTGGATAACATTATATGTATGGAGCATTGTGAAAGATGTCGTTATCTAAAAACATCTATGGGGCAATGGAGGTGTACCTATGAGAAATCATGAGATATATGCTGATGAAGTTACTGACTCAAAAACATTTATAAGTGCTGAAAGAGTGACTATAACAAAGTTAACGTATGTAGAAAATAATAATCCCCTCTTCCCTAATAGAACTATCGTTGAGTATTGGGAAGAAGGGAGAATGGTTTACAAGGTTGATCCGTTAGATGACTTGCGAGATATCATTTCTTTGGCAGAAAGTATGGAAAGCTCCATTAGCAATTAATGAGTAAGTGATTCTATTTAATTGAGTATATCACAGAAAGGAAAACAAACATGGAATCTATTAAGGAAGTATTGAAATGGATTGGAAAGCAGTTCCTTTGGTTAGCAGATATAAGAGATAATACATTATTAAAAATAACATTGCTAATAGCAGGCAGTTCTCCTGTTATGTGTTGGTTGTTAGAGCCTACTAATAAACAGTATATCTTTATGTCCTTATTGATGTGGAGTGTCATAGCTGTAGCATTAACATACATGCGTATAGCAGAACACTACGAGGAACGAGAAGCTGTACTATTGCAAGGGATTAAGGTTGTCCATATTGTGGCGGAAGAGATTCGTATCGAAAAACGGTACCCTGTTAAAAATCAATATTACGAAGCTATTACAAAAGAGGTGGCAGAACATGAAGAAAATGAAATGCATTAAGTGCGGTTTGGATATCACCAACAATGGTGGGTTATATATTCGTGAGGATGGAAAAGTTATTAAAGTATGTAAAGATTGTCATCAAAAACATCTTAAGGAGCGAGCACATGCAAGATTTAATGCAAGAGTTACAGCAATTACGAAGTGAATTGAATACGGCATTAGCTTTATTGAAAGAACGAGGTATCAAGTTAGCAGAAACAGAACGTGCCTATAAGTTGGCCAAGGCGAGAAAAATCGAAGAAGAACGAGATAAAAAGACAGCCGTTTCATTGATTCGTGAATTAGTCATTGGGGATGTGTCTGTTAGTCAGTTACGAATGGAACGAGATAAGGCAAGAGTCATGTATCGTTCCGTAGATGAGGCTATCAATATTAAAAAGCTAGAGTTACGCATCGTAGAATCACAGATAGGACGGGAATGGCATGCTTAAACGAACACCACTACAGAGAAAAACACCATTACGAGCAAAGACTGGTTTATCTAGGGGAACATCACAATTAAAAAGAACTCCACTAAAGGCACGAAGTAAAAAGCGAAATCAATATGAGTATGAATTAAACAAGATGAGAGATGTAGTAAAAGCAAGGGATCATCACAGCTGTATTATCTGTGGAGCTCCAGCACAAGAGATTCATCATATAGAACCTCGTTCAAATGGTGGAACGAATGACATAGATAATTTATGTTGTGTATGTTGGTATTGCCATCATGCAGTAGTGCATGGTCCAGAGTCCAAAGCCATCAAGAAAGTATTAAAGAAAAAAGTAGCAGAACGCAGCGCATAAAAAAAGACCACTTAGCGGGAACTAAGTGGTCTCATATATCCATATGTAGATACAACCTTATTTATAGTATACCACATATGGTAGAAGAAATATAGAGCAATAGTATATTTTCAGAGAAAAATGATATAGATATTAGAAATAAAATAAAAGGCTGTAAGGCCTTGTATTGACTAGATATGTATATTATTTTTTCGACCATATGAGGTACGGATGAGATATCGAAAAAAAGTATACGGAAAAACAATGTGTGAAGTGACAGACTACCATACAGGACGAACGTATAAGAAACAAAGTGCACGACAAAAGAAAGAAAAGATTACACCACTGCAAATGGCATTGCAGAATCAAAAGAATGCAGAAGCACAGTTGCGTATGTTAATAGATATCAATTTTCATGAAGAAGATTTTTATATTACTCTCACCTATGAAATAGAACCCACTTTGGAGCAAGCAAAAAAAGATATTACATTGTTCATCAAAAAGCTGCGTAGAAGGTATACAAAGCTAGGACAACCGTTGAAGTATATCTACACTTGTGAAGGAGAACGTAGGATACACTTTCATATGCTAGTGAATCGAATACAAGATATGACGGTGAAAGAGTTAAAAGGGTTATGGCCTCACGGATATTCTAAAAAAGAAGCTTATCAAGGTGAGTGGCGTGATGCGGTTCGGATTGCAAGCTATTTTGTTAAGGAAAGTGATCGTAAGTTAGAGGCTACTGGTTTTAAACGTAAATGGGTATCTAGCCAAAACTTGGAGAAACCAAAAGTAAAAAAAGAGCGATTACATTCGAACACTTGGGCGGAAGCCATTACTCCACCGAAAGGATACTACGTAGAGACAGATAGTATTGTAGAGGGAGTAAGTTTAGCTGGATATCCCTATCGATTTTATCGTCTCATAAAGATTGAGGAACCGAAGAGTAATCAAAAGTGGTGGAAAACAAAAGAGTTGAATACACCAAGAAATAGAGTTCATATAGAACGATGTTGTACATAAAGGAGGTTAGTATGGAAAACAATCAAATCGTACTTGTAGGCTATGCAGTGAAAGATGCAGAACTACGATACACGAAAACAGGTAAGGCAGTGTGTTTATTTTCGATAGCTACGAATAAGCGTATTTCAGAGGATAAGGAGATTAGTTCCTTTCATAATGTCGTGGCATGGACCTATGCAGAAGAAGTAGGGACTATACAAAAAGGGCAGCCTCTGATTGTGGTAGGTAGTGTACAAACGAGATCCTATGAAAAGAATGGTGAGAAACGATACATCACAGAGGTAATAGCAGATCGAGTAGGAATACAATTAAAAAAACAAAAAGATGTAGGCAGCCACTATGATGCTTTTACTAAAAATGATGAGGAAATTCCGTTTTAGAAAGGAGTCAGCATGGGAAGACCCAAGGAGTATAAGAAAGCGAGAACATGTAAGCATGCCAATATCGTTACTAAAACTGGTGGAGTATTTACTACACGTGAATGTCCAGAGCGAAATATAAATTTATATATAGAGGGAAAGGGGTACATTGTGAATGCTAATCGGTGCACAAAATGTAAAGCCTATAAAGCAAGAACCTAAGATAAATCCTAATGCAGGCACACTAAGATATTTTAATGCTAAAAACAAGCAGAACTTTACCACCGTAGCATTTATAAGTAGGGTTATGAGAGATATCATAGAGCCACTGCATTTAGAAAAAGAAAACAAAAAAATGGCGAATATGTGTGCCACCCTAGCGCATAAGTTGATGATTAATTTAGTTGATGGATTAGATGAAGATGCAAAACGAGAAATCGTAAGGGCTATAGGACGGTACGACATAGAAATTGTTCAGAAAGGGACTATTGATGATGCGGAAATCCGAGAGCAAGAGGGGTACCTAAGTACCTTAGCAGAACATGCCCTACAAGGTAGTTGCCTATCCTGCACAAAGGAAGGGGACGATATAGAGAATTGTGAGCTACGGGTAGCTATGATTTATGTGGAGGTACCTGTGTTCGATGAGACGTGTCCTAGTGGGCGATGTCCTTATAAAGTAGAGTGCTAAGAGGAGGGGACGCTATGGATACAAGTTAAAGTTACCGTGGTACTTTTAAATTACTATTGTTATGGACAAGGAGATTAATCATGGAATTAGAAAATACAGTGCAACCAGGTGTAGAAGAAAATAAAGTGGAAGAAACCCATACAGAAGAGACACATGCAGAAGAACATAAAGCGGAGGAAGTAGGCAATGTACAACCACCGACAGTAGAACCACCACCTACTGTAGAAGCGGATACTTCACCGCAACCTGTGGCAAACACAGAACATACAGAATCAGTGGGTACTGCTAATGGAATGATTATGAAGGTAAAACGTATGCATAAGGATGCCATATTACCTACCTATGGAACGGAAGGAAGTGGTGCATTAGATTTCTATGCAGCAGAAGATGTCACTGTGTGGGAAGAGCGTACGTATAGAATTGGCTTAGGCGTAGCATTAGAGGTGCCAGTAGGATATGTATTGCAATTAGTACCACGTAGTTCTATGGGGGTAGATACACCATTGCGTATGCCAAATTCGATAGGAGTTATTGATTCAGATTATCGTGGAGAAGTAGCAGCTATTTATGTCAATGATGAAACTAAGGGCATGATCCCTTATCAAATCAATAAAGGTGATAGAATTGCGCAAGGCTATTTAGTACCAACACCAAAAATTAACCTAGTTGAAGTGGAAGAATTATCTGAAACAGATCGAGGAGATAAAGGGTTTGGATCCACAGGGAAATAAATGTAGAAAACCATTATCGCATAAGATTAGTAAGAATATGCTGAAATACACTAGGTTATGAGGAGGTGATGTTATGCTTATTCGTAAAATAGCTGTTATTGGTAGTACAAAAACATTTGATTATGTAAAAGAAAATGATACAGGTGGAAAGTCTGTATACTCTATGACGGCACGAGAAGATGGACGAGAGTCATTTTATAACGCTTGGAAAGCATTGGTAAGCATTGTAAATAGTCATATGAGATCAGAACGAGGAGACTATATATTTCTTGGTGTCATGTTGATTGTAAAACGTCTAGAAATCAAATATATGGAAGCGGTTGTTGGTGGAAAAATAACTCAAATACCAAGTGATGTTAGATTTAGCGGAACTGCAATTACAAAAGAATCTAGCCTTAAATATGTTACCGACTGGATAGAACTTGATGAAAAGGAGCTTACACTAGTGAACAAAATGCTCAATGAAACCAAATCATATATACAGGGCAGAAGGGCACAAGAGCAACTCTTTGAAAGCAAATAATCATTGAATAGCGAAAGGGATATGCTAGGATGATAAAACGATGTAAGCGCTGTGAAAAACTCTTTGATGGTTCTGCTAGACAAATCTATTGTACAAACTGTGCTAAGACGAATCGTGCCGTGAAGGAAAGGGCAAGTAGAGTATCGCAACAAAGGGCGTCTGCCTATAATTTACTAAGTGAGGAGCCTTGTGTAGATGTTTATCATGGGCGTATGTCAGAGGAAGAAAGACTTTGCATGCTAGAAAAACAAAAGAAATTTCGTGAAGCAAGGCTTAAGAGTGAATCACCTAGGAGAACCTATGAAGAAAAAGGCAAACTATAAAAATGGGTTGGCACCATGTCCATTTTGTCGGAACCCAGAGGTGCGCACAGTGATTGGCGTAGGCACGGGAGTACGACATAATATGGTGGTATGTGATGTTTGTGGTGCTACCGTATCCTTTGAAGATAAGCCACAGTATTTAGCTACGGCAAAGGCTTGGAATAGTAGATAACAATAAGGTGGTGATTCAATGCATATAAAACTAAAAAAGCAAGTAGAGTGGTATTTGTATCACTACCAAGATATAAAACGAGCTGTTTTACAAGCTAGGTTAGATCCAGTAAAAAAGAAAACTGGAGGTGGATTGATACAAGACCCTACAGGGCAAGAAGCGGTATCAAATATAACTCCTTTGCGAGAGGTATGTATTGTTGATGGCAAAGCAAGAATACATATTGACTATCCAGAACGATTAATAGAAGCGGTTGAGTCTTGTGAATGTGAGTTGAATGTAGTTCTAAGAGAGCTATGTGAACGTAAGTATTATGGGAAACAGCGGTCTATTAACTGTATGATTGCAATGGGTCTAACAAGAGATGTCTACTATGCAGCGATTAATGAACTGTTACAAATTATGTCGTTGTATATGGTAGAACATCGAGTTTTAAAAATATCAAAAAAGTAGGCGACAAAATCGAAAAAAAGTGTGATATATTAATAGTATGTGATGGGCATAACCTACATAAGGCGGTCATTACATAATCATAGATACACATCAAACCAAGACTTTTAGCACATAGTCTTTAAAGAATGTGCTTTTTTCATGCCAAAATATTTCAAATCTAGGAGGTGAGGAACTATGTTAACTGAGCAACGGAAACGATTTGTAAAAGAATATATGGCATTAAAATGCAAGAATATGAGACAGGCAGCAATTAATGCAGGGTATAGTGAAAAATCAGCTCAGCAACAAGCCTCTAATCTTATGAAGGATAATGAAGTGTTGGCATACTTACAAGCCTGTAAGGATGATATGGATAGAGAGTTACGGGAAGCCTTTGTATTTGAAGCCAAAGAAGCCTTTCGTGTCATGTGTAATATCCTAAAAGATCCTAAGACAAAACCACGAGAAAGAATTACAGTGGCAAAAGACTTTTTAGACAGAGCTGGGTATAAACCTGTGGATAAAACAGAACTGACAGGAAAAGATGGTGGCGCTTTACAATTAGCCATTGGATGGGAGGGACAAGGTGAAGAGGATTAACATAACAATTCCATACACACCAAGACCCTTGTGGAGAGATTTCATACATCCAGCTATAGAAACACATCGTTTTAATGTGATTGTCGCACATCGAAGGTTTGGAAAAACGGTAGCTACCATTAACCATGTGATAAAAATGGCGATACAAAATAATTTGCCATCACCGCAATATGCATATGTGGCGCCATTACGAACGCAAGCTAAGCTAATTGCTTGGTCGTATTTGAAGTTTTATACCAGTGTCATACCAGGTATACGGGTGAATGAAAGTGAATTATATGTAGAGTTACCAACCAAACATAGGAGCCGTGCAGGACCGAGAATTTATATCCGAGGGGCAGATAACCCAGATAGTTTACGTGGGTTGTATTTAGATGGTGTAGTACTAGATGAATACGCTCAAATGAAACCTGAAGTGTTCGATGAAATTATTCGTCCAGCCTTATCTGATAGAACGGGATGGGCTATATTCATAGGAACTCCTAAAGGGCAAAATCGGTTCTATGAACTCTTTTTAAAAGCACAGAAATTACAAGAAGATTCTAATTCGGGGTGGTATACATGTATATATACAGTTGATGATAGCCAGATCATACCGAAAGAAGAATTACAGGCAATGATGGTCGAGATGACAGAAAATGCCATTCGACAGGAGCTATATTGTGATTTCACAGCTAGTGCAGAAAATGTATTGGTTAGTATTGATGATATTAATATGGCCATGAAGCGGACAGTAGCACCACGAGATATTCAATATAGTCCGCTTGTGTTAGGTGTAGATATTGCACGTTTTGGTGACGATGCAACCACAATTGCAATACGCAAGGGATTAGTTGCCTATAAGCCACTGCGGTACAAGGGACTAGATAACATGCAAATTGCTAATATTGTGGCTGGGCTTATCCAAGAGAATAAGCCTAGAGCAGTCTTTATAGATGCTGGTCGAGGTGAAGGAGTAATAGACCGTCTACGGCAGATGGGTTACCGTCATATTATCGAAGTACCATTTGGAAGCCAAGCATCGAAATCGGAACGATTTGTTAATAAACGTGCTGAAATGTGGTATGAAATGGCCCAATGGATCAAACAAGGAGGAAGTTTGCCAGATGATGGCTCACTGCGAGCTGACCTAGCAACTCCAACCTATAGCTTTGACACCAGGGGACGTATCGTACTGGAGAGTAAGGACAAAATTAAAGAGCGACTAGGGCACTCACCAGATAAAGGGGATGCCTTGGCTCTAACATTTGCATATACAGTTCCCCAAGAGGATATGTATGCGCAAGCAGTACCACAAATGGCCAATACAAAATATAATCCATTTGGTTAACAACAAAGAAAGGAGTGGATACTATGTGTGGTGGATTCGTAGGAAAATTATTAGGAGTTAAACAGCCAGAGGTGCCAGAGATTAAACCTCCAGCACCATCACCTACGGTAGAGAATAATGAGGTAGATGATGATACGATGTCGAAAGAAGCGCAACGTAAAAAACGTGGATTCTCCTCAACTCGTACAACAGATACATTGTTGTCTAATGCAGGACGTAATAAGTTAGGATAAGGTGATTCTATGAGTTTATTGGCTAGAGCCCCTACAGGTGCTAAATTTAAAGAACTAGGCAATACAAAAGAAGTCAGTCAAAAGGTAGAGCGCTTATTCGATGCACAGCAGTCACATCTAAAAGTATGGCGTGAGATTAAGAAGTACCAGTTACCTTTCATAGGTAAACTGAATGACACAAATGGAAAAGCCATTGATTATGATACGAGTCATCTATTGGATAGCTATGCATCGCATTGTAATGATATTTTTGCTAGTGGAGTCATGAGTGGGTTAACACCGCCAAGCAGACAATGGTTTAAACTTACGCTGGCTAATAGTGGATTACAGGCTAATCATGAAATGTCAGCTGTCCTAGATCAACGACATGAGATTATGCAGGCTATTTTTGGGAAGAGTAATTTCTATATAGGATGTTACCAAGCTTACCAAGAATTAGCCTATGGACAAGCTGCCATGGGCATATTTAGAGATACTCGTACAGGTATTCGTGTAGAACAGTTTACGATTGGCACCTATGCGATGAGTGTAGGGAGTAATGGTATCGTAGATACATTTACTGTGAAGCGGTCTATGACCTTAATGCAGATTGCAGAGCAGTTTAGCGTAGAATCTATGCCATCTGGAATGCAAGACTTACTTCGTAATCATACCTATAGTGCAGATACATACACTGTATATTGGTTAGTAGAACCTAATAGGGACTATGTAAACGGTAAAATCGGTAAACGGCATATGAAATATCGGAGTTACTATTGGCTAGAAGGGGAAGAAACCTTTTTAGAAGTAGGTGGATTCAATACCTTTCCTGTATGTGTGGCAAGGTATCAAGTGGTAGGAAATGAAACCTACGCTGTTGGTGCTGGGTGGTATGCCAATGATGATGTAAAGATGTTACAAACATTGATGAGTGATAGATTGCGAGCGGTAGAGTTAATGGTAAAACCGCCCATGCAAGTATCCTCTTCTCTAGCGTATAATGTGAACCTTATTCCAGGGGGAATTACAACCACAGATAACCCTAATGATGTGGTAAAACCCTTGTTTGACGTTAACATGCAATTAGGCCCATTAGGGGAAGTTGTCATGGAAACACGTGAGAATATTAAGCGCTGTTATAATGCAGACCTATTCTTGATGTTAGAACAACTAGATAGTGGTCAAATGACGGCACGGGAGGTCATGGAACGTACACAGGAAAAGTTACAACAACTAGGCCCTGTAGTAGAACGATTGCAATATGAGTTCCTAAATAATGTCATTGAAAGAACGTATGCTATTCTATCTGATGCGAAAATATTTCCACCAATACCAGAAGAACTTAGGGAAACGTTATCAGATAAAGAAATTAAAGTAGACTTTACTTCGCCATTAGCACAAGCACAAAAATTGGCAGGTTTAACAACCATCGAACAAGCATTTGGTTTTGCCATGAATATGATGCAGGTATATCCAGAGGTGAAAGCTAAAATTAACCCAATTGGACTTGTCAATGAATACTTCAAGTATTTAGGCGCACCTGCTGCGATGTCTTTTAGTGATGAAGAGACACAAGCTAAGCTAGAGCAAGAACAGCAAGCTATGATGGCACAACAAGAACAAATGCAACAACAGCAGATGTTAGAACAAGCCCCTAATCTAGCGAAAGCGACAAAGGATATGGCGGAAGCGGCGAATACTAATCAATCAGCAGTAGGAAATTGGCTAGGCATGCCAGGATTAGGTGGTGAAGAATGATAGAGTATGGTGTAAAGAAGAAAGACGAACTCATTCGAGAGATTCGGCAGATGGAAATTCAGAATCGGGATCGCAAGGGGCTAGAAGCCGTATTAAGCACCGAAGAGGGGCGTTGGTTTCTCATGCGTTTACTAGATACATGCTGTATCATGCAGACCACTTTTACAGGCAATTCCCAATCATTCTTTAATGAAGGAAGACGGTCTGTAGGCATAGATATAGTAAAGAATATTGCTACATTACTTGGTGTAAAAGGTATAGAGCAAAAGCAATTAGCGGAGCTAGAATACATTCAACATCAAGAGCGTATTAATGAATTGATAACAAGAAAGGTGGGAGAGTCAAATGGATAATGAATCCACAAATACAGTGACACAAGAACCAAATACAGAGGTACAAGATACTCATGATAACACAAATAGTACAACGGATACCTCAACACATTCTGCGGACACTGCTAATACGACAGAACAAACTACAGGAGCACCTGATAGATATGACTTTACCAGTTTATTAGGTGAAGGGGAAAGTATTGATGAGCAGAATGCGGAGGCCTTTGGTGAAATTCTTCGTAACATTGGTGTATCTCAAGAAGGTGCGGAGCAAATCGCTAAGTTTGGTATGGGCTATCTACAAACTATGGGAGATGCCTTGCTGAATCATATTGATGGATTACAAGAGGCACAAGCAGAAAGTTGGAAAGAAGAAACTGTAAAGGAATTAGGTTCCAATTTTGATACCACCATTGCTAAAGCAGGAGCGGGTATTGAATACCTAGAAAAAGATATTCCCAATCTGCGAGAGGTGCTCATGGTGAATGGCATTGGGAATAATGTAGCCCTAGTAAAGGCATTTGCTACGATTGGCGATCTAGTAGCAGAAGATGCAGGCCGTTTAAGTGGATATGGCAGCGGATCTGGAGTAGAGTTTTATGACAATACTAATTTTGATGCATATAAGAATAAATAAAGGAGTGATGAATTATGCCAACATTTGGTACAGAAGCATTAACGTTAATGGATTTACATAAACGGTATAAAGGTTCAAAAGATGGAATTGATAGTATTATTGAGGTGTTAAACCAAGCTAATCCTATCATGCAAGATTTACGTTTCAAAGAGGGTAACTTACCTACTGGTAACTTAACAACACAACGCACAGCATTGCCAAACCCTCACGTACGTGCGATTAACCGTGGTGTGCCAAACACCAAATCTAGCACTAGACAAGTAACAGATACGGCCGCAATGCTTGAAGACCGTTCTAGTGTAGATGTAAAGTTGCTTATGTTATCTAATGACCCAATGCGTTTTCGACAAACAGAAGATGCAGCACACATTGAAGGCTTTGGTCAAACCGTGGCAAGTATGTTGTTCTACGGCGATACAGATATCAATGTGGGCGAGTTTAATGGGTTAGCTAAACGATATAATGTGTTATCTACAGATAAGACACACTATGGATACCAAAATGTTAATATGGGTGGTACTGTAGCTGGTAAGTGTGGCTCCGTTTGGATTGTATGTCATGGTGATGATGGTGTCATGGGGATTTATCCTAGAGGATCTAAAGCAGGATTAACTAAAAAAGATTTAGGTGAAACTGATGCGGTTGATTTTGAAGGAAATAAATTCCGAGTAGTAGAAACGTTATTTAGTTGGGATGTAGGGCTTACGGTAGCAGACCCACGCCGTGTAGCGGCTATCCGTAATATTGATGTTAGTCAATTGGCTAGTGCTACAGCATCTCAACGTCAAAAATTTATTGAATCCTTTATTTATGCGAAGGGTCGTCTTCGTAATTTAGATAGTGGACGTATTAAACCAGTGGCATATGTACCACAGGAGATTAAAACAGCATTAGAAATAGCATTAACGGATAAAAACAATATTCATGTAACACGTCAAGAGGTTATGGGTGAAATGCCAAAAATTTATGTAGCAGGTATTGAAGTAAAATCTTGTGATGTACTTCGTACAGATGAAGACCCAATCGCCAATGTATAGGTCAAGGAGGTATTACAATGATTACAGATTTTGAAAACACATTTTTCCCTGGTGAAGAAAGTTATAACTCAACGGGAACTACCATTTATTCTGATGTAGTAGATACTGTGAAAGAAGGTGATGCCTACAATCAGTTATATTTGGCAATGAATAATTTAAAGGGTACCTCTGGGCAATTAACAGTTGAATTACAAACGAGTGATTCTGCATCCTCTACGTTGTTAAAGAAACGTGTGGCAGGTCAACAACCGCCGAATGTAACGATTACGAGCCCAACGGTATTAGGAACGTATAAATTAGATGCCAAAAAGGGATCTAAATTAACGGTCTTATTGCCATACGGATTGAAGCGGTATGTACAATTAAAGGTAACAGCTAGTGCAAGTATCAATTCCAATGTATTATTTGCTGCCTTAACACCAGATATTGATTTACGATAAGATGAACTACAGGGCTACCTTCGGGTAGTCCTTTTCATATATAGAAAGAGGTACAATATGACGGAAACAGACCTCTGTAATATGGCTCTTTCACATATAGGAGAGGGCCTAATTACGAGTTTAGATGATGACAATGAAACAGCACGTATCTGCAATCAATACTATCATCATGCTAGAAGATTAGTTTTGTCTCAATATGTGTGGGGATTTGCAAGACGTGTGGAGCCATTAGCAAACATACAGGTAGAAACTTATACAGGTGGATATAGACACACATATTTATATCCAGAGCACGCTTTACGAATTTATCGAATTATACAAGATACTGAAATACGGAATGGACTGTATACGAGTTACAGTGTAAAAGATATACCTAATTACGAAGTGTTTAACCTAGATAGCAGTACAAAGGCGATTGGAACTAATATGACAAAAGCCTATGTAGATTATATATTTGATGTAAATGATCCCGATATATTTCCACCTATCTTTGTTGAAGCACTTACACGATTCTTGGCAGCAAGTTTAGCACAATCTCTTGTTGGTAATATGGAAATGTATAGATCGCAGTTCCAAATTTATCAAGGGGCCTTACTAGAAGCTAAGAACATAGTTGCATCTGAACGTCAATTTGATTTAGAACTGCCAGTAGGATATATCGAGTCAAGGAGAGCAACATGAGTACAGGCAATATGTATGTAGTACAGCACTCTTTTACAACAGGAGAAATATCACCAGAGATAGAAAACCGAAGTGATTTAGATAAATATAGAAGTGCTGTATTGATGGCAAAAAACTGCATCATACGCCCTTACGGTAGTATTTGCAAACGGAATGGAACAAGATTTATGGGAGAAGCAAAGTATCCAAATCGAAAAGTAAGGCTCGTACGCTTTGTATATCCTGAACCTATCTTTTTAGAAGTAGGCCATTTGTACATTCGTATATGGAAAAACGATAGATATACAGGCATAGAACTAACGACACCTTATGAAGAGTCGATATTGAATGAGTTAGATTTTAATCAGTCAGCAGATACATTCTTTATTTGCAGTGGTTTGCATCCTATTCATATTTTGCAAAGAATTGGTAATCAATGGGAGTTTAAACTATTTGATTTGGTGGCACCACCATTTGACGATATAAATACGGATAGATCTCACAAAATAAAATATATACGTTCTAGTAACAAGGTTATATCTACTAAGTCTATATTTAAAGAAGGCATGCTAGGACAAGTTATCAAGATTAAGCATCGAATGCCAGCTGAAATACAAAAGATGACAGGTAGAGCAGAGTATATTAGTGATCCAGATGACTTTAGACATAGTGATTATGAAGAAACTGGATATGAATCTATGGACATCGGTAGTTATGCTGACGATACAGATAAAGAGTGGAAAATAGTAACTCATGGTACCTGGTATGGAACTATTACGATACAAAAAAAGGATAGTACAGAGACTACAGCATGGGAAAACTATCGCCAATATAGTTCCAATGGTGATTACAATGTGACTGAAACGGGTAGCTTTAATAGAGGCACGCAATTACGAATACAAAGTGAAATTACTAGTGGTGATGTTTCCATTGATTTCACAATAAAACCGTATGACCAATATGGCATGGTAGTTATTAGTCGATTTATTTCACCTACAGAGGTCGAGGTGAAAGTATTGAAACCTGTAGGGAAAGAAACGGAAACATCAGAATGGCAGCTTTCATCTTGGGGAAAAGAAGTAGGCTATCCTAGAATGAGCACATTTTTCCAAGATAGGCTAGTATTAGGCGGCTCGAAATCAAATCCCTATAAGTTGTGGTTTAGTCGTACAGGTGATTACCCTAATTTTGAAGTGGAAAAAGCAGATGGAAATGTAACAGATGATAGTGCTATTACATTAGGACTCATAAGTCGTGCTGCGTTTAATATTGTACATATGATATCAGCACAAGATTTAATTGTACTAACTGATGGTAACGAATGGATTATCAGTGGCTCAGAAGCCATCAAACCATCCAAGGTAGTACCACGTTCACAGACTCAACATGGGGCATCAAACTGTGACCCACAATATATAGGGAATCGACTAATTTATGTGCAAAAGAGGTCTTCTTCTGTACGTGATATGGGATATACTTATGAATCAGATAACTATAACGGAATTGATTTAACATTATTGTCCAAACATTTAGTAAATCAGCATAGTTTATTAGATAGTACGTTTGCACAACAACCAGATAGTATTTTGTATTATGTACGTGACGATGGAAAGCTAATTGCTTTGACAATCATTAGAGAGCAAGATGTCACTGGGTGGGCTCACCATGAAACGAAAGATGGAGTCTTTGAAACGATTTGTTCTGTAGCAAATGGTAATGAAGATAGTGTGTATGCAGTAGTGAAGCGGACTGTATTAGGGCAAGAAAGACGATACATTGAACGATTAGATAGTCCAGTAGATAGTAAGGATGTATCTAGTTATACTACGTTAGATTGCTCTATTGCTATTACGGACAATACTCAAACCAGTATACGAATAGAACACCTCAAAGGAATGGATGTAGTGCTATTACTCAATCATTCTGATGTACACCAGGTGCAAGTAGGTCAAGACGGCACGGTGATACTGCCTTACGTAGCGAAAGATATTGTTATCGGTATTTCGATCGAATGTAAAATTGTATTACCACAGGTGTATATGGACATGAAAGACGGAACACTCCAATCTCGGACAGTACGAAGTAATAGTATGATATTACGACTTCGAAATAGCCGTGGAGGAAAAGTAGGCGTTACTTTTAATAGAGGAATGGATTTAATCGGTGATGCCAGTCTTATACAAAATGGTAGTACTATGTATACGGGGGATGTAAACATTAATATTCCAACACAAGGAAAAGGCTTTGCTACAGATGCAACTGTATGTATATTACACGATGATCCATTTCCATTTAATCTATTATCTGTAGTACGAGATGTTTCCATCGGAGGAGGTACGCTTGCAAGGTACAATAATAAAATGCAGTGGTAAGGCGAATGATAAGAGACTCTTAGGAGACTTGGTAGAGTTAGCGAAACGTCTACGAACAATTGATGTTATAGAATGCATGGCTATGGGAGCAGATGATGCCACCCATGGCCTTTTATTATCCACAGCATGCAGTGCGCAATGGTGGATAGAATATGAATGTATAGATGGAGTAGAGTCGCCTATATGGGCCTATGGAATAGGAGATGAATACCATACAGGGTTAGGATACTGCATATGGTTTTTAGGGAGCCATCGATTACAGGAAAGTAAATATTGTCAACGCTATTTTCTAGAGGAAAGCAAACGAATTATTAATGAATGGCAACAGCAAGGCTCCTTATGGAATTGTATATCTAAGGATAATAAAGCATCTATACGTTGGTTACGATGGTTAGGCGCTACATTTATAGAGGGCGTTAATTTACCAGAAGGATTCCTATTGTTTACATTGCCAAAGAAAGGGAGTGAATAATATGTGCATGCATCCATTAGCGATGCTTGGGATACAAGCGATTAGTGGCATGATGGGGGCTAAAGCAGAAACAAAAGCACAAGTAGCTATGTATAATAACCAAGCAAAATTAGCGGATTACAATGCCAGGATGAGTGAGCGAAAAGCAGAACAAATAGCAGATAATGCAGGACGTGAACAAAAGAAACTAACTGAGAAAATGCGGTTAGCATTAGGTCAAAATAGAAATGAAGCGGGTGCATCGAGTCTCATGTCTACGGGATCCGTAAAGGATGTGATGGATAGTAGCCATGATTCGTATGTAGCGGATAGTTTACAACTTTTACAGAACCAAAGAAACGATGTAGATACACAAGCATTACAAACATGGAATTATAGGAATCAAGCTGCTAATGCGTATGCTAGAATACAGAGTGCTAAGCAAGCAGGAAGAATGAAAATGCTAGGAACTCTATTGAGTACTGCTGCCTCGGTACAATCGTATTTAGGCGATTATGGAAAGGTAGAGAGCCCAACAAGCACGTCCTATTTGAGTCCTACAAGAACATTTAGCCCAGGGGCAAGTGGCAATGCAAATCCTTATGGTTTTACATCTGCTGATAGTATGTTTAGTAACTTTACTACACCGAAAGGAATTATAAGTAATAAGGCGGTAGGTATGGGAGCAGTTAAGCCTAACTACTTAGAACATATCTCAAGCGTTAAGAATTGGTGGAGATAACTATGAGATTAGAATCATATAATGAGCAAGTTAAACCGAATACAGGTCCTAGTGGTGGACTGCAAGGAAGCGGAAGTATAGAAGCTTATGGTGGACAAATCGCTAGTGGTCTACAAGCCTTTCAAAAAGGGGTGAACGACCTTTATAATGTGCAGTTAAAAAAGATAGATACTGAAATGAAACTGCAACAAATGAATGCGGAAACCGATTATAACAACCGCATTGCTGACCTTATGTACAACGACAAAACAGGACTTGCCTATACGACATTACAAGATGCATCTAATTCCGCAGAGAGATTTCGCCAAGAAGAAGCAAAAATACGTGAGGACATATCTTCAAAGTTACAGTTTAAACGTTCACAGCAAGGCTTTTTACAACATGCAGACCAATCGTGGTTACAGAATAATACAAAAATGGAGAGTCATGAGCGTGAACAAGGTGATAAGTATAGAGATGTATCTGTAGCAAACTTTATTACTAGTTCAGCAAAAGTGGCACAGTTAGGATATACCAAGATGGATATTGTTAAAAGCCAATTAGATAACGTTTATAAAAAGATTGATGAGATATATGGTTATGAAGGTGAAGAAGCTGTTCGTGCTAGAAAAGATAAAGCTACGGAAGAGCTGTTACAAGGCGTATTACATGTAGCGGGCACTGAAAAGAATAATCAAGCAATCGATGGAATTATTGATGTAGCAAAAGATGTGGGAATGATGCCAGAAAAGTATAAAAAGTTTGAAGAAGCAGCGAAAGAGTTTAAGGTGAATGCTGTATTAGAAGATGAAGTTAAGTTAAGGGACGTTCTTGCAAAAAATGGTAATGATGCTAAAAAAGCAGCTTTGTATATGCTTGAAAAAGAAAACCCATTGAGAACAGGTAATATGAGTTTAGATTCATTTTTAAATGCGGTACAAGGTCAAGAAAGTGGAGGAGATCCCACAGCAGTTAATAAGAGTTCTGGTGCATATGGCTTATTTCAAATTATGCCAGAGAATTGGCCAGAATGGTCAAAACAGGCAGGAGTTGGAGATAAAGCAATTACAGACCAAGATGCTTATATGAAAGTGGTACGTCATGTATTAGGTGGATATTTTAATAAATATGGTGCTGAAGGCGCGTTGGTGGCATGGTTCGCAGGAGAACAGAATGCCATACGATGGGTGAATGGAGAACCAGATGCCATCGATGGCAATGGAAATCACTACTCTTGGGATAAAGAGGATAATGGTGGAGGCACATCAATTCGAAATTATGTAAAATCTACACTATCTAGAATTACAAATAGTCACACCATGACAGATGGTGAAAAAGCGGATTTTCTAGCAAAAGCAGAGCAAAGGTTTACACAAATACAAGCTAAAATAAAACGAGAACATGAAGAAGCGGTACGTAAAAAGGTTAAAGAGTTAAGATTAATGGCGCATGAAATGGAAAAAAATGGTAACTCACCAGGTGAGATAGCGAATGCGCTTGAGTCACAAACTAATGATTCACCTGATGTTAAAGTTGCATTGATAAGTACTATAGAAGGCTATAGTAACGAACAAAAAAGAAGAGATGCAGCTGCATTAAGTGCTGGACCAGCTAATGAAGCTATGATAATGGAGGCAATAGATAGAGGTGAAAGTTCTGAATACGTGATGAATTTAATGAAAAACTCAGGGCTATCTTTTAGCAATACTTTTTATAATAAAGTGTATTCTTCATTAGAAGATCGTTCGAAAGGGACAGGAAGATTTAGTGCAGCCGTAGGACAATATAAGTCCGTAGTTCAAGATAGGCTAGGATATTCAAAAAAAGATATGAATGCTTTATGGATAGGGGCTTCTGAAGAAGGAGCTGCATATAGAACACAATATTATTCTGAACACGGAGATTATCCATCAGACTCGGAAATGGTCAGCTTTTTAGTAGAGGCTGTACGAAAAAAAGAATATACATATGTAAGAAACTGGGCGCCAGATGTTCATGTCAATATTAGTAGAACTCAAGTAAGAGCCTATAATGGTGATGATCATGAATTAGTTAAAGGTGATGATGGTGGATATTATGTAAACATATTAAAAGATGGAGAAATTATTAGATCTATTGATGTTGACACATGGAAACGAGAACATGATGACGGTGGAGAGTCTAATAGCTATGAGGGAGACGAATAATGGCAGATAACCAACGTATAACAGCTGAAGATGTCAGAAAAGGTGGGTTCAAAACATATGATAACCCCAAATATGTAAAAGATTTTGGTCATGTAGATGATGCAAAAGAAAGAAATATGTCTTTCGGGGATCGTCTAGATAGTTTGTTTGAAAACTCTAATAGCACCTTATCTAAGGCATATAGAAAGATAGCCTATAATGATGCGGACTGGTCACAAGATGCCATAGAGATAGGTAAAACATTGGACATCTCACCGAATGTGCTTATTAATGGTGGACATGATGTCATTGAAAGAGCTCGGGAGATGAGTATTAGAAAAAACACATTACAAGATATGGAAGCGTTTAAAACTGAGTATCCAGAATTTTCTAATATTCAATACAGCAGTGAAGCAGAAGCCATAGAGCTATTAAAGAATACAGAAAATGTTCGTCAAACACGAGGCATATGGGATTCTATCCAACAAGGCATATGGAGTGGTAATGACCAATTATTACTAGCCAAACAAGGTAGAGATTTGGCTTACGAGACAGATCCTAATAAGATTGTAGAAATTAATCATGAGATCGAGCGTTTGCAAAACAACCTTAGTCAATATAGAACAGAAGGAAGTAATTGGATAGAATCCATTACAGGTGCTACAGCGCAACAAGGTGTAATTATGGGGCGACAAATTGCGTCTGCTGCCATGATAGAGGGGACAGCAGGTGCTATATTAGGAGCTAAAGCAGGTGTTATGGCTGGTGGAGCGGGAGCTATTCCAGGGGCTATTAGTGGATTTGGTACTGGGGTTACTTTGGGACTGGGTAGTGAAATTCAAAAAATGTCATTTAGTCAGAAATATTTAGATTTAATCGATAAAAAAGATGCTAATGGTAATCGAATTTATAGTAATGAGGAAGCTAAGATTCGTGCATCGGCATTTTCTCTTCCTGATGCAGCGATTGAAATGGTAGGACTAGGATTGGCTGTAAAAGCAATCAAAGCAGTTAAGCCTGGTGTATCTGTATTGACTAAGATGATAGAAAACCAAAGTAAAACTGCCATTATGAAAGAGGGAGCTATCTCTACAGCTAAAGAATCTTTCAAAGCTGGATTAAAATCTAGTGGTAGTGAGTTACTAGAAGAAGGCTTACAGGATATCAATGATAAGGTACAGACTAATCTGTGGGGCAAACAAGGAGATGTGCATTATAGTTTAGCAGATATCGGTATAGGGTCTATTAATGCCATGATAGATGCAGTGCCAGCCGTTGTTGGTCTTGGTGTATTAGGTGGACTTGGTGGTACAGCACACACCATACATCAGTTTAGAGCCTTTCATAGGTTGAGCCCTGAGCAACAAGATATGGTCGTACAGTCTGATATTAATCAGAGAGGTAATCAAGTAGTCAGTGCGCTAATTAAAGAAAGTCAAGTGAACCCATTGGCACAAAAGAACCCTGAGTTATTTGCTAAAACTATTCAAGCCACAGCAGATAAGCAAGGCATTGGGACTGTATATATTAATGCTCATGAATTAGTAGATACCCAACAGGGGCAAGAAGCGATTCAAAGTTTAATTAACTCTGGCATTGTGACACGAGAAGAAGCTACAAAAGCCATTGAACATGAAGCAGCTTTACCAGTGCCTATTAGCCAATTTGCACAGCTTAATACAGAAATAACAGAGGATACTGTTAAAGCGTTGGAAAAGGCTACTTTTTATACGGAAGGTGGCATGTCTGTAGCAAGTATAAAACAAGCGGTCAAAGGGGCAAAAGCCTATCAAGAACATTTTGCGGGTGAATATGCTAAAAAGATGGAAGCCGTTAAGGAAGATATCATGAAGGAGTTCTCAAATCATAGTGATAGAGAAAAAAACCTAGCTGAAATGGTTGTATCAAGTGATCCGTACCATATTAAACAGGTCTTTAATGATATGTATAACCAAATGGAAGAAACCTATCGAGAGACTTATCACGATGAGCATAAGGCATTGGAGTATGATAAGGAAGGTCCTAAACCTAAGTGGTATGATGACCATGTAGCTATGCACCATCGAGCACCTAGCTATAAGGACCGTAGACGGATTGCCTTTGAGCATGGTAAGAAACAACTATCCCAAGAGTATGCTGATGTTATGAGTGATAGTGCTATGAAAACGGCTATGAGTCGATATAACGAAATGGAAGAGGCACTACAAGATTTAGAGGCTATGGATAGTATCAAAGATACTTTGTTCCAAATTGCAGATAGTGATGTCCATGTTCGCTCTAACTTATCTGACGAAGGATACCAAATCTATAAAGACTTAGTAGGAGAATTAAAAAAAGGCAACCCTGCTGTTGCTAGTCAAGCAAAAGAGGGTGCCTTAGTGATGGCAATGCATGCAGATGTCATGGCCAATATTATGAAGAAAGCTGGATACGGTCACTTTACAGCCAAAGATTACATGGAACGTGTTCAAATAGAAGCTAATGCTAAAGAAGTAGCAGGAAGTGGATACGCACAACCTATGAATAAGGATGTGGATGTAGACACTCCAATTAGAATTATCGATGTTACTCCACTCTTTAATAAAAATAATTTGAACCTCGATAAAAAGAGTATCATAGAGCAACTAAAAAATACGTTTAAAGAGGGGAAATTAAGCGCAGATAATAAAGCTGTATTAGGGATCCCTAATAGTCTCAAACGTCGCCATTTAGTGTGGAATCAAATCAAAGGAAATCAAATGAAAAAAGCATTTGATATAAGTTTACTTACACTTGATGAACTCGTAAAAAGCAGTATTCTAATAGAATCTGTTAAGAATCAAAAAAAGGATAAAAACACAGAAAAAGGAAAGGTAGAAAACTATCATTATTTTTATGTACCTATGAGAGTTGGTAATTATGTATATACCATGAAAATTGTTGGGGAAGAACAACAAAATGAAATTACACTTAATCCTACTAAGATAGACTTATATTCGATTATACCAACAAAAAAAGAGAGCACCCCTCACTTGCACGATGGCAAGATAAATGGAGCGAGCTCTCTTTTTAATACATTAACTATACGAGATATGCTGAAAGATGTCAAGGATTATGAGGATAATAACTATATTGATGAGGACGGTAATCCTAACTACTATGCACAAAAGACAGATGATACTATGGGTGCTCTTAAGGATAGCCGACCTGAATGGGAAGTAAAACTAGAGCAAGATAGTATTGCCTGGAACTCCGTAATGGATCGCTATAAAGATGGGAATATACCAAACAGAGACGTTAGGCTCATGAGTACACCGATTGTGTTACAAATGTTAGGCTTTTCAGCGCATGATATAGAAATAACACCTTCTGTATTAGCGAAGGTGTTAAAAGGGAAGCATGCAGATTCTATTGATACGGAAGTGTTAAAAGATTTACCTAGAGCCATTGCTAATCCTGTGGCAATTTTTAGAAACTATGATGGAGAAAAACGAGAATACATTGATAATCAAGTTGTTATTGTAGTTGCATTAGAAGATAAAAAAGGGAATAGTATTCAAATTCCATTAATCTTTGACACCTATAAAAATAAGAATAAAGTTCATAGAATCAAATCTATTTTTGGTAGAGAATCTATTGATTGGTATATAACAAATTTAAGAAAGAATGCTCTATTATATTATGATAAAAAAAGACCAACTTATCGGGCAACGGGGCAATATGGGGCCCCAACCAGGACAAGTTGGTCTATTTATGACTCAAGTGTACAACAGGATACAGAAAATAGCAAGGGAAATTTTGAAGATTATGAACAAAAAAAGACCAATCTATCGGACAACGGGGCAAGATACGCCCCAATCTCGTTAGATTGGTCTAATATAGTCCTTATTATAGAACAACATTTACAAAAAAGCAATGAAAAAGTGTTGACTAGTGAAGATTTAGATAAGGCACGTGCAGCGCAACAAGATAGATATTATCAAGCTGAGGAAAGTTCGAAATACAGAGGATTAACCACAGTGTATCCAGAAGAACTTGGTAGTAAAAGGCTCATACAATTATTCGATGCCGCTAATTTTTCTACCTTTATTCATGAAAGTGGTCATCTCTTTTTAGAAGACTTGCGTATGCTTGCTACAATGGATGGTGCTCCTAAACAAGTGGTAGAAGATTGGAATACCATTAAAGAGTGGAGTGGCTGGTCAGATACAGAAGGCGCTAATAATACGGCTGCACATGAGAAGTTTGCTACAGGATTTGAGGCCTATGTTCGTGAAGGAAAAGCACCAACCAAAGTATTGGAACGTATATTCCGTCGTTTTAAAGAATGGCTCAGTGCTTTATATAAAAGTGTAACACTTCTAGGAGGATTACCACCTAAAGAGGTGCAAGATGTCATGGCACGTATGCTTGCAACGGAAGAGGATATCAATTCCTATATCACACAGCAGGGATTAGATAGCTTTGAAAGAACGGGGCTATATCAATCTTTCACAGAAGAAAAGCAAGTAGAATGGCAAGAAAAACTCGATCGCATTCGAGAAAAAGCAAAAGAAAAAGTGCTTACTACGTATATGAAAGAATTGTCCGATACAAAACTAGAAGAGTTTGAAGCATCTATTCCAGAACTAGAAGAAATGTTGCAGCGACAATTAGTAGAACAATATCCAGTGTATCAAGCAAGAGTACGTTTTGATGCATTTGGTGTAGCTGGATTAGAAGGGACACCTTACCATAGCAAACAGGATCTTATAGACGGGGAAGTTAACGATGGTATAGGATCTATGAAGGAAGTGGTGGCCAAGGAGATACAATCTAAGCGTGATGAAGTAGAGAGATTTACACATGATTATGAAGCGGTTAAAAGGATTGCAGAAGAGTATTTGCTTACCACAGAGGGAATGCAACGAATTACTACCTATGAAGCGGAAGCCATTCGTAAAGATACAAATAAAGCAGTAGCAAAACATTTTGAGCTTATTAGCGCTTTAGGAGATATCGATGTCAATGATCCATCATCTATTGAACGTGTAGCATCTGCTATAGAAGATGATAAAGTACAAAAGAAAGTTCGGAAATTACAAGAAAAAGATTCAGCACAGCAGAGTAAAGAAATAAAAAAACTGCAAGAAGAATTACAAACAGGGATTAGTAATATGCGAGCTTTGCGAGGGTTATCCTTATGGAGTACAGAAGATATGATGGAGAAAGCCCATAATGCCTTGCGAACTATGACAATCCCACAGGCTACTTCATTTAAAACGTATCAAAATAAAAGTGCTAGCTCCGCAAGAAAGGCAGATATTGCTATTTCAAAGGGGCAAATGGATGAAGCCTTTCATCATAAGCAACAGCAGTTATATTATCAAGCTATGGCACGTGCAGCCTATGATAATTTACGTGAAGTGGAAACGTTAGAAAGGGATTTAAAGAAAAAGTACCAAAGTATTTCACGACCTAAATCACCGAAACGGATTCACTCTTCTGCTAGATACTTTATTCAACATATGATGTATCAATTAAATTTAGTCAATCGTGATGGCATAGAACCATCTAAAGGGTTTACTATTGGAGACGTGCTATTGTTGCTAGATCCTGATGCGGAGTTCCAGGATAAAGCAGAAACCAAGATGACATTAGACCCATGGATTATGGAGCTATTAGAAAAGCCAAAATCATGGAAACAGTTAACGTTTGACCAATTACTAGATATGGGGCAATTACTAAAAGCAGTTTACACACAAGGTGCACAACAGTATGAAGGTGTAAGTATCCTAAATGAACAAGGCGAAAGTATCTCTTTTGAAGATGCAGGAGCAGAACTCATCATTGAAGGTAGTAAGCGATTACAATCAAATACTAAGGATTTACTAACGCAAGCCAATCAACAAGGATTTTTTGGACGGTTACAAGATACATTCTCTGGATATATGTTAAGCCTAGTGAAAGTAGAAACTATACTTCGTCGGTACGATGATGATAAGGCTGGTGTATGGAATCGATATATCTATGAACCAATTAATAGAGCCACTGTAAAAGGTAAGGAAATGCTAGAAGAGGCCACTCGGAATCTACAACAAGTAATGAAGGTGTACAAGAAAAAAGAACTATTTCATATTAGAACAGAACGTATGTATAACATTGGTACCGTGTATAGCATGACCAAAGAGCAGGTATTAGCCCTGGCTTTAAACTGGGGGACAAAAAATAATCGGCAACGTGTCATTGAAACGGTAGGTTTAAGTGACCAGGAGGAAGCAGAAGTTCTAATAGATAAAGCATTCAGTGAGTACTTGGAGGATAAAGACTGGGATTTTGTGGAGAAAACATGGGAACTTATTAACTCTTATTATGCAGAACGTAGCGCCGTTCAAGAGCGATTATATGGTTCACCTATGCACAAAGAAAGAGGTGTGACTTTCACTATTAATGGACGGAAGATTCGTGGACAATATTATCCTATCGTATATGATCCGACTGTAGATGGTGCTGCTAAGGATTATGAAGTAGAAGATATTATAAAATCGCAAATGTCATCTAGCGCTGTATGGGGTATGGGTATGAGTGCCACCAAAAGTCGTGTACAGTTAGTGAAAGGGAAAAAGCTACTACTATCCTTTGATGTGATTCCACGTGCTATTGATGAAGCGATTAACCATATTAGCATGCGTGAAGCGGCTACGGATGTGAATCGGCTATTAAATAATCGGGCACTCAGTGACTATATTGTTCGTACTACGGGTGTAGAAACATTACAAATGTTGAAGACCTGGGTACGAGATAATTGGCAGAGTGAGATTAGTAAATCCTCACGGTTAGATAGAGTATTGCAAGATTTAAGACGAAATACATCTATGGCTATTATGTCCTATAGGACGAGTACAGCATTACTTAATGTATTGAATGTGATTCCGATGACCAAAGAAATTGGCTTACTGAATACTGTACGAGCCATTACAGAGTTTATGGGATATCCTTTATCCGATAGGTATGTATCAAACCGAAAATTCGTTATGGAACGAAGTATCTTTTTACGTGAGCGTATACATACGCTAGATCATGATTTACATGAAGGATTAAGCATTGGCGGTAAAGGTATGACCTTCTTTCCTAATAGTGATATTGGGCGAAGAATATCTGAAACCAAGCACATGACAAAAGAGGTACGAGATACGATTAGTCGGTATGGATATGTATTTATCACGGAAACAGATTTAATGCTGTCTATGCCGTTATGGAAATTTGCTTATGAACAGAAAGTAGCAGAGTTATTGCCTAAGGGTCTAGATCAAGAATATATTGAAGCAGAAGCTATATCAGCGGCGGATAGACAAGTTCGTAGAGTGTTTGGTTCAGGGGATACGAAAGACTCTGTAGAGTTGCAACGAAAGAAAAACAGTCTAGTAGCTTTATTTACACCATTTTATACGTATGCCAATACAGTTTTGAATGCATTGGTAGAAGGTGGTTATGCAGTCGTAGATAAACAAGATTATATGAAACTCTTTAACCACATCTTATTCTGGGTAGTATTACAGAATATGTCAGAGGCTTTATTGCGGTCCACCTGGTCTGGTGATGACGATGATGTAGAAAGCCTTTTGAAAAAAATGTTATCGTCAGTGATTACAGGATCGTTTGTAGGGTTACCAATACTTAGAGATGGAGTTTCCTTAGCTATGGATATGGCTATGGGTAAACCTAGTATGAGTAAGGGAAATGAAACTGTTGCCCTTAGTCTAATGCCAAAATTATTAGAGTTGTATAGAAACGTGAAAAGCAGTAAAAAATCTTGGATTGATGTGATGCGGTCAACAAGCCAGGTGAGCAATCGTCTCACAGGATTTAGTGATACCTTTACTGATGGTTTTTGGACACTAGCAAAATGGTCATTTTCTAATACAGAAGCTACACTAAGGGATTTAATCACTGCCATTGCATTTGATAAGAATCTTCGAAGTCGTGAGGAAAAAAGAAAATAGTAATTAGGAGCTATCTATCGTGGATAGCTCCTTTTATATTCAAAGGTACAGTAGAAAGGAGACACATATGGTTAATGATGAAAGAGTGAGTATTATGTACGAAGGGGATGGTCAGAATAAGACCTTTGCATACCCGTATTCGTTCACAAGGAAAGAGGACATTGTAGGTTACGTCATCAGCAATGGGAAAACAAAACGAATTTCTACAAATTTTGAGTTTAATCCTACTACTAAGCAATACACGTATCCAAAGAATGGTACTCCACTTGCAAGGAATGAAAGTGTATTGCTTACTAGGGAAACTCCACGGAACAATACATTACAGTTGCCTAATGAACCAATTTATACAGCATTACAAGGGCAATTAGATAAGATTGTTCGTATGATACAGGAATTAGGTAGTCATCATAAAGGTATACCACTACAAGTGTTATCAGAACAGTTTGATACTGTGATTCCGACACAAATAGGAAACGCCTATTTACGTATCAACCGTGAAAGAAATGCCATAGAACTTGTAGAAAATCCATTTGATGGAGTGGAACGTATTACAAGTGAAGTCACCTCTACTAAAGCTAATATTGATAGAATTAAAGCGCAAATAGATGGAATCCATACAGAATCACTGACAATGTATGGGGAAATTAAAGAAAAGCTTAGTCGAGTAGATAGAGATACTGAAACATTGAAGGAAAGAGCCAAGCAAGAAATACGATCTACACAGCAGACCGTGTTACAAAGCTTAGAGCAAGTAGAAAGTGATATTACAAGACGATTAAAAAATAGTGATATCTTACAAAGTGTAGGAGCTGTAGAAACTAAAGCACGAGAAATAAAGGGTTATGTCGGAACTATGGAAAACTCCATAGCAGAATTACGTAATATACAATCCTCTACTATAGCTACTAAAGAAGAGATTAATCAATTAAAAGCAAGTGTTATTGAAAAGGCAAGCGCTGCTGAAGGTCATGCACACAATTTGGAACAAGCTATAGAAGAAGTAAAGGGTATATCTAATGGGATTCAAAGCATGCAACAATCGATTCTAGATAAGAATAGAGAAGCTGAATCAATGAGAGATACTGTGAATCAGCTATTACTGGAATATAAAAGTTATGCTGCCACTATTGTAAGAGATATGCAAGGATATGTGTCTAGTGCTACATCAGAGGTGCAGAAAGCCAAGGAATGGGCCAACAAAGCTGGAGCCGCCAAAACTGGTAACTGGGTAACGCAAGAAGATCTACAAAGTAAAATTAATAATTGGGTAACAAAAGAAGAATTTCAAAGTAAAATTGGAAATTGTGTAACACAAACAGATCTACAAAGCAAAATAACTAACTGGGTGACAAAAGGTGAGCTACAAACGATTCAAACGAATATAAAAAATGATATAAATCGTGAATTGATTGCACCCTTAAAAGGAACTATTAAAAACGATATTGGGCGTGAGTTAATTTCTCCATTACAAACATCTATTGAAGAAGAGAAGAGAAAGGTGAGTGATATAAATAATTCTATTGCCACTAAAATTAGTGAACATAATATAGACTCCACTTCACATAATCTTAACAAATACATGAGTATGAAGCCTATGCCTACTAGTATCAATGATTGGAATAATCTCACAGATACTGGTATGTATGAAGCAACCGCAAGCATGTGGGGGTGGAGAAATGCACCGAGTACTACACGAGTATACTATTACGGTGTAGTACAGGTTATTAAAAGTGATACTAATAAGATTACGCAAGTATTCTACTCCTATGGTGCGAATAACAAGCCCTGCAATATCTGCTATAGAACATTCTATAATGCGTGGGGTGCGTGGCATTATCATGGAGATTATGATGCAACCATTACAGATATAACAAAACATAATGAGGGGTTAACCATTACCAAAGGCGATACAGCCACATTATTAAAATTATTTACTACAAATAAGGAAGATACGAATACAAGCCTTGTTCCTACACTAGCAGTTGTAAAAGAATTGTTAAGTGGTCTAGGAGGAGGCACAGGGCAAGCGTTGAATGTACAAGTAAAAGAAACTTCGGATAATGAAGCATATATCTTAATTGGTCAAGGGGAAAATATAGTAATCATACAGTTTGGATATATACACATAACACATTCAACGGGAGAAGCACAATATACAGCAACCTTCCCAATTGCATTTAGAAAAAAATGCTTTGGAATATTTTATAGCCACATTAATCCACGTTCCGATAAGTGGTTAGCAAGTGTTCAAACAAAAAAGCTAGATATAACATCAGTCACAATTTCTGAAGTCATTGGAACACAAAATTCACGGCGTGCTGTTCGATATATGGTGATAGGTGTTTAAAGGAGGTTTATATGGAGACTAAATATATTTTTGTCTTAGACACAAAGGGGATACGAGTAACCTCTTTTTTAATTGGACTACATGCAGATACCGAGGAATCATGCATACAGTTAGCACAAACACTATACCCTAATCACACGTACTTAGCGGGTACACAAGAAATGCAAAACGAGTTCGTAGCAAATAATAAATGTTACATCAATGGCAAATTCATTGATTATGTAGAAGAGCCGAAAGTACTTTCAAAAGCAGAACGTATTGCAGAGATTAAAGCCTACTATGACAAACGTTTTGAAACATTAGAACAGACACTAGCAAGACGTACATTGAGCGGTACTAGTGTAGTAGATTTACAAGAACAATATAAGAAACTCACACAAGAAATGATTGCAAAGATTAAGGAGGTAAAGTAAATGGATAACTACGAAGTACACTCAGATATTCCCGTAATGCATTTTTGTGAATGGTGTTATGCTACACTCAATCAAGATGGTACTTGTCCTACTGAGGGATGTATCCACAATGATTTAATGAATATGGAAGACAAAAAAGAGGAATAATGTTGTTTCAAAAGAGATGGTAGGAGTGATTATGAACAGAGCTAGAGATAAACCAGATCTGATAAGTTTTATTGTTTAGGTGTATTAAAAGGTAAAATGGTATTCGATATGGGATTTTTAGAATCTCTACGAGATATTCTAGTAGAGTCGTGGATTATAAAGGTGGGACTATCCCTTATAGGTAGTGCTGCTATATGGCTAATGAATTTAAAGCACGTTCAAGTACTGGGCGTGTTTATTTTATTAGTTTTATTTGATTTGCTGACTAGATGGGGAGCGATTGCCTATCAGATGTTAGTAGAAGCGGGAGCAGACAAAGAAAGTATATCTGCTTGGGATAAGTATATAGCAATCATTCCTGCGTTTGAAAAGGGATTAATTTCATCTAAACATATGAGAAAACCCTTTGTGACAAAGGTAATGACATATGTATTTGCTACAGCCATAGGTTGGTGCTTTGATTTTATGGCAGGGAAAGAAGCCTTTGTAGTTAATTTAGTTTGGTTATATTTAGCCTCAGCAGAATTTTTGAGTGTACTAGAAAATATGCGTGATGGTGGAAATGTAATGATGGGAAAGTTTTTAGATACCATCAGAGATATGATTGAAAGTAAGTTCAAATTTAAGTTATAAGGAGACATATATGAAAATTGGAAATTATTTTGAGGATTATGAGTTTGCCTGCAAATGTCATCGACATAATGTAGTAGATGGGAAAAATGTGTTGGATCATATTATTGACAAACGTTTAGTAGATGTATTGGATAAAATCCGAGAACGTGTAGGACGACCAGTATATATCGAAAGTGGATACCGTTGTGAAGACCACAATCGTGAGGTAGGTGGAGTGCCTAACTCTCAACATGTATTAGGAACAGCTGCTGACATTACAGTGGACGATATTAGTGTTGATGAATTAGCAGATATTGCAAAAGAGTGTGGTGCAGATGGTGTTGGCAGATATTATGGACTACAATTTGTACACATTGATGTCCGAGGTTATGATGCGGAATGGGAGCAATATTAGGAGGTTGAAATGTATGGAACTATTCTTTCATGGATTAAGAAACACACGATTATGCTTGCTATTGGCTTTGGTACTATTATCTGTGCCCTGCTATATATTTGCGGAACAGGGAGTGACATTAACACAAAGCGAATACAAGATGCTCAGCAAGAACTTAGACGAGCTCAATACAATCAACAAGAAGCAAGCAAACTCAATCGAGAGGTTAGAGATGCAGTTGAACGTAGCGAAGTTATCAACGAACGAATCGAAAGTAGCATTACTAGAAGCGAAGCAGCTACTAGAAGAACAGAGGGAGCAGTTGAGAGCATCCAAGGAGAAATTAAATCTACAAGAGCAGAAATTGACAGAGCAGCAAATCTCATTGGAGAAAGCCAATCTATACTTAGAAGAGCAGAAGGAAGAAATAAAGAAGTACAAGAAAAATAGTCAAAAGCACCGATTCATTGAGGTGCTTTTATTAGGTGGATTAGCCTATAAAATGTTTCGATAACGTATAAAAAATAAATTATAACATTATCAATAAAAACTATTTTTGGGAACGGTTGCACAACCGTTGCACAACCTTTTTTTAAAGAATGGCTTAATACCAAAGGTTTATAGCAATATGTGCGTTATGTGTATCATAATGCCATCATGGATGAGGAAGAATAATTTTCTATAAAATTCCACCATTCCATGATATACTATAAGTAAGTAAATATTTTAGATTTGCAAGGGAGCCTATGTAATAGGCTGAGAAAGGACTATGAAGTACCTGACCTTTTGACCTGATCGGGATCATGCCCGCGTAGGAAGCACGCTGACATATGTGGGTATCGATGTAATGTCGATACCTTTTTGTGTATAGAGTACCTCAATAGGCTCCTTTGTAATGAAAGGAGCTTTTTATGTTTTACACACAAATGCAAGCAGCCCAAAAAGGCATTGTTACCGACGCAATGAAAGTGGTAGCAGAAAAAGAAAACATGGATGTTGAAGTATTACGAGAGTTAGTGGCAAAAGGACATGTAACAATTCCGTGCAACAAGCATCATATATCTTTACAACCAGAAGGAATTGGTCAAAAGTTACGTACGAAAATCAACGTGAACTTAGGTACGTCCAAAGATTGTACAGACTACGAAGAAGAGATGAAAAAAGTTCATCATGCAGTGGCATTAGGGGCTGAATCTATTATGGACTTGTCTACACATGGTGATACAAAAGTATTCCGCCGTCTGCTCACAAAAGAATGTCCCGTTATGATTGGCACCGTACCTATCTACGATAGTGTTATCCATCATCAAAAGGATTTAGGTGAATTGACTGCAGAAGACTTTATTTCTACTATCCGCCTTCACGCAGAAGATGGGGTGGACTTTGTTACATTGCACTGTGGGATTACGCAACATACGGTAGAGCAAATTAAACGTCACAAACGAAAATTAAATATCGTCAGCCGTGGTGGCAGTTTAGTCTTTGCTTGGATGTCTATGACTGGTCAAGAAAATCCTTTCTATGAATACTATGATGAAATCTTGGACATTTGTGCAGAATATGATATGACTATTTCCCTTGGCGATGCATGCCGTCCTGGTTGCTTGGCAGATGCTACAGATATCTGTCAAATCGAAGAACTTGTTCGACTTGGAGAGTTAACAAAACGAGCTCGTGAACGTGGTGTGCAAGTCTTGGTGGAAGGTCCTGGTCATGTGCCGTTGAATCAAGTACAAGCCAACATGGAAGTGCAACAAACAATCTGCGATGGAGCACCGTTCTATGTATTAGGACCATTGGTGACAGACATTGCACCAGGTTATGACCATATTACAGCGGCCATTGGCGGTGCCGTGGCAGCTATGCATGGCGCAGCATTTCTTTGCTATGTAACACCGGCAGAACACTTAGCCTTACCTGACGAAAATGATGTGAAAGAAGGCATTATGGCTTTCAAAATCGCAGCCCATGCCGCAGACATTGCAAAAGGCATTCCGAATGCGCGGGAACGTGATGACCGCATGGCAGAAGCGCGCCAAAAACTAGATTGGGAAGCACAATATGCAGTGGCACTAGACCCTGAAAAAGCACGTCGCATCCGTGAAAGTCGTGCCCCAGAAGAGGGACATAAAGAAGCTTGTAGTATGTGCGGAAAATTCTGCGCCGTACGGAGCATCAACAAAGCCTTAGAGGGAGAGAAGATTGATATATTATAAATAAGAAACAAAGCAGCCAACTCTTTTTTTGAGTTGATTGTTTTGCACTTGCTTTCACCTCACATTTTGTGCTATACTAAACAAATATGAATACACACGCAACTAGACTATCAGTTCTGTGCGCAATTTCGCGTTTGCTGAGGGATGAGAGTTGCGGAGGTTTTTTAACAGGAGGTGCCAACATGGCAGTAGTATCACTTAAACAATTATTAGAAGCTGGTGTTCACTTTGGACATCAAACAAGAAGATGGAATCCTAAAATGGCTAAATTCATCTTCACTGAACGTAATGGTATTTATATCATTGACCTTCAAAAAACTGTAAAAAAAGTAGAAGAAGCATATGACTTCTTACGTGAAGTAGCTCAAGCAGGCAAAACAATCCTTTTTGTAGGTACTAAAAAACAAGCTCAAGAAGCTGTAAAAGAAGAAGCTCTTCGTGCTAATATGTATTTCGTTAACGAACGTTGGTTAGGCGGTATGTTGACTAACTTCAAAACTATCGAAGCTCGTATTAAACGCTTAAAACAATTAGAAAAAATGGCTGAAGATGGAACATTCGAAGTTCTTCCTAAAAAAGAAGTAATTCGTCTTCGTCATGAATGGGAAAAGTTAGAAAAATATCTTGGCGGTATTAAAGATATGCCAGAAATGCCAGGTGCACTTTTCGTAATTGACCCTAAAAAAGAAAAAATCGCTATCGCAGAAGCTAAAAAATTAGGTATTCCTGTAGTAGCTACTGTGGACACTAACTGTGATCCAGACGAAGTTGATTTCCCTATCCCAGCAAATGATGACGCAATTCGCGCAGTTAAATTATTAGCTGGTAAAATGGCTGATGCTATTTTAGAAGGTCGTCAAGGTGAACAAGACGCTTTCGGTACAGAAACTGCTTCCGAAGAAGCTTAAGAATCTGTAAGATTATTTAACAATATATACAGACATAGTCTTAATTGATAAATAAGTAATAACGATGTAAAATTAAGGTAAGGCTAAGGTCTTACCTTAATTATTTATAGGAGGAAAAATCATGGCTCAAATTACAGCAGCTTTAGTAAAAGAATTACGCGACATGACTGGCGCAGGTATGATGGATGCTAAAAAAGCATTGGTAGAAGTTGATGGCGATATCCAAAAAGCAGTTGACTTCCTTCGTGAAAAAGGCTTAGCAGCGGCAGCTAAAAAAGCTGGTCGTATTGCAGCTGAAGGTGTAGTAGCATCTTACATTCATGGTGGTGGACGTATCGGCGTATTAGTAGAAGTAAACTGTGAAACAGACTTCGTTGCTAAAACTGATGATTTCCAAGCTCTTTGTAAAGATGTAGCAATGCAAATTGCAGCAGCTAACCCAACATACTTAAAACGTGAAGATGTTCCAGCTAATATAATCGAACACGAAAAAGCTGTATTGATGGAACAAGCTAAAGTAGAAGCTGAAGAAGACGTTAAAGCTGGCCGTAAACCAAAACCAGAAGCAGTTCTTGAAAAAATGGTAGCTGGCCGCGTTGAAAAATTCTATAAAGAAAACTGCCTATTAGAACAAGTTTTCATTAAAGACGGTGAAAAAACTGTACAAGCTATGATCAATGAAGCAATCGCTAAAATCGGTGAAAACATTAACGTACGTCGTTATGTTCGCTATGCTTTAGGCGAAGGTATCGAAAAGAAACAAGACGATTTCGTTGCAGAAGTTATGGCTACTGTAGGTAAATAAGTACGGAGATAAGAGAACACCGCAAGTGTTCTCTTATTTTTGAATTATTTGTTAGAAACGTCATAAGGAGAAGGACATGAGTGAACGTAAATTTAAACGTATCGTATTAAAACTTAGCGGTGAAGCCTTAGCAGGTGATCAAGGATTTGGCATTAACCCACAAGTGGTAGAACCATTGGCACAAGAGATTGCATCACTTTCCAAAGAAAGTGGTATTGAAATTGCTATCGTTGTAGGTGGTGGAAATATTTGGCGTGGTCTATCCGGTAGTGCTAAAGGTATGGATCGTGCATCTGCTGATTATATGGGTATGATTGCAACAGTGATGAATGCTATTGCATTACAAGATGCTCTTGAAAATGCAGGCGTAGCAACTCGTGTTCAAACAGCGATTGAAATGCAAGAAGTAGCAGAACCATACATTCGTCGTCGTGCTATTCGTCACTTAGAAAAAGGTCGTATTGTTATCTTTGCAGCAGGTACGGGTAATCCATACTTCTCTACAGATACAACAGCTGCTTTGCGTGCTGCTGAAATCGAAGCAGATGCTATTTTAATGGCGAAAAAATTTGCTGATGGCGTATACGATTCCGACCCTAAAACAAATCCAAATGCTGTAAAATTCGATGAATTAACATACATGGATGTAATCAGCAAAGAATTGAAAGTAATGGATGCTACATCAACTACATTATGTAAAGATAATCATATTCCTA
The DNA here is from genome assembly GCF_003992175.1 of Veillonella sp. VA141. Classification (NCBI taxonomy): domain Bacteria; kingdom Bacillati; phylum Bacillota; class Negativicutes; order Veillonellales; family Veillonellaceae; genus Veillonella; species Veillonella sp. VA141. Next base: position 39,536 of record NZ_RQVM01000001.1, read on the forward strand.
TCGTTGTATTTAGCATGGATATTCCTGGTAACATCACACGTGCTGCTAAGGGAGAAGCCATCGGTACTATCGTAAAATAAAAGGTGAACACTATGGAAATTAAAGAAATTATTAGCCGCGAAGAAGCGCGCATGGATAAAACAATTGAATCCTTAAAACATGAATTTGCTAATGTACGCACAGGTCGTGCACATACATCTTTATTGGATTCCGTTATGGTAGATTACTATGGTGCACCAACACCTGTTAATCAAGTGGCAAACGTATCTGCTCCAGATCCTCGCATGATTTTAATCGCTCCATGGGATAAAACTATGATTGGTGCTATTGAAAAAGCTATTTTAACATCTGATTTAGGATTAAACCCTAATAATGATGGTGAGGCTATTCGTTTGGCTATCCCTCAATTGACAGAAGAACGTCGTAAAGAATTAGTAAAAGTAGTAAGCAAAAAAGCAGAAGATGCTAAAGTTGCAGTCCGTAACATTCGTCGTGATGCTAATGATGCAATCAAAAAAGAAGAAAAAGCGAAAACAATTACTGAAGATGTGTCAAAAGATGGACAAGAACAAGTTCAAAAATTGACTGACAAAAAAATTAAATTAATTGATGAACTTCGCGATATAAAAGAAAAGGATGTTATGTCTGTCTAATGGAGCATACATCTATTTTGGGATTTCCATGGCAGCTTGCACAGTCTCTTTTGCAGGCTGCCTCTATCCCTTTTACTACAAAAATAGAAAAGAACTATAATCGGTTCTTTTCCATTTCTTCCGAAGAATGTTATGTAGGCCGTGTCATAGTAAAAGAAGGCGCATGGGAGATAGTTCTCTTTCATCCTATGGTAGCCAGTCATGTGGCGCAGTCGAATGAGGTACAATATGCTAAAAAACTTATGGAAGAAAAGTAAACATCAAGAGAGACCGACTATAGATCCAACGAATATTCCAGAACATATTGCCATTATCATGGACGGTAACGGTAGATGGGCAAAGCGTAAAGGCATGCCACGGAGTATGGGTCATCGCGCAGGTGCGGAAGTATTAAAGGATATTGTGAAAGCAGCCCAAGGATTTGGTGTGAAAGCATTGACTGTCTATGGTTTTTCCACTGAAAACTGGAAACGACCAGAAGAAGAAGTCAGCCTGTTAATGGGTCTTATTAAAGAGTATTTACTTTCAAATGTAAAACGTATGCATGCGGAAGGTGTGCGCATTCGTTTTGTGGGAGATATAACCAAGTTATCTGAAGAGTTACAAGGAATCATCAAAGAATCTGAGGAATTAACACAAGATAATAAGGGAATCACACTGCAATTAGCAATCAACTATGGGGGACGTGACGAACTTACAAGAGCTACAAAACAGATTGTCCAAGATGTGGCAAAGGGCGTTATCAATGAGGAAGATATTACAGAAACATTGATTTCTTCCTACTTAGATACAAAAGAATTTGACCGTGTGGATTTACTGATTCGACCAAGTAATGATGCACGAATTAGTAATTTCTTGTTATGGCAAATTGCTTATGCAGAGTTCTGGTTTACCCCTTTACATTGGCCAGATTTTACGCCACAAGTGTTGGAAGAAGCCATCTTGGCATACCAACAACGTGAGCGTAGATTTGGTGGTTTAAAAGAGGAGAAATAATATGTTAAAAACCCGTCTCATCACAGCTTTGATTGGCGTTGTCTTGCTGGCGGTTGCCATCACCTATGGGGGCCTATTTTTTAATCTTGTGATGTCCGTGTTAGCTGTCATCGGTTGGGTAGAATGTGTTAGCTTATTTCGTCATATGAAACGGCGTCTATTACCACAGTGGGGTCTGCTTTATATAGCCCTTGTATGCGGTTCCTTGGTGTTTGGTAGCTACCCATTAGCTTTATTCTTAGGAATTTTGGTGATGTTAGCTATGGTCATTGAATACACCTTCTGCAACGGGAAAAGAACTCTTTCAACAGTGCAATCTACTATTAGTAGTTTGTTATATGTTACCAGTGGCTTTATTGCATTGATGGTGTTGCGTGATAATAGAATCTATGAAAATACCAGCTATTATGCAGGACAAGAAGGATTCGGTACGGCTGTTATTTGGCTTCTGTTGATAGCTATTTGGGCTAGTGATACATTTGCTTATTTTGTAGGCCGTTCTTTTGGAAAACGAAACATCGTACCAACTATTAGTCCTAATAAAACGTTAGAAGGTTTTATTGGTGGTTTCATCGGCTGTATTTTAACAGGGTGGATTGGATCTCTTTCCTTAGGATTACCGCTGAATTTTGGTGTTGGCATAGGTATCATTGTTGGGATATTGGCACCGCTAGGAGATTTATTTGAATCAAAATTAAAACGTGAGGCAAATAAAAAAGATTCTGGTACATTATTACCTGGTCACGGTGGCGTATTAGATCGTTTTGATAGTCTATTGTTTGCTGCACCATTAGTATTGGCATACATTCTTATGCTGTAATGATTTAATTGTAGGGAGACCTTTATGAAAGCTATAAGTATCTTAGGCTCCACGGGGTCTATAGGAACACAAACTTTAGATGTGATTCGTCAACATCCAGATCAATTCCAAGCAGTAGCGTTAGTAACACATGGAAATATTGATTTACTAGAGCAACAAATTGCCGAATTTAAGCCAATTATGGCTGGTGTTGTAGATGAAAAGGCATATATACAATTAAGAGAACGCTATGATGGACCCACAGAAATTATTGGTGGTAAAGAAGCCTTATCTGTAGCGGCAACTTTACCAGAAGCTATGATGGTAGTCACTGCCGTAGTTGGTGCTGCAGGCATTGAACCTACCATGGCTGCGATTCGTGCACGAAAAACGATTGGCCTTGCTAATAAAGAAACTTTAGTGGCTTGTGGATCTTTAATTACAAAAGCTGCCCAAGACAATGGTGTTTCAATTTTACCAATTGATAGTGAACATAGTGCTATCTTTCAATGTTTGGAAGGGCAAAATAGAAGTAATGTAGAAAAATTAATCATCACAGCTTCAGGTGGTGCCTTACGTCACTGGAAGTCAGACGATTTATATGGGGCAACAGCAAAAGATTGTTTAGCGCACCCAACATGGAATATGGGAAATAAAATTACTATTGATTCCGCTACTTTATTTAATAAAGGCCTAGAGGTTATTGAAGCCCATTGGCTTTTTGACTTTGATTACAATCATATTGATGTAGTGGTACATCCACAAAGTATTGTACACTCTATGATTCAAATGAAAGATGGTGCTATTTTGGCACAATTAGGGAATCCAGATATGCGTGAGCCTATCCAATATGCGATGACCTATCCGAAACGATATCCATTACAAATGGAGCATTTAGATTTTACCAAAGGTTTAGATCTTCAGTTCATGGCACCTCGGTGGGATGATTTTCCTGCCTTACGACTAGCTTTCATGGTGGGAAAAGAAGGCGGTTATGCACCTGCTGTATTTAATGCAGCCAATGAAATGGCCGTGTATGCCTTACTGGATGAACGAATTACCTATGGACATATATATGAAGTAGTTTCTACCGTTCTTGGACGCATGATAAATGGCGTGCCTACTTCCATAGAAGAAGTACTTGCTATGGATGCCTGGGCTAGACAAGAAGCTACCAAAGAAATACAAAGGAGAAGTGCATGTTAATTACAATTTTAGGAGCTGTCTTCGTATTCGGCGTTATAGTAATGATTCACGAATTGGGGCACTTTCTAACTGCGAAAGCCTGTGGCATGCGTGTTGATGAATTTGCTATCGGTATTGGCCCTAATGTCGTTCAAAAGCAAAAAGGAGAAACACTATACTCCTTGCGTTTATTACCACTAGGTGGATTCAACAAAATTGCTGGTATGGATCCATCGGAAGATGCTGGCGAACGTGGTTTTAATAGTAAACCTGTATGGCAACGATTTATCGTTATCGCTGCAGGTGCTACATTTAACTTTTTATTGGCTATTGTGATATACTTTTTTGTATTTGCGTTCCATGGAACCACAATACCATCTCAGGAACCGATTATTGGAGATATATTAGCAGGAAATCCAGCGGCTACGGCTGGTATCCAAAAGGGAGACAAAATTGTATCCATTAATGGTCAATCCATTAAAGAATGGAAAGATATTACAGAGTCTCTAAAAGGTCATAGCAATCATGTAGTGTCAGTTACCTTAGATAGAAATGGTGAGACTATATCTACGACAGTGATTCCTCGTGAATCTGGTGATAGAGCTGTTATCGGAATCAATCCAGTATTGGAAGTAAAAGAGTATAGTATTGGCGAATCTGCGGTCCATGCTGTATCCCACACTGGATCTACCCTTGCTGATATGGTACAAGGATTGTGGAATATTGTAACAGGGCATAGTAAAGGCGATGTAGCGGGTCCTATCGGTGTAGCACAAATGGCAGGGCAAGTAGCACAACATGGTTTTATCAGTTTGCTACTATTTACTGCATTATTGAGCTTAAACCTTGGAGTTATCAACCTATTGCCAATTCCCGTCTTAGATGGTGGCCACTTGGTGTTATTAATTCTAGAAGGAATTACGGGCCGTAAACTACCAGAGAAGGCATTACAATACATCCAAATGACTGGTGTAGGCCTATTATTATTAGTGTTTGTATATTCTACATTCCAAGATATTCTACGATTATTTTAGAGGTATCCTATGATAGAACGTAAACCGACAAAAGGTATTCAAGTGGGTACCGTTCATATTGGTGATAACGCACCTGTCAGTATCCAATCTATGATTACTACAAATCCTGTGAAAGTAGAACAATCTATTGAGGAAATCAATCGCCTAGCTACTGCTGGTTGTGAATTGGTTCGTTTAGCTGTTCCTGATATGGCTGCAGCAAAAGCAATTAAAGATATCAAAGAGCGTGCGATGATTCCATTAATTGCGGATATCCATTTTGACTATCGGTTAGCACTGCAAGCTATTGACAGTGGGATTGATGGGCTTCGCATTAATCCAGGAAATATTGGTAGTATCGATAATGTTATAAAAGTTGTGGAAAAAGCGAAGCCAAAATTGATTCCTATTCGTATTGGTGTAAATGCTGGTTCTTTACCACAGCATGTATTAGATGCTCATGGTGGGCATCCTACAGCAGATGGTATGGTGGAAACCGCATTAGAACATATTCGTATTTTAGAATCTTTAGAATATGACCAAATGAAAGTTTCTATTAAAGCTACAGATGTACCTTTAATGATTGAAGCATACCGCAAATTATCTAGTAAAATACCATATCCATTGCATTTAGGCGTAACGGAAGCTGGCACTATCAAACAAGGAACGATTAAATCGGCTATCGGTATTGGAACACTCTTAGCAGATGGTATCGGTGATACCATTCGTGTGTCCTTAACGGGCGATCCAATCCACGAGGTAGAGGTAGCAAAAACTATTTTAAGTTCTTTGGAACTTCGTACTTTTGGAGCGACTATGATTTCTTGTCCTACCTGTGGCAGATGTCAAGTCAATTTATTCAATATGGCAGACATTGTTGAAGAACGATTGAAGGCTATAAAAGCCCCAATCCGTGTAGCTGTTATGGGATGTGTAGTAAATGGACCTGGAGAAGCACGAGAAGCTGATTTTGGTATTGCAGGAGGTAAAGGACAAGGTATTATTTTCCGTAAAGGAAAAGTATTAAAAACTGTACCAGAACAAGAGTTGGTAGATACCTTATTTGCTGAAATCGATCAATATCTTTTAACGTTAGAAGATAATTAAGAGTATGAATCATATAGAATATAAAGGAGTATGTTATGTTAGCAAGTCGCTTATATGCACCGACATTACGTGAAATGCCTTCCGATGCTGATGTAATCAGCCAACAGTTAATGTTGCGTGCAGGTTTTGTTCGTAAAGTAGCAGGTGGATTATATACTTATTTACCATTGGCTTGGCGCAGTATTCATAAAATTAATGAAATCATTCGTGAAGAAATGGAAGCTATCAATAGCCAAGAAATCATGATGCCAATCTTACAACCTAGTGAACTATGGGAAGAATCTGGTCGTTGGGCTGCGTATGGCGCAGAAATGATGCGCATTTCTGATCGTCATGGCCGTGAATATTGCTTAGGACCAACTCATGAAGAAATGGTAACTAATCTAGTTCGAGGAGAAGTCAATTCCTATCGTCAATTACCTTTAAGTTTATATCAAATTCAAAATAAATATCGCGATGAACGTCGTCCACGCTATGGATTGATGCGTAGCCGTGAGTTTATCATGAAAGATGCCTATTCCTTTGACATCGATGAAGAAGGTATGAGCAAGTCTTTTTGGGATATGTATGAGGCATATAGTAAAATTTTCAAACGTTGTGGCTTAACATGTAAACCAGTAGAAGCAGATAATGGTGCTATTGGTGGTTCCGGTAGCTTTGAGTTCATGGCTTTGGCGGAATCCGGCGAGGCAGATGTTATCCACTGCACAAAATGTGATTATGCTGCAAATATTGAAATTGGCCAACCAAAAGCATTGGAAGTGGATACAGAAGAAGCTAAGGCATTGGAAACAGTATCTACACCAGATGCTAAGTCAATTCAAGCGGTAGCCGATATGTTACAATTGCCATTGGAAAAAACAATTAAAGCAGTAGTCTACAACATTGAAGGTAAAGTTATTCTTGCCATTGTTCGTGGTGACCATGAAGTGAATGAAATCGCTGTACAACGAGCTGTAGAAGGTGGCATTGAGCCAGAAATGGCAACCCCAGAAGACTTAGCACGTGTAGGATTAACAGCTGGATTCATTAGCCCAGTGGGACTTTCACAATCAGAAGAGTTTGCCATTGTAGTGGATGAAACAGTGATGAACTTACATAATGTATGTGGTGGTGCTAATACAGCAGATGCGCATTATATCAATATCAATCCTAACCGTGATTTCAATGTAGATGATATCATTGTGGCACCAATTCGTTTGATTACTCTCGATGATCCATGCCCTAAATGCAGTGGTCAACTTCGCATCGATAAAGGTATCGAAGTAGGTCAAGTATTTAAATTGGGTACGAAGTACTCTGAATCTATGAATGCCACAGTATTGAACCAAGGTGGCCGTCCAACTCCATTCCAAATGGGTTGCTATGGTATCGGTGTAGGACGTACATTGGCAGCTGCTATTGAACAAAGTTATGATGAAAATGGTATCATCTGGCCAGTAGCAATTGCTCCATTCGAGGTTGTTATCGTTCCAATTAATGCGAAAGATGAGGCTTTGATGGAAGTGAGCGAACGCTTGTATAAAGAGATGAAACAAGCTGGTGTTGATGTACTATTGGATGATCGTAAGGACCGTGCAGGTGTTAAATTTAAAGATGCAGATTTGATTGGCTATCCTGTACGCATCACGGTAAGTAAAAATACTATCGAATCTGGCGAAGTAGAATTACGTGTTCGTAAAGATGGTTCTACAAGCACTGTTAAAATTGATGAAGTAAGTACCTCTGTACAAGGATTACTTCGTCTGTTGAAAGATGGATATAGCATTTAATTGCACACATTGAACTACATAGAATTAGAGAGAACGACTCATCGAGGATACCTTGATGAGTCGTTTTAATTACAAAAAACCGCTTACTCATACGTTCGCAAACACTTACGAACACTTATGAATAAGCGGTTATCTTGTTTTGTATTGTGGTGGAGACGAGGGGAGTCGAACCCCTGTCCAAACATGTTGCCCCCTAGACCTCTCCGAGCGCAGTTGATGTTTTAAACTTCGAATAGTGTTTGGACATCAACAACCTAAGCTATTCTAGCTCATGAGATTTAACTAGCTCTAATTGAGCGGATAGAACTAGCTAGCCCGTAGTTTGACGCCACATCCCTCTCCACGGGCGAGAGAAGGTGTGACGTAGCTTATGCAGCTAATGCAAAATTTTCTTCTGCGTTTAATTTAAGTTCCACTGTTTTATGGTCAAGTGAGACACCAGCTCGCTTTCTAAGATACATCCATACCTGTCGAAACCTTTACGTCCCCATATGTAATTATTGTCTTATAATTATATAGATATATCTTGTGAAAGTCAAATGTAATATGTACTTTTTTTTAAAGATAGTGTATACTATTAAATATCATTCCTAGTACAGAGTCACAGGAGGAATCCTATGTCATATGAAACAGAAACAGTAGCTGAGTTTGAAAGGTTTTCATCATTATCTGATGAAGAGATTGTTGATATCTATCAACGTGAAAACAATCATTTTGCTACTGATTATATTGTTCAACGATATAAAAATTTTGTACGCTCTAAATCTAGGTCCTATTTTTTAATGGGTGCTGATAAAGAAGATATTATTCAAGAAGGTATGATTGGTTTGTATAAAGCGACAAGAGACTATAATCGAGACCGTGAGGTCAGTTTTAAATCATTTGCTGAATTATGTATTACAAGACAAATCATTTCTGCTATCAAAGGGGCTAGTCGTCAAAAGCACATTCCTTTGAATTCCTATATCTCTTTAAATAAACCAGCCTATGATGATTCAGAGCGAACTTTAATAGAAGTACTGGAAACAGAAAAAAATTTAGACCCAGAGGAAGTAGTTATTAATAGAGAGCAATACGCTCTTATTAAAGAAGTGATGGAGGCTGTTCTGAGCCCTCTAGAATGGGATGTATTACGTGGATATATGGATGCCAAATCCTACCAAGAAATGGCAGAAGAACATCATCGTTCTATAAAATCTATTGATAATGCATTGCAACGAGTAAAGAAAAAAATGGAAGTTTACTTCGGGCATAACCGTTAATACAGAAAGGAAGAGATTCATGAGAGATTTTCTAATGGTTGTTGAAATTATTATTTCTATTCTTTTAATTGTGGTAGTAGTAGCACAGACCGGTAAAAGTGCAGGTATGGGTGGTGCTGTTTCTGGCGCAGCTGATTCCGTATTCGGTGGGAAAGAACGTGGTGTAGATGGATTCTTATCACGGTGTACAGTTGTGTTAGCGACACTATTCATTTTAGTTAGCTTAGCATTAGATTTAGTGTTAAGTTCTTATTAATACACAAAAAACCCTACCCTATGGTAGGTTTTTTTTATAGATATATTGAGGTACTATGAGAGACGAAATCTTACAATTTTTTAGAGATATATGGCCTGAATCTTATCATATAGAAGATGTTCCTTTCATCTTGGGCTATAAAGATGAGGAAATTAAAGCATATTTTTCTATTTTACATGATTTAGAAACTGCAGGCTCTATTTGCATTAAAGATGGTGAATATGCAACCTATCAAAAAACAGAAAATAGGAAATTACTAGGTATCTATAAAGCTAGTAAAAAAGGGTTTGGATTTGTTATACCTACAGAGGGACACTTACCAGATGTATTCATTCCCAATGGTTGTTCAGGCACAGCCATGCATGATGATGAAGTAGAATATATAATCAAACGGAAAGGAACTAGTGAGCGAAAAGCAGAAGGTATTATCCATCGTATTGTGACTCGAAATACGAATCGTGTAGTAGGTGTTTTTGAGCGTCTAAAAACAAGTGGATTTGTTACACCTCATAATGAACGATTAGGTGATGATATTTATATTCCTTTAGAAGCTACTTTAGATGCTAGAAGTGGTGCTACCGTAGTGGTAGAATTAACTGCTTGGCCAGAAGAAAATCGTAAAGCAGAAGGAAAAATTGTAGAAATTGTAGGGGATAGTTCTACACCAGATTTAGATGTCTTGTCAGTGATGGCTACCTTTAATTTGCCAAAAGAGTTTCCAAAAGATGTGCAAGAAGAGGCCCGGAAGATTTCTTTCACAGTTACTGATGATGCAGACCGTTTAGATTTACGACACCAAGAAATGATCACCATCGATGGAGAAGATGCAAAGGATTTAGATGATGCTGTGCATGCGAAAGTATTGGATAATGGCAATATTGAATTGGGGGTTCATATTGCAGACGTCAGCCACTACGTGCCAGCTGGATCAATCATTGACCAAGAGGCATACCGCCGTGGCACTAGTGTGTATTTGGTGGATCGTGTGATCCCTATGTTACCAGTGGAACTATCAAACGGTATTTGTTCCTTACAAGCCAAGGAAGATCGCTATGCCATGTCCTGTATTATGGAAGTAAGTCCTCAAGGTAAAGTGTTGCGCTATTCCATAAAGCCATCCATTATTCATATCACTCGTCGTTGTAGCTATAAGGAAATCTATTTAGCTTTAGAAGAAAACATCATTCCTGATGATTTGGCACCACTCATGGCAATGGTGCGGACCCTAGAAACATTGGCATACCAATTAATGAAGATGCGTCAACAAGCAGGAGCCATAAGTTTTGAATTCCCAGAATATAAGGTTCTTTTAGATGCTACAGGCATACCGCAACGAATCGTACGAAAAGATAGAACCATTGCAGAAAAATTAATCGAACAATGTATGTTATTAGCCAATGAAACGGTAGCTACATTTCTTAGTGAACGGTTAGATACTTCTGTGTATCGTATTCATGAAGAACCAAAAGATACGAAGTTAGAACAACTTATTACGGTATTACACCATGCAGGATATCCTGTAAAACTGCCGACTAAGGTTGAGCCTAAGCATATTGAGGAGTTATTACAATCTGTGGCTGGTACAGAGATTGAACCTGTGGTACAAATCATGGTCCTTCGTTCTATGCAACAAGCAAAATACAGTTCGGAGAATATGGGACACTTTGGTCTGGCCTCTTCTACGTACACCCATTTTACATCACCTATCCGTCGCTATCCAGATTTGATGATTCATCGACTATTGCGCTATGTCCTAGAAGGCAAACCAAAACGACTCGCGCCGATTGCTGATGAGTCCTATTTAACACATAGTGCCAGTCATTGCTCAGAGCGTGAACAAATCGCTACAGAAGCAGAACGGGAAACTTTAGATATGAAAAAGGTTCAGTATATGGCGCAATATGTTGGTGAAAGTTTCGAGGGACATGTAAGTTCAATTACTGCCTTTGGTTTATTTATTGAACTTAATAATGGGGTAGATGGTTTAGTACCATATAATTTAATGGATGATGACCATTATGTCTTTGACGAGCCACATTATATGGCCTATGGTAGACGAAGTGGAAAGGAATATCACTTAGGTACACCGGTGACAGTAACATTGATTAAAGCTGATACAGAGCTTCGCCAAATCGATTTTGTCATTGGTGAAGTGGAATCCATTGATGGATACTTACGGCGAGGGCAAGGTCGTGAAGACTCACTTTCAAAACCGAAACGGGGAAATAGAAAATCCTATAAGAAGCAAAAAGAAGAGAAACGAAAACGTCGAGATAGACAAACTCATGATATAATAGAAACGACAGGTACCACGAAAGCGGTAGAGCAAATGCTACGCAAGTTGGATACAAAAAAGAAGACAGCGTTTTATGAAACGATACACAAAAAAAGTAATCATAAAAAAGGAAAGAAACAGAGGAAACGGTAATGGCGAAAGATAACAATGCATTAATTGTAGATAATCGCAAAGCTAGGCATGACTTTCACATTCATGAAACCTATGAAGCAGGGATTGCCCTTACGGGAACGGAAGTGAAATCCATTCGAGCTGGTCGCATCAATTTAAAAGATAGTTTTTGCCGCATTGAACATGGTGAACTTTTCTTATACCAAGTACATATCAGTAAATACGAGCAAGGCAATCAATTTAATCATGAGCCAGAACGGACACGTAAATTGCTTATGCATAAACGGGAGATTCATAAATTATTAGGGCAAGTAAAAGAAAAAGGTTACTCTTTGATCCCCTTGAACTTTCACTATAGTCATGGATATGTTAAAGTCACTATTGGCCTTGTAACAGGTAAGAAAAATTATGATAAACGACAAGATATGGCGGAACGTGATGCAAAACGAGATATTCAGCGCCGTATGAAAGAACAAAATCGTTAAGAAAGGAAAGTCTATGTTAGTCGATTTCCACATGCATACGAATGTATCAGATGGTACATATATGCCAAGAGATTTGGTGGCATTAGCAAAGGAAAAACATTTACAAGCTATTTCTATTACAGATCACGATGAAGTAGGGGCCTATGCGCAATTAACGACAAATGATAGAGCAGGGATTCAAATCTTTCATGGTTGCGAGTTTAGTACCTATTACCATGAAAAAGAAGTTCATGTGTTGGGATATCAGTTTTCCTTAGAGCATCCAGAACTACAGGATTATATTTCTCATTTTAAAGAAGTACGACGCTCTAGAATTCATAAAATGGTAGATAAATGTGCGGACGTAGGCTATGATATTTCCTACGAGGAATTAGTAAATACATTCACTGATGCAGTGTCCTTTGGACGCCCTCATATTGCGCAACTACTTATTGCTCATGGGTATGTGGAAACCGTAGGAGAAGCTTTTGATACGATGTTAAACCCAAATGGTCCTTGTTTTGTGCCGAAGGAAAAGTATGAGCCACAACAGGCTATTGATTTGATTCATCGTGCTGGTGGTATCGCTGTCTTAGCCCATCCTAAATTAGTGGAAAATGACACCTATGTACATGAATTATTAGAATTGCCTTTTGATGGTGTCGAGGTGTATCATTCTAGTCATTCCACCAAGGATAGTACTAAATATCGCAAGATTGCAGAGACTCGTGGATTGTTAATATCTGGTGGATCCGACTTTCATGGCATTCAAGATCGTTTCCCTGAAAGTATCGGTCTTGGAGAATACGAAATACAACATGAGTGGGTAGCTAATTTTATGAAAGCCTTACAAGGCGCATAGAGGTGTAGTATGGATGTAATCGCATTTATTGGCCCTAGCGGAACAGGTAAAAGTCATAGAGCATTGGTGGTGGCACATGAACATCACGCATCTTGTATCATTGATGATGGAATTTTAATTCATAATAATCGTATTGTAGGTGGTTTTTCTGCAAAAAAAGAAGAAAATCGCATTAAAGCAGTTCGACGTGCTATCTTTCAGGATAAAAAACAGGTAGAAAGTGTAAGAAAAGCGCTAGATGAAATTCAACCAGAACGCCTTATGATATTAGGTACGTCGGAAAATATGATTGGAAAAATCACGAAAGCCCTCGGCATCCCTGGGCCGTCCTATTATATCCATATTGAAGATGTAGCCACCCCGAAAGATATTGAAAAAGCACAACATGCTAGATTAAAAGAAGGGAAGCATATTATACCCGTTCCAACTGTTGAATTGAAGCCTCATTTTAAAGGCTTTTTAATCGACCCTATTAAATCTTTCTGGAGAAGAACTAGATTATCTTCGAAACAAGATGAAGGATGGGAAAAATCTGTTATCCGTCCAGCTTTTAGCTATTATGGAAAACTAGTTTTTGAAGATGCAGTGATTCAAGCACTCATCAGGAATAGCATTGAAAAATCTCCAGGTGTGACAGATGTACGCAGTATGGACATTAAGAAAAGTAAAGAAGTCACTAATGGTTTAATCTTACAAATTGACGTTACTGTTATGTTAGGATTCGTGGTAAAGGAAATCATGGATACCTTGCAAAAAACGATACGTCAAGAAATTGAATATATTACAGGCATGTCTATTGAGCGACTTGCCATTAAGGTAGGTGGCACCATTGAGCCATCAAAAGTAAAATACAAGCATAAGGAGTAATATGAAGTCATACTATATTTATACATATGGTTGCCAAATGAATGAAAGTGATTCAGAACGATTGGCACATCAATTAGAGTCTGTTGGATATGTACCTACAGAAGATGTAGATTCTTCGGATTTGATTATTTTAAATACTTGTTGCGTTCGTGAAACAGCGGAAAATAAAATTTATGGCCGTATTGGCGAGTTAAAGCATTTGAAAGAAAAAAATAAAAACTTAATTATTGCCATCACTGGCTGTATGGCACAGAAGAACCAAGCGGATATGTTCAAACGAGCACCTCATATTGATATTGTATTGGGTACGCATAATATCCAACATATCAATGAAATGGTAAAAGAAGTGCAACGTACGAAAAAACGCCAAGTCAATGTAGAAATGGATAACACTGTATTACCGGAACTAGCAGCAAAACCAAATGGTACTTTTTTTGCGTGGGTACCAATTATGAATGGTTGTAATAAGTTCTGTACCTACTGTATCGTACCTCATGTGCGGGGCCGTGAAATTAGCCGTCCTGTAGAGGCCATAGTGAAAGATGTGCGTGAACTAGGTGAAAAGGGCTTTAAAGAAATCACTTTGTTGGGCCAAAACGTAAACTCTTATGGTTTGGATTTTAAAGATGGTACAGACTTTGGTACTTTAGTAGATGCCTTAGATGGTATTCCAGGTATCGAACGTATTCGTTATATGACAAGTCATCCCCAAGATATGACGAAAGGCATGGTAGATGCCTTAGGTCGTTCTTCTAATATTGTGACGCAGTTGCATTTACCAGTGCAGTCTGGATCTGACAATATTTTGAAACGCATGAATCGTCATTATTCTGTGGAACAATATAAAGATTTGTTGCAATATTGCCGTAAAAAAATCGATGGAGTTACTATCACTACAGATATTATTGTGGGTTTCCCTGGAGAAACAGAGGAAGATTTCCAACAAACATTGCAATTATTGAAAGACGTACGCTATGATATGGCATTTACTTTCATTTATTCCAAACGCTCTGGTACACCAGCAGCGGAGTTTGAAGAACAAGTGCCTGAGGAAGTGAAACGTGTTCGTTTACAAGCCTTAATGGACGTGCAAAACGAGATTTCCCTCGAGTTGAACCAAGCCATGGAAGGTAAGGTGTACGATATTATTGTAGAAGGACCTAGTCGTACCGATGAAAACATGTGGTTTGGTCGTACATCGGGCAATAAAATGGTCCTATTCCCTAAACAAGAGACACTAAACATTGGGGATACCATCGATGTACGCATTGATAAAGGACAGACTTGGGTATTGTACGGCACTGTATTATAGAAAGGAGTTAGCAGAATGGGCAAGAAACAAACGCCTATGATGGAGCAGTATTTTAGTATTAAAGCTCGCTATGAAAAGGAACTATTATTTTTTCGGTTAGGTGACTTTTATGAGCTTTTTTACGACGATGCTATCACCGCATCACGAGAATTGAATATAACCTTAACAGGTCGCAATGCTGGTGAAGAAGATAAAGCTCCTATGTGTGGCGTTCCCTTCCATTCTGCGGAATCCTATATTGAAAAACTCATCAGTAAAGGCTACAAGGTAGCCATTTGTGAACAAGTGGAAGATCCTAAAGAAGCAAAAGGCATTGTAAAACGTGATGTCATCCGTGTCATCACACCAGGTACAGTACTCAGTGAAAATGGTACGAAAGATGGAGAAAATAACTTTTTAGCCTTGACCTATGAAACAGGGGGGCAGCGCATTGTGTTGTTCACAGATATCACTACTGGTGAAGTGATTTGGGAACGCATGGATTGCGGTAGTGAAAGTTCTTTATTTGATGCTTTCACCATGTACCAACCAAAAGAGCTTATCCTAGCTGGTAATAGTGAATTACCTACTAGTATCCAAGATTTTTTGACACGTCAAATGTCAGGCATAGCCTTGTCTCCGTTCACGCCTACAGAAACTATAGACAGTATTCGTCTAAAAGGTCGTGAACATTTTTCTGACGCCGGCTTGCTAGAAGAAGATGTATTAGAAGCCTTAGGTTATGTCATTCTCTATTTACAAGAAATTATTAAAACAGATACGTCTCACATTAATTATGTGCACCAACTATCTGTGGGAGACCGCATGATATTGGACACATCTTGTTTGCGCCATTTGGAGATTACAAGAAATGTTCGAGATGGATCTAAAAAAGGTACGCTCCTAGATGTACTAGATAAAACATTAACCCCTATGGGGGCTCGCATGTTGAAACAGTGGATTGAACATCCTTTAATGGATATCCATCGCATCGTGCGCCGTCAAATGGGCATAGGTGAATCTATTGATAATCCAACCATGCGCAGTCAACTGCGTTCTTTACTGACATCAGTTTATGATTTTGAACGTATTCTAAGCCGTGTAGAAACGGGGAGTGTGTCTCCTAGAGATTTTGCCTCCTTGCGAGAATCTTTGCGGGTCTTACCGATGATTCAAGAGGTAATACAACATTGTACCTCTAATATTCTGCAAGACTGTCATAGTATGATTCACACCCATAATGACCTATGTGACCTCTTAACACGTGCTATCGTGGATCAGCCGTCGTTGGCGTTGAAAGATAGTCATGTCATCCGTGATGGATACAGTGCAGAATTAGATGAATTACGTTCTTTGGCTACCAATAGTCAAGAGTGGCTACATCGCTTAGAAGAAGAGGCGAAACAAGCTACAGGAATTCGTCTTAAAACAGGCTATAATAAAGTATTCGGATACTATTTTGAAGTATCCCAAGGGCAAGTGGGGCTCGTGCCAGATTATTTCATTCGTAAGCAAACCTTAACCAATGCGGAGCGCTATATTACGCCAGAGCTAAAAGAGTTTGAAATAAAAATGCTCAATGCAAAAGAACAGATTCAAAAGTTGGAATATTCCTTGTACCAAGACTTGCGTTTGATTGCTAAAGCACATATTAAAGAGATTCAAGAAACGGCTCGTGGCATTGCACAGTTAGACGTGATTTTGAGCTTAGGGGAAGTGGCCTTTACTAATAAATATGTATGTCCTACTATTGTTACAAATGGGGCGATTTCCATCAAAGACGGTCGCCATCCAGTGATTGAAACCTTGCTGAAACAGGAATTGTTCATTCCTAATGATGTGGTGTTGAACCATTCCGAAGAAGAGTTTATCCTCATCACAGGTCCTAACATGGCAGGTAAATCTACCTATATGCGTCAAGTGGCTTTGCTCATGATTATGGCGCAAATTGGCTCATTTATCCCTGCTAGAGAGGCCACCATTGCTCCTGTGGACAGAATTTTTACCCGCGTCGGTGCCAGCGATGATATTTCCACAGGCCAAAGTACGTTCATGGTGGAAATGAAAGAAGTATCCTATATCCTAGAACATGCAACGTGCAACAGTCTAGTCATCCTCGATGAAATAGGCCGTGGTACGTCTACCTTTGATGGTCTTAGTATTGCTCGTGCCGTGGTGGAGCACATTTGTGAAACCATTCACTGTAAAAGTTTGTTCGCTACTCACTATCACGAATTGATTGAACTGGAAGACCAATATAGTAAACTGAAAAACTATACGGTGGCAGTTAAGGATAAAGGCAATGATGTGCTATTTTTGCGCCGCATTGTAAAAGGTGGTGCAGACCGCAGTTATGGTATCCATGTAGCTAAATTAGCAGGTCTTCCTAAGGCTGTTCTAGATCGAGCTAACACAATTCTATCTCATTTGGAAGATGGAAAAGTGGTATCGGAAGCAGTGCCTAAGAAAAAAGAAAAACAAAGTGTTACAGGCCCTCTATTCGGGAGTGGTGATTTATTTACACAACCTGTTCTAGATCAGTTATTAAAACTAGACATAATGAGTATGACACCTATAGAGGCCATCAGTGAATTATATCGTTTACAGGAAGAGGCGAAACAAGGAGGTGGCAAGTAATGCCAACCATTCATGTCCTAGATGAAACGACTATTAATCAGATAGCAGCCGGTGAAGTAGTAGAACGCCCTGCCTCTGTTATCAAAGAGTTAGTAGAAAATGCTATCGATGCAGGGGCTACTTCCATTGAAGTAGAAATTGCAGAAGGTGGCATCGAATACATGCGTATCACCGACAATGGGTTCGGTATGTCCGAAGTAGATGCACGGCTAGCCGTATTGCGTCACGCTACTAGTAAAATTCGCAGTGCCGACGATTTATATGACATTGCCTCTTTAGGTTTCCGTGGTGAAGCGATTGCCAGCATTGCCTCGGTATCTAAGTTTACCTTACGGACTCGTCAGGAAACGGATACTATGGGTACACGGATTTATATCGAAGGTGGTCATATGGTAGATTGCGATCCATGTGGCACATCGGTGGGCACCTCCATTGAGGTGAAAGATTTATTTTATAACACCCCTGCTCGTAGAAAGTTTTTAAAATCTACTCGTACAGAAGCGAATAAGATTCAAGATATGATTGGCAAACTGGCACTGAGCCACACCCATATTGCTTTCAAATGTATTGTTGATACACGAGTTACCATCATGACACCAGGGAATCATAAGATGGTGGATACTATCGCCGCTCTCTATGGATTTAAAGTCAGTGAAGACGTATTTCCCATTGCTTATGAGGCGGAAGGTATTTATGTGGAAGGTGTGGTCAGCAAGCCAACGGTACTAAAAAGTAGCCGTCAATGGCAGACGACCATCGTAAACCAACGTGTCATTGCCGACAAAGCTATCTATAAGGCTATCGATACGGCGTACCATGCCCTCTTACCAAAAGGTGGCTATCCCTTGGTGGTTTTACAAATCGTAGTACCTCCAGGGACCGTAGATATCAATGTACACCCAAGAAAAAGTGAAGTAAAATTTTCTGACGATAAGCCGGTATTTAAAGCAGTGTATAACAGTATTTTACAAGCCTTAGAACATCCGACTCATCACACGACTAGCCAGCAAGAAGAAACCATTGCTACAGCTATCGACTACGATAAAGTATTCACTGGACGTTCCCAAGGATTTACGGTGATGCGTGAAAAGACAGAGGCTCTCGTGGATACGATTCGTCAAAAGGGATATACAGTGCCACAGCGCACTGTGTATGAGCAAGGTAACTTTAACAAAACCCTAGATGTAAATGAAAACTTTGTGCCTAAAAGTTATACCCAAGAGGATAAAGATCGGTTCAGAGCAATCCGTGAATCACGGCCTAATTTAGTACCAAGTTCTGTAGAGCCATATATAAACCATAGTGGAAATGAATTCGTACCGAGATATTTAAGTGCAGCACAAGGTCTAGCAGATAATGCACGTACTGGGGATGCTCTTGGTATAAATAGCTCCTATGATGCTGATCATGGTAATTCATATAATACTAATGCTAGTAAAACAGTAGCTAATCACGGATTACTTCCTATGGGCCAAGTAGCCTCTTGCTATATTTTGGCGAAAAAAGGCGATGATTTATTCATTATCGACCAACATGCAGCGCACGAACGTGTGCGGTATGATAAACTATGCAAATCATCCGAGTCCATTCCTATGCAGGAATTATTAATGCCTATGTACATGGATGGTAGCGAGGAAGAATTAACATTGGCGGAAGAACAGAGAGATGCATTGTTAGACTTAGGATTCCAAGTAGACCAAGGAGGACCCACTTCCTTACGTATTGATGGTCATCCTGTGGATATTATTGAAAGTAAAGTTCCAGAGATTTTACAATACGTATTTTCCTATATGCATGATCATCAAAGCCCAAGTGCGGCGCAATTACGTCATGAAATGTTGGCCTATGCTTCCTGTCGTGGCGCCATTAAAGCAGGGCATAATCTAAACCTGGTACAAATTGATGCTTTATTACAAGATCTATTTAGCACAGAAAAGCCTTATGTGTGTCCTCACGGACGACCTACGATCATTAAATTTACACCAGAGGAATTAGGAAAATTATTTTTACGGAGTTAATATGTATCTCATTAGCACAAGTTCAAAGACAAATGCATATCTCATTGAACAGGCTAAGGAGCTAAGTCAACTCCTGCAAATGCCCTATGTGCCACGAAAGCATCAGTCCGTTGAAGAATTGCTAGATACAAATCACTGCAGTGGTGCCTTGGTAGTGACCAAGGAAGGTCCTTCTTTTGTAACAAAAGAGGGAATACCTCATCAATTTCATCTGTCTATGGCACATTTGCGCTTGTTAGAAATCGACCGTGGACATACAGACCATCTTCTGCGAGCTATCGGCTATGAAACGGTCACATCTGTTTTAGATTGTACTGCCGGCTTAGGCTCCGATAGTGCTATTATCAGCTATGGTTGTCCACAGTTAACACGTCATACGGCTATTGAAGGACATCCTATCTTGGGGTATATCACCAATTATGGATTTCGACACTTTCAACATAAGAATCCAAGTGTATCAGAGGCATTGCGCCGTATTCAACTAGTCATTTGCAATTATCAGGATTTTTTAAAACACATAGAACCTAATCGGTATGATGTTATCTATTTGGACCCTATGTTTGAAAATCCTGTTTATGAAAGTCCTCAATTTCAGCAGTGGCGTGGTCATTTACTAGAATCTAAGATACATCCAGATATTGTAGAACTCGGCTTGGAAAAATCGAAACGTTTGGTCATTAAAGAGCGCAAAGGCAGTCGTCTATTCAAAGACATACCACCTATAGAAATGGTAGGTGGTAAATATAGTTCCATTGCCTATGGTATCTATGAAAGGAGGTAAGATGAATCAGTTAATCACTATTTTGGGGCCTACCGCAGTAGGGAAAACAGCCCTTACCTTGCGGATGGCTGAAACCTTACAATCTCCCGTACTATCTGGAGATGCGTACCAAATCTATAAAGGGTTGACTATTGGCACTGCTAAACCTACCCTTGAAGAATTGAATAGAGTGCCTCATTATTTCATCGATACCCATGAGCCTAATGACTCGTATAGTGTGGCAGAGTTCAATACACAAGCTAACACTGTCATAGATGCTGTTAACAAAAATGGTAAGATCCCCATTTTATCCGGTGGGACAGGGCTGTATGTGCAATCCTTGCTCGAAGGATATGACTTTTTAGATGTGCCTCGCAATGAAAGTTTACGCCTTGAATTAGATAACATTTTTGATACCTCTGGATTAGAAGGTTTGCAAGCCTATGCTAATGAATTGGCTGAAAAAGAAGGTCTTACCTTACCATTTCAAGATAAACATCGCCTATACCGTGCGATCGAGTGTGTCTTAGCTGGTGAGGGACATGCCTTATTAACGCCATCAAAAGAAGGATTAGTCTTTCATGGTCCTGTCATCGGCTTAGAACGGTCCAGGGAAGAACTATACGAACGGATTAATCTTCGAGTAGAGTATATGGTTCGAGATGGCTTATTCGAGGAAGTAGAACACCTATTGGAATCTGGTGTGAAACCAGATTCACAGGCTTTTAAAGGCATTGGATATAAAGAGATTATTCCTTACTTTCACGGGGAATATTCAAAAGAACGGGCTATTGAATTAGTCCAACAACATACACGACAATTTGCAAAGCGGCAAATTACGTGGTATAAAAGGATGCCATATATTCAGTGGATTTCTATCACTCCGAATCGCAGTGAAGAAAGCATTTATGAGGAAGCTATGGAACTGGTTCAAGCTAGTTTTGAGTTTTCTATACATAGAAAGGAATAGAATGACTGTAGAAGAAATCCGTCAACAGGCTCTTGAGTTAGCTGAAAAAGAGTTCAAAAAATTTGAGCCTGTGGCGTTATATAATACAAAAAAAGTACTGGAAGCATTTAAAGAGTGTCAACTTTCAGATTATCATTTTAATGGCACCAGTGGCTATGGTTACAATGATGTGGGGCGTGAGAAACTAGACGAAGTATTTGCTCACGTATTTAAAGGAGAGCGTGCCATCGTGCGTCCTCATTTCGTGTCCGGTACTCATGCATTAGCCACAACCTTGCAAGCCATCTTGGGCAATGGATCGAAAGGGAAAGAGTTCGTCTATGCCGTAGGACAACCATACGATACGATGCAATCCGTCATTGGTGCATCACGCCATGTGCCAGGATCATTAACAGAGCAAGGTTTCATCTATAAAGAAGTTCCTTTGGTGAATAATACCTACGATTTAGAGGGCATTCACCAAGCTGTTACAAAAGACACTCGAGTAGTGGTCATCCAACGGTCTAGAGGGTATAGCACACGAGAACCTTTATCTGTAGAAGACATTGGTATCATTGTGAAAGCTGTAAAAGAAGTAAATCCTGCAACTATAACCTTTGTGGATAATTGTTATGGTGAATTTACAGAAACTAGAGAGCCTCTAGAAGTAGGAGCCGATATTATGGCAGGCTCTCTCATTAAAAATGCTGGTGGCGGTATTGCGCCTACCGGTGGCTACGTGGTAGGTCGAGATGACCTAGTGGAACAAGTGGGGTATCAGTTAACAGCTCCAGGCTTAGGAGACCATATGGGATCCTACGCACCGGGATATCGCTTATTCTTCCAAGGACTATTCTTAGCACCACATGTAGTATTACAAGCTTTAAAAGGGGCGGTCTATACAGCAGCGGTGGGAACCTTATTGGGATATGAAGTATTTCCAAAAGTCGATGCACCACGCTTTGACTTAATCCAAGCTATCAATCTACATGGACCAGAAGAAATGGAATACTTCTGCCGTGGCATGCAAGCCTATAGCCCTGTAGATGCCCATGTTCACCCCATCCCAGGAGATATGCCTGGATATGAAGATAAAATCATCATGGCAGGTGGAACCTTTGTACAAGGATCCTCCATCGAACTCAGCGCAGATGGACCAGTGCGACCACCGTATACCATCTTTATGCAAGGCGGACTCGTATTTGAACACTCCATGCTAGGTATCTTGGGGGCTGCTGAAGAGATATTAAAACATAGAGGGTAGAATATTTACTTTCTATATGATTAGTAGAAGTCTTTACTACATAGTGATACTTTTGATATAATATTTAAAAGAACTTCTCGAGGTAGAAAATTTGTGGCCTCTACACAACTAGAAATAGGATTGAGATGTGGGGTAAGCGACACCCACCGAGAAGTATCAAAACCACCTGCATAAGTAGGTGGTTTTTTATTATGAGAAACGGATAATTAAGCCAATTATGGGTTTAAATTATTGTCATTATCCCCTAAAATACGGTATAATATAGTGATATGTATAAGTATAATTTTTGTTCAATTATACATCTTCAGACTTTCAATCTGTTTTGATGTATCAATTTGATGGTAGGAGATAATATGGACAAAGTATATGCAGTAGCTATGAGCGGTGGCGTAGATAGTTCTTTAACCGCTTCAATGTTATTAGAACAAGGGTATAAAGTATTTGGTATTACCTTGCGTTTATGGGTAAGCGATACGGAGGAAGACGAAATTCCGCAAGCTGTGGTGGATGCGAAGAAGATGTGCGATTTTCTTGGCATTGAACATCATGTGGTAGATGCGAAAGATATTTTCAAAGATAATGTAGTAGATTACTTTATCACGGAATATTCCAATGGTCGTACACCGAATCCATGCGTGTTCTGTAATCGCAATATTAAATTCGATTTGTTATTACAACGTGCTTTATCCTTAGGGGCTACACACATGGTGACAGGTCATTATGCACAGGTTATGTACAATGAGGCAGCACAGCGGTATGAATTACATAAAGGTGACGATCCAACGAAGGATCAAAGTTATGTATTGTACACGTTAACCCAAGATATTTTAAAACATTTAGTCTTTCCTTTGGGGAATCAACCAAAAACGAAAACTCGCGAAATGGCTCATGAAAAAGAATTGCCTGTATGGGATAAACCAGATAGCTTAGATATCTGTTTCTTGCCGAATCATAATTACCAAGGGTTCATCGAAAAAACATCGAAATCGAAACCTAAATCAGGACGCATTGTCCATGAAAATGGTGAAGTGTTAGGTACGCATAATGGATTATACAACTATACAATTGGACAACGTAAGGGCTTGGGCATTGCTTATGCATACCCTCTCTATGTTGTGAAATTAGATGGCGAAACAAATGAGGTTATCGTAGGTCCTAATGAAAGTTTATTCTCTCGCACGATGTTGTGTAAAAACTATAACTTCCTAGATGGAGTTGTACCCACATCATTACAAGCAGAAGGTAAGATTCGGTATGCCGCGAAACCATCACCATGTACTGTTACTTTTACAGAGGACGGTACTATGAAAGTTGAATTTACGGAACCACAACGCGCCATTACACCGGGGCAATCCGTCGTATTCTACGAAGGAAGTCGAGTTCTCGGTGGTGGTGTAATAGATATTGTTTGTTAGAAAGGGAAGTCATGAGTACATCACATATTCGTAATTTTTGTATCATTGCTCATATTGACCATGGTAAGTCCACGCTAGCGGATCGTTTAATCGAAGAAACTGGGTCTTTGACAAAACGAGAAATGCAAGCCCAAGTCTTAGACTCCATGGACTTAGAACGGGAACGGGGTATTACAATTAAAGCCCAATCCGTTCGTTTATTGCACACTGCAAAAGATGGACAAGAATATACATTAAATTTAATCGACACACCGGGTCACGTGGACTTCAGCTATGAAGTATCCCGTTCCTTGGCAGCTTGCGAAGGAGCCTTGTTGGTGGTTGATGCTGCACAAGGTGTAGAGGCGCAAACTTTGGCCAATGTCTATTTAGCATTGGAACATGATTTGGAAATCATTCCTGTCATTAATAAAATTGATTTGCCAAGTGCAGATCCTGAACGTGTGAAACGTGAAATCGAAGACGTTATCGGCTTAGATGCATCTGACGCAATTTTAGCCAGTGCTAAGTCTGGCATTGGTATTCAGGATATCTTAGAAGCGATTGTAGAGAAAATTCCTGCACCACCAGATCATTCTGATAAACCAGCACGTGCTTTAATTTTCGACTCTCGCTTTGACTCCTACAAAGGTGCCATTGCTTACGTACGTGTGCAAGAAGGGTCTTTGAAAGTAAAAGATACCATCCGTATGATGCACAGTTCTAAGGATTTTGAGGTCACTGAGTTAGGCGTATTTACACCGCATTTATTACCAGTGCAAGAGCTACCATGTGGCTCTGTAGGCTGTGTAGCGGCAAGTATTAAAAACGTTCGTGACTGTCGTGTAGGGGATACTATCACAAAAGCAGATAATCCAGCAGAAGAACCATTACCAGGATACCGTAAAGCCGTGTCCATGGTGTATTGTGGTCTATACCCAACAGATTCTAAGGATTATGAAAACTTACGAGATGCCTTAGAAAAATTAAATTTAAACGATGCTGCTTTAGAATACGAAGCAGAAACATCCTTAGCACTAGGCTTTGGATTCCGTTGCGGTTTCCTTGGGCTATTACACATGGATGTCATCCAAGAACGATTGGAACGAGAATATAATCTATCCTTGATTACGACCGCTCCAAGTGTAAACTATAAGGTATACAAAACAAATGGGGAAGTCATCGAAGTGGATAACCCTGCTAAATTACCACCACCAACTGAAATTGACTATGTAGAAGAGCCATATGTAAAGGCAACCACTATCGTCCCTAAAGATTATGTAGGGGCTATTATGGAACTTTCACAGGACAAACGTGGGGAATACATCAGCATGGAATACATTGATGAAAGCCGTGTATCCATCGTGTATCATTTGCCACTAGGGGAAATCATTTACGATTATTTCGATAAATTGAAATCTGCTACGAAAGGCTACGCATCCTTGGACTATGAATTGATTGGCTACCAACAATCTCCAATGGTGAAAATGGATATCTTGCTAAATGGAGATCCTGTCGATGCCTTGAGTATTATCGTTCACAAAGATCGCGCTCAATTACGTGGCCGTGCTCTCGCTGAGAAATTAAAAGAATTGATTCCACGTCAAAACTTTGAAATTCCAATCCAAGCGGCAGTAGGCACAAAAATTGTAGCACGTGAAACGGTAAAAGCATGGCGCAAAGACGTATTGGCAAAATGTTACGGTGGCGATATTTCCCGTAAACGTAAATTGCTAGAAAAACAAAAAGAAGGTAAAAAACGTATGAAAGCCGTAGGATCTGTAGAGATTCCACAAGAGGCATTCATGGCGATTTTGAAAGTAGAAAACTAATGAATACAACTCGTATTCCAGTAGGTCATAGGGGAATGTATATCCACATTCCCTTTTGCCGTCAAAAGTGTACCTACTGTGATTTCCCTTCGTACCAAGGATTAGAAGACTATTTTGATGTGTACGCCTATGCGTTGCGACAAGAGATTGAATCTAGTCAATCCCTGTTGGGGACAAAGCCCTTCGATACGATTTACTTTGGCGGTGGAACACCGACTGTATTGTCCATTAAGGAATTGAATCGTATATTAGAGACAGTGTACAAACAGTACACCATCAACAGCGATGTGGAAATTACCATAGAGGCAAATCCAGGTGAAGTGGACGCACAATACTTACGGCAATTATATGAGCTTGGCATCAACCGCATTAGTTTCGGTGTGCAAACATTTCGTGATGACCATTTGCGTGTATTGCACCGAACCCATACGGCAAAGATGACACAACAAGCTGTTCTAGAGGCCTATGAGGTAGGGTTCCACAATATTAGTATTGATCAAATTTATGGATTGCCCCGACAAACATTGGAAGACATTTCTTATAATCTAGAGGTCATTCAGTCTTTGCCGATTAATCATATCTCTATCTATGGCCTGCAAGTGGAACCTTGTACCTTATTGCATCGCCAAGTTATGGATCATTCGGTTATATTACCGTCTGAAGATATATGCGAACAGATGTACGACTGCCTTGTAGAAGGGTTAAAAAAACAGATGTTCGATAGATATGAAATTGCTAGTTTTGGTAAAGATGGCGCTTTCAGTCGTCATAATATCAAATACTGGCATGGCGCTGATTACATCGGCTTTGGTGCCGGTGCCCATTCTTTTGTGGGGAATCGGCGCTTTCAGAATACCCCTTACGTGGTGCCTTACATCCATAAGATTGAAATGGGTGAAAGTCCTTGCATTGAGGAAGAAATTATCACGAGTCCTCGTGACTATGAAGATTTTTGCTTTCTTGCATTGCGCACAAAGTGGGGGTTAGTACCTAGTTTATTTGAAAGTCGATTTAATCTAGACTTTCATAATATATATGGATCTGTCATTGCAGATCTAATGCGTAAACAATTGCTTGTTTATGAAGATGATGCATATCGTCTCACTAAGGAAGGGGCCAAGCACGGCAATTATGTGTTTAGTCAGTTCCTTACGTCCTAAGTAGGAATGTACGCCCATACAGTTAATTTAGGAGAGTTTTATGAAAACAGCAGTTATTTTACACGCCTTATTCAGTGAGTTCACATACGAACAAATGGAGGCAATTTTTGGCCTAGCGAAAGAACATAATGGAAAGTTCCGTATCGTTCCTACAGGCATTCAAATTTATGACATTACAAAAGAACAAAAGGAATCCATCTTGGAACACTTACCAGATGGAGTGGTGCAAGTACAACATAAATCGGTGAACTCCATCGTGGCATGCCGAGGTACAGATGGATGTAGCCATGCCTTTATGGAAACCATTCCGATGGCGACCATGGTAGACCAAAAACACTACGGCAAAGATATGCCGAACAAAATTCGCATCGGCATCAGTGGTTGCCCTCGTTGCTGTGCAGAGTCTATGATTAAAGATATCGGCCTAGTGGGAAAACCAAATGGCTTTACCTTAGTAGCAGGTGGCACAAGCGGTGCCTTGCCTCGAAAAGCAATTACCTTGCTAGAAGGATTATCCCCAGAAGAAGCAGAACAGAAAATCTCAGAGCTATTAGAATGGTATAGCACTAATGCAAATCCAAAAGAGAAGTTTGAGCATGTATTACAACGATTGGGGAATCCCTTCAAATAGTCACTTGTGATGCTATGCAATCTTGTGGCTAGTGATTAACTAAGCAAAGGGAAGAGCGCGACATATTCCGACCCGAACTGATACAGTGGTTAGGGTCGTTACTTGTTCTGTTATGCAATCTTGTGGCATAAGTTAATTAGCAAAGGGAAACGAGCAACATATTCCTCCGGAAACTGATACAGTGGTTAGGTTTCCTCCGGAACATGTTGCTCGTTTCTTATATTTGTATAATTTAGGTAATAAGGAGTGCCACAAGGTATGCTACGCATAATCGCGTGCCTCTGTGGGAAAGGACGTATTTTTTGTTCGGAACATGTGGCGCGCTTCTTATGTTACTATGATTTAGGTAGTAAGGAGAGCCACAAGATATGCTGTGCATAATGGCGTTCTTTTGAGGGATATGAGTACGATAACACATAAAAAGACCAGTACGAGTTACATGCTTGATGTCTTGTACTGGTCTTATTAATGAATATAGATATTATTTTGTTGTTATTTTAGGTGTATTATGATGCCAATCATTTGGAAAACCTAATCGTTTTGAGATATCATTAATGCTTATAGATGTAAGTCGTTTTTCTAGGATGTTAAATTGTTTTCTTATAGTATTTTGAAGAGTTGCATATTCATGATGGCTTAAGAAACAGTGTAAAGATATCATTACAGAATATGGTGAGTTTCTCAATTGATTGTGCTTAATGTTAAAGGTTTTATGCAAAGGAGCCCAATATTTAGAATCTCGTTTACATTTTGAATCAAGTAAACGATTTGTATGCGCACAAATATTTCTAATATCATTTATATTTTCAACAAATGATATCATAACCTCAGGAGGAAATGGTGCGGTGGTAGAAATATGCTCTTCAATAAAAGTGAATAAGTCTTTAGAGATTATATTTTGGAGTTTTTTAGTACTATTTATTAGAATATGT
Organism: Veillonella sp. VA141; assembly: GCF_003992175.1. Lineage (NCBI taxonomy): Bacteria > Bacillati > Bacillota > Negativicutes > Veillonellales > Veillonellaceae > Veillonella > Veillonella sp. VA141. The sequence goes on from NZ_RQVM01000001.1 coordinate 68,047, forward strand.
TTCAAACAACCAAAATCTAAAAAATTTATTAGTACCCAGATAGGAACATCGTTGTAAGTGTTAATATAATGAGCAATGCTATTATTAGGTTTAGTTTTATACTTAGAAATTACATGAGATATTCTAGAAATACTTTTAATAGATTCAAGGGAGCGAGTTTTGTCGTAGCAATTTATATCTAAATATGCATAAGGAATTGTAGAATATAGTTGGGAAAATCTATGTGATAAAATTGCCTTTAAATGAGTTTCCATAGCTATTATAGCTTCAAAAAATGCATGTTTTATTTCCCGTTCGAATACAAAAAGATGTGTAATTTCATCGAATGTTGAGCCATTGGTATATTGTTCTTTATTCCTCGGAAAAAACTTACCGTGTCCATTAATAATGTTATAGTAGTTTTGGGTTAATAAGTATTTTTTTGCATGCTCTATATCTTTTATTAGTAAACCTCTATCCTTTAATAGTTTTATCTGTTGATCGATTGATAGAAATGGTTTCAAAAAAATAACCCCCTCTATATAATAGAGGAGGTTACTTTCCGCACAGGTCCCCGTAGGGATTGTTGCACTAATCTTGCCTCTATTATACTGAATGAAGAAATAAATGTCAATTTTAATTAGTACTAATTCTTATAAATGGAAACATAGAGATTATTTATTATATTAAATACGATATCTTAGTTAATGAGAGTAAATTAACCAATAGTCTTATAGTACACCACAGCTTTTGGGTTCGTAATACGCAGTTTAAGTGGTTCTTCATCTTGTATGATGTATAATGTATCTTCTTTTAATCCAGTCCACTCAAGTGTAACTGAAGTTTCACCTGTAGTGATACCAAGTGCTTCCAATGGTGGGACATACAGCAGTCGTAGTCCTTTAGGTAGGAGTGTACTACTTTTTTTTATGAACTGTAATTGTTCTCCGTGTTTTGCATAGTCCAATATGTGTGCTAATTCGTTATGATGATCTTCGTTTATTAAATCATGAACCTGTGCATGCTCAATATGTATAAAATTTTCAATGTCATCACGTTGTAATACAATAAATTTCATATACTACCTTTCCTTTACAGAAATCATTAATCTAAAACAAGATTAAGCTAAGTCCTAGCATCTTACAAAGCCTAATATCTTAATAGTTTCCAATATTTAATCTTAATATCATTATACTATCATTTCAATGACGATACAATTTAAAACGCCCCCCAAGTGGATGCGTTGGTGAGGTATGTCAAGTTAATATACTAATTGATGATAACCCTAAAAGAGCAGGGCATGTTCCGGAGCAAACCTACCGTAGGATCAGTTTGTGGAGGAATGTGCCGTGCTCTTCCCTTTGCCCGAATCAGACCATGAAATACCTCACCAAACTAGACAATTAAAAAGTTTGTTTTTTTGACTAATACGGTATTTACTGAACTTTCACCAATTTTTCACTTGACATATGTTGTAAATATGATACTATATATCTTGTAGTTAGCACTCAACCTTAGTGAGTGCTAATAATAACGAGGTGATACTATGGATGAAAGGAAAGAGCGCATTCTGCGTGCTATCATTCAAGATTACATTAAAACAGCGGAACCGGTTGGTTCTCGTACGATCGCAAAGAATTATGATCTAGGCATCAGTCCTGCGACGGTACGAAATGAAATGGCTGATTTAGAAGATCTTGGCTTTCTTGAACAACCTCATACATCAGCAGGTCGGATTCCTTCGGCAAAAGGCTACCAGTACTATGTAGACACATTACAGGGGTTTGAAGACGATGCTGCTGAAGATATTCCTGTAATTCAAGAGTTATGGCAGGCTCATCAACAAGAACTAGATGATTTTTTTGTAGAAATAGCAAAACTTATTTCTCGTATTAGTCATAATGTGAGTATGTTTTTAGCTCCAGCCCATGATTCATCTACTATAACCTATATCCATGTTCTTCCTATCGATGAGCATAGAGCGGTCATGGTGGTGGTAACGAATACAGGTGCTTTGGATAATGAGCCAATTTATTTTACGGAACCTATTAATAAAGAAGAATTAGCTATACATGCACATCGCTTTAATAGTGTGCTCCATGACGTATCCATCCAGGATATTACGCAAGAAAACTTAGATAAAATGCGGGTAACTTTAGATTTACAAGATACAACGTATGTAGTTTTTTGTGACACATTATATCGAGCCATTGCTAAGCGAAAACTCTTCTATACAATAGGAACTACATCCTTATTAGAACAACCAGAGTTTAACGATATTAAACGGGCCCAATCACTGTTAGCCTTATTAGAACAACAAGATGAGTTAACCCAATTATTAACGCCAAACTCTAGTAGTCCTATCGATGTAAAAATAGGTCACTCCAACGAACTGGTGAAAGATATCAGTGTTATCCAAGCAAGTTTCAATGTTCCTCATCAAGTAGGTACCCTCGCTATTGTAGGTCCTACACGAATGGAATATGGCCGTATTATGGGTATCCTAGCCTATATTAATAAGTGCATGGAAGAATTACAAGAACAGAAAAAGAAGCTGTAAAGAGGTGAAGCATGGAAGAAAATAAACAAGAAGAAACAGTCACTCCTGAAGTGGAAGTTTTGGAAGAAGAAGCTCCTGAAGCAGTAGACCCTACGAAAGAATGGGAGCAACGATACATGCGTTTGCAAGCAGATTTTGAAAACTTCAGACGTCGTACGAACCAAGAAAAAGAACAATTAGGGGTATTTGTTAAATCTCATGTTATTGAAGATTTACTCCCAGTATTAGATAATTTTGAAAGAGCACTTTCAGCACCTGAAACGCCAGAAACGAAGGCTTTCATGGAAGGATTTGTAATGATTCAACAAAGCTTGATGGCAAGCCTATCAAAACAAGGTTTAGCAGTCATTGAAGCTGTGGGACAACCATTTGATCCAAATTTCCATCAAGCTATCATGCGTGTTCCAGCTGAAGATATGGAAGATGACACTGTGTGTGAAGTATTACAAACAGGCTATACTGTAGAAGGCCGTGTGGTACGTCCAGCCATGGTGAAAGTAGTCCATAACGGATAATTAATTATTATAATTAACATATTAGAAGAAGTATTAGGAGGTCATGTTAAATGGCAAAAGTAATTGGTATTGACTTAGGTACAACAAATTCTTGTTTCGCAGTAATGGAAGGCGGCGAACCAACTGTTATTACAAACCAAGAGGGAGCTAGAACGACTCCTTCCGTAGTAGGTTTTGCAAAAAATGGCGAACGTTTAGTAGGTCAATTGGCTAAACGTCAAGCAGTTTCTAACCCTGAAAACACAATCATTTCTATTAAACGTCATATGGGTACAGATTACAAAGTGAATGTAGAAGGTAAATCCTATACACCACAAGAAATCTCTGCTATGATTTTACAAAAAATTAAAGCTGATGCAGAAGCTCATTTAGGGGAACCTGTAAAACAAGCAGTTATCACTGTTCCTGCATACTTCACTGACTCTCAACGTCAAGCTACAAAAGACGCTGGTACAGTAGCAGGCTTAGAAGTATTACGTATCATCAACGAACCTACAGCAGCTGCTTTGGCATACGGTGTAGATAAAGGTGAAGACGGTAAAATCCTTGTATTCGACCTTGGTGGTGGTACATTCGACGTATCTATTCTTGAATTGGGTGAAGGCGTGTTCGAAGTATTGGCAACATCTGGTAACAACCATTTAGGTGGTGACGACTTTGACCAACGCATTATGGATTATTTAATCAGCGAATTCAAAAAAGAGACTGGTATCGATTTATCCAATGACAAATTAGCTGACCAACGCTTAAAAGAAGCTGCTGAAAAAGCTAAAATTGAGTTGTCTGGCGTAGCTAGCACACAAATCAACTTGCCATTCATCACAGCGGATGCAACAGGTCCTAAACATTTAGACGTAACATTGACTCGTGCTAAATTCGATGAATTGACTCGTGACCTTGTAGAAGCAACTATCGAACCTACTCGTAAAGCTATGAAAGATGCTGGTTTGTCTGCATCCGACATCGATAAAGTATTATTAGTTGGTGGTTCCACTCGTATTCCAGCAGTACAAGAAGCTATTAAACGAGAATTAGGTAAAGAACCAACTAAAAACATCAACCCTGACGAATGTGTAGCTATCGGTGCTGCGATTCAAGGTGGTGTATTAGTAGGTGAAGTAAAAGACGTATTGTTACTTGACGTAACTCCATTGTCTTTAGGTATCGAAACTATGGGTGGTATTTTCACTCGTATTATCGACCGCAATACAACAATCCCTACATCTAAATCTCAAGTATTCTCCACAGCAGCAGATAACCAACCTTCCGTTGATATCCATGTATTACAAGGGGAACGCGACATGGCAGCAGCTAACAAAACATTGGGCCGTTTCGAATTGTCCGGTATCCCAGCAGCTCCTCGTGGAGTACCTAAAATCGAAGTTACATTCAACATCGATGCTAACGGTATCGTTAATGTAAAAGCAAAAGATCTTGGTACTGGTAAAGAGCAAGCAATCACAATTACATCGTCTTCCGGTTTAAGCGATGAAGAAATCGACCGCATGGTAAAAGAAGCTGAAACACATGCAGCTGAAGATAAAGCTAAAAAAGAAGAAGTAGAAGTGAAAAACAATGCTGATAACTTGGTATACCAAGCTGAAAAAGCAGTGAAAGACTTTGAAGGTAAAGCTGATGCAGCACAATTAGAAGCTGTTAAAAAAGCGACAGAAACGTTAAAAGCATCTATTGAGTCTGGCGATATTGAAAAAATTAAAGCTGATAGCGAAGCATTGACAGCTCCTTTATACGAATTGTCCTCTAAAATGTACGAACAAGCGCAAGCTCAAGGCGAACAAGGTGGACAAGAAGCTCCTAAACAAGATGATAATGTAGTAGACGCTGACTACACAGTAGTTGACGAAGACAAAAAATAATAAGAAGGGACATAGATAATGGCTCGTGATTATTATGACGTCCTTGGCGTCAACAAAAATGCATCCCAAGATGAAATTAAGAAAGCATTTCGTAAGAAAGCACGTCAATACCATCCAGACGTAAACCGTGATAATCCTGAAGAGGCAGAAAAGAACTTTAAAGAAGTGAATGAAGCCTACGAAGTATTATCTGATGACACTAAAAAAGCACAATATGACCAATACGGTCATGATGCCTTTACTGCTGGCGGAGGTAACTCCGCTGGCGGTTTTGGCGGTGGTTTTGGTGGCGGCGGATTTGGCGGTTTCGGCGGTGGCAGCGGATTTGAAGATATTTTTGGTAATATCTTTGACATGTTCGGCGGCGGTGGTGGCCGTGGTCAACGTGGTCCAGAGCGTGGTGCCGATTTACGCCAAGATGTACGCATTTCTTTCCGTGATGCTGTATTTGGAACAACGATGAAAGTCAATGTACAGCGCCATGAAGAGTGTGATCATTGTCATGGTACAGGTGGTGAGCCTGGTTCTAAAGTAGAAACATGTCCAAACTGTCATGGTTCCGGTCAAGAAGCTGTCATTCAAAATACCCCATTTGGACGTATGCAAACGGTTCGCACATGTTCACGTTGTGGAGGACAAGGTAAAATTATTGAAAAACCTTGTAAAGTATGTCGTGGACAAGGACAAGCTATCAAACGTCGTGATATAGAAATCAAAATACCAGCTGGTGTCGACGATGGTGCACGCCTTCGTGTATCCGGAGAAGGGGAACCTGGTACATTAGGTGGTCCTAAGGGTGATTTATATGTGTATATCTCTGTAGCTCGTGACAAAGAGTTTGAACGCAGTGGCAATGATGTTGTGTTACGTCAAACTATCTCTTTCTCACAAGCTGCACTAGGTGCTACTATACAAGTTCCTACTTTAGAAGGTAAAGTAGAATTAAAAATCCCTGAAGGTACACAAACTGGTACTGCTTTCAGAATTAAAGGACAAGGTGTTCCGTATTTACGTCAACCAAGCCAACGTGGTGATCAACACGTAGTTGTCACTGTGGAAACACCTAAAAAATTGACAGATAAACAACGTCAATTATTAGTTGAGTTTGCTGCAGAAAACAAAGAAGATGTAAATACTTTGAAAGTGAATAAAAGCATATTAGAAAATTTAAGTGATAAGGTGAAACAGTTATTTTGCCAAGATTAAACCTTGGTAAGTAAGGAGTCATCTATGAAATGGATAGAAATATCCATTACTGTAGAAGTGGCAGTCATTGATGAAATGGCTGCCATTTTTAATGATATAGAGAGTAATGGATACATAGAAGAAACAATAGAAAATAACCCCAACTTAAGCCGTGTGACCATCTATTTAAGCATAGACAAAGATGAGAAGCAATGGAAACAGCTCATAGAAACAGCATTACAAGATGCTAATATTTCCTTTGAAGATATGGAATGTAAAACTGTAGACGATGAGCAATGGTATCATAGTTGGCAACAATATATTATGCCTACGAGATTGTTACCAGACTTGGTGATCTGTCCCTCTTGGCAAAGCTATGATGCCACTACAGATCCACTCGCTACAGAACAAGATGTGGTAATGACCATGGATACAAAGCTATCCTTTGGTACGGGAGATCATGAGACTACTAGGAACTGTGCCACTTTATTAGGCAAATATATACACCGTATTCCCACAGATTTGAGCCAACAGGTTTGCCTAGATATTGGTACTGGTACAGGTATTTTATTACTAGCAGCCCATCATTTAGGGATACCTAACCTAGTGGGCATCGACCTAGAAGAAGAGGCAGCTATACAGGCCAAGGAAAACTGTGAAAATAATGGTATTGAGGCAACCATCATTCATGGCAATTTAAGCGATGACTTTCACGGTAAAGCTCATCTTATACTAGCGAATTTAACAGTAGATCCTCTAAAAATTTTATTGCCTATGATTAGGGAAAAACTACACGATAATGGTATACTAATAATAAGTGGTATTGTGGACGATCGGTATGATGAAATTATGCCGTATATTACTAACCACTGGACTATTATCGAAGAAATGGTAGAGGGTCCTTGGCATACCTTTGCCTTGGCATAAGATAGGAAGTATATGAAAAAAATATTTATTGATGGCATTATAGATGAAAGTATCCAGTTACCTGCAGATACAGCACATCATCTCTTTCATGTATTGCGCCATTCTAAAGAGGAACCGTTTATTGTGAGCAATCATGAAGGGCATACAGGTGAATTTATGCTAATATCTGAGGAATCAGATATATATATGGCGAAACGATTACGTACCATTGACGTGCCTACATCAGCTACGAAAGTAGTGTTAATTCAATCCTTTTTGAAAGGCGATAAGTTCGAGTTTTTATTGCAAAAGGCTACGGAATTAAATGTTCATCACATCTACGGTGTATCTTCAGTCCATTGTGTAGCTAAATATGATGCTAAAAAATTAAACGCCAAGAAAAGTAGATGGGAAAAAATTATCATAGAAGCAAGCCAACAATGTGGTCGCCCTGATGTACCTACATTAACAGTAGAACAGTCACTTTCAGAGGTACTGCAAACCTTACAATCTGATGAGGGAGTTCTCTTGTTAGGTGCCTATGAACGAGAAGATGACAAGACGATCAAAGATATTTTACAAACACAGTTACATACTAATTCATACCATACCATAGCCATTTGCATTGGTCCTGAAGGTGGTTATAGCCCTACTGAAATAGAACTATTGGAATCCTGTGGAGGCCATAAGGTTAGCCTAGGAGCCACTATATTGCGTGCTGAAACAGCGGCATTAAGTGCTGTGAGTATGATTCAATATGAATTACTAGATTAGGAGTCTCATGAAGACAGTTGCATTTACTACCTTAGGGTGTCGTGTCAATCAATATGATACGGATGCCATGAAAGGTTTATTTATAAAAGCAGGATATACTCCTGTTGGTTTCGATGAAGAAGCCTCTATTTACGTGATTAATACTTGTTCTGTAACAAATATGGGAGAGAAAAAATCACGCCAATTAATCCGACAAGCAAAGCGCCGTAATCCAGAAGCCTTTATTGTAGTCACAGGCTGTTATGCCCAATTGGCACCAGAAGTGATTTCTGCTATCGATGGGGTTAACCTTGTCATCGGTACAGCGAATCGAAATAAAATTGTAGAATTAGTAGAAAACATTCCATCTACAGAAGAACAGATTTCCATCGTTCGTAATGTGATGGAAGAGTCTACCTTTGAAGAAATGCCTTTATTTGGCAATGAAATCGAAAAATGTCGGGCTTTCATGAAGATACAAGAAGGATGTAATAATTTCTGCTCCTTCTGTATCATTCCTTATACACGAGGAAAATTAAAGTCTAGAAAAATTGAAGACATTGTGGAAGAAGCAAAACGTCTTGTTGCCTATGGATATAAAGAAGTAGTACTCACAGGGATACATCTCGGTAACTATGGTATTGAACTACCTGAGCGACCAACCTTAGGCCGTGTTGTGCGTGAATTATTGACCATTGATGGCTTAGAACGCATTCGCTTTGGTTCTATTGAATCTGTAGAAGTATCGGAAGAATTAATCGAGTTAATGGCAACGAACCCTCGTGTATGCCCTAACCTACATTTGCCATTACAAGCAGGATCTGATCCAGTATTAAAAGCGATGAACCGTCACTATAATTTGCAACAATACAAAGATTTAGTGAAGTATTTACGTAGCCGCATTCCGAATCTATCCATTACAACAGATATTATCGCCGGATTCCCAGGGGAAACAGACGAATTATTTGAGGAAACCATGCGCACTGTCAAAGAAGTTGGTTTTACGCATATCCATGCCTTCCCATATTCTATTCGAGAAGGTACGCCAGCTGCTAAGATGGAAGACCAAGTTCCAGAAGCCGTAAAAAAGACACGAGTAGCCTTATTAAATCAACTTGGCAAGGAAGGCTTTAAAGCCTATGCTAACCGTTTCCTTAACCAACCTGTGAAGGTTCTCATCGAACAATGCGATGACTTTTACTATTATGGCTTAACCAATGAATACGTACATAGTAAAATACCTAAACAAGATCACCAATTCATTGTAGGGGATATTGTAAATGGTAAAGTGACAGAAGTACATAGCGATGTGGTGCTGATGGAGATTTAGAACTAATTTGTTACGAGGTTCATCATCTAATGGAAAGAATTTTTTGAAGACATTTAATGATGAATTGATCGTATTTAAGAAATAAATAATAGACTATATAGAATATTTTTGATATAGTTAATATCATAGTATGTAAGTATCATACAGTAGATAAGAGAGGGGATTCCCATGAAAGAAGATTGCCTATTTTGTAAAATTATTAATAAAGAAATTCCAGCTAAGGTTGTATTAGAAAATGACAAGTTCTTGGCATTCCATGATATTGCTCCAGTAGCACCTGTGCATGTGTTGATCATTCCTAAGAACCATGTATCTAATATTGCTCATTTAAATGAAAATAATGAAGCCTATGTGGAAGGTATCTTGCCATTCGCTAAATTGGTAGCAAAAGAATTAGGTCTGGCCGCTGATGGATACCGTTTAACATTAAATACTGGCGCTAAAGCAGGTCAAACTGTATTCCATTTACATGCACATTTGTTGGGCGGTAAAGAATTAGGTTGGCCAAATATTGACTAATCTAGGAGGAACAAGTGTCAATAGAACAAACTATTATAAATCAATATAATGTGGATAACATTCTGCATTACTTTCAAGAAATTGCTAATATTCCTAGAAAATCTGGGCATGAACAAGCTATTTCCAATTATATTAAAGACTGGGCTCTAAACTTGGGCTTAGATGTGTTCCAGGATGAACAGTACAATCTAGTCATTAAAAAAGCCGGCACAGAGGGATATGAATCACATGAACCAGTGATTCTACAAGGTCATATGGACATGGTTTGCACGAAACTAGAGTCTGTGGAGCATGACTTTATTAACAGCCCTATCGCTTTGCATGTAGAGGATAGTATCTTACATGCCAATGGAACTACGTTAGGGGCAGATGATGGCTTTGCAGTAGTCTATGGCATGGCTATCTTAGCATCTACAATGATTCCACATCCTCCGTTAGAGGTAGTATTCACTGTAGAAGAAGAAACTACTTTCAAAGGTGTAAAAACATTAGATTACAGTCATTTACAAGGCAAACGTCTCATCAATATGGATGGAGAACGTATGAATGAAGTGACCATCGGCAGTGCTGGCGGCCATGGTTCTACCGTAACATTGCCTATTGCACAAGTATCTGTGAATAATGAAATGACAAAGCGCAGAATTACCATTGAAGGTTTGAAAGGTGGTCACTCTGGTTGTGATATCCATTTAGGGCGAGGTAATGCCATTTATATCCTATCTAAGGTATTAGAACGTATCACAGGGGAACATAACATTCGCATCACTGAAGTAAGCGGTGGCAGTGCGCCTAATGCAATTCCATTACGTGCTTATGCTGATGTGTATCTACATTTACAGGATGTGCCGTATGTACAAGTTCTTTTACAAGAAGAACAAGATAAGTGGAATGCTCACTATGCATCGGCTGGTGAAAGTATGACAATATCTTTATCTGTTGTCCCTAAAATAAATCGTGAAGATTTAGTGGAATTAGATTTAGATGCTATCACCATGGAACGAGCTTTCAGCGGTGACACTGTACAAAAACTATGTACTCTTATTCAAGGAATTGAACAAGGCGTATTACAACATGCTCCTGACAATCCGGATGAAGTATGGTACTCTAATAATATTGGTGTTTTGGGTATGGCGGATGATGCTGTTTACCTTAAAATGCAAGTACGCAGTACAGATACGAAGAACCTAGTGACTCATTATAAAGGCTTAGTGCAATTGGCAGAAACTCATGGTGCTACGACATCCCTTGAAAGCCCGTATCCAGGCTGGCTACCAACATTTGATAGTCCATTACAACAAGCCTATCAAAAGGCATATGAATCTGTGACAGGCGCTAAAGACTTACAGTTCAATGTGATCCATGCAGGTCTTGAAGTTGGCTACATGTTAGATAATTTACAAGGCCCTGTAGATGCTATTAACATTGGGCCAAACATTCATGACTTACATGCACCTACAGAACGTATGGAGTTAGAAAGTTTTGTTACTACTTGGAATGTATTGAAAGAGTTCTTAAAAAGCTTATAAAACAACATATTTGCCATTTATTTTGGCTTATGATATAATTACTTCCGATAACGATATATTATCGGAAGTAATTTTTTAGTTTAAAATAGCTATATAGGTAGCAACAGCTCTATATAGTACATTTGAGGTGCTTATGAGTCAATCTAATACACACTTCTATTTACGCAATTATAAAGAGATTATGAACAACTCCAAGCTTAGCGATAAGGCTAAGTCTAGTATTCTATTATCTAAAGCAGAAAATACTGTAGATGCCTACGAATCTGATTGGATGGATTTTGTGGATTGGTGTCAACATAAACAAGAATCTTTTTTTCCAAGCTCACCAGAAATCATCGTCAATTATATCAATGATTTAGCTGATTATGCTAAAGCTAATACTATATCACGTCGCATTAGCGCCTTATCGGAAAACTTTAATGCTTCTGGTATTGAAAGTAACCCTTGTAGCGCTCCTATCGTTAAACAAGCGATGCGAGGTATACGTCGGTCTTTAGGCACTTACCAGCAAGGTAAAACGCCTGTACTACTGGATGATCTTATGGATATAATAGACTATATGGAAACTGCCGATATAGCACCTATACAAAAACTACGTGATAAAGCTATATTATTATTAGGTTTTATGGGAGCCTTTCGACGTAGCGAATTATCGGCATTAACCGTAGAATCTTTAAAGTTTTTGCCACAAGGATTAGAAATCTTCGTATCCAGTTCAAAAGCCGACCAAGAAGGGCAAGGTGCTATCGTAGCCATACCATATATCGAAAATGACTCATTATGCGCTGTAAAGGCTGTCAAAGCATGGCTAAGATATGTTCCTATTACTACAGGTCCAGTTTTTAGAGGTTTTACGAAAAGTATGGGGATACGAAAAACTGCTATCAGCGATAAAAGCATTGCTGATATTGTAAAATACTATATGGCAGCTATTGGTGAAGATCCATCCTTATATGGAGCTCACAGTCTACGTCATGGCTTTGCTACTACCGCAGCTCATCATGGCGTGGAAGAACGTAATATTATGAAACAAACTCGACACCATAGTGTCAATATGGTACGGCGATATATTAATGAAGCCAATAAATTTGTAGATAATCCTGTATCTTCTATATTCAAGCCTAAATAATACCATATTAACTACATATTACTTGAGTTAGATGATGTATATTGAATCTCTATATAGGCGTACATAGACTATATAATACAGAAAATAATCAGATACAATTCTGTCTCCAAAACATGAGAAAGAACAGACAAAAAAGACTGCATACCCCTATGAATAATACATAGGATATACAGTCTTTTTATTCTATCATTCAATATATATATTTTAATATTTTACCGAACATACACATGCTATAATTTAATTATTTGCCCAAGCTGTAATAAAACCGAACATAGTTTTTTCTTTCAGTGTAGGAATCATTAAAGTTTCTCCAGCACGTAATGCCTTACCATGTTGTAAATGATTAATTTCTTCGATCGCTACGATATACTCGCGAATATCAATATCTTCAGTTTGTGCCAATGCCTTTTGAGAGATACTCCATAAGGTGTCCCCAGCATCTACTTGTACAGCTTTAATATTTTGAGTATCCATCTCTAATGTTGTAGTATTCATCATACCATTTACTACAAATACCATAGCTACCATTACTAAAATAGAAAATAATTTATTCATAATATATACCTCTCTCTAATAATATCGAACAAAATAAATAGTACATCTGTTTGTTTATGTTCATATTCTAACACACATACAAATGTTCGGTCAAGCATAATTTTTTAGAACGCATATTTGACAATTTTCGATATTAAATTTATAATAGGTATATATGAATTAAGTTCCATAATACTGTAGAATGAGAGGTTATTCCCTTGAGACGTCCTGCCACTGATATAAATAGCAAACAACAAAGAATATTAGATTTTATTATTGAAAGCTTACAACAGCGCTATCGCTGCCCAAGTGTTCGTGAAATTGGCGATCATATGGGGTTAAGCTCCACTTCTACTGTTCAAAGTCATTTAAATACATTAGAAAAATTTGGCTATATTACTCGTGATGCGAATAAGAATCGCTCTATTACCGTTGTAAATATGCCTGATGTACCTGCTTTAGAAATGGATGAAGAAACTCACGAAGTTACGTCAAGCCCTGAATTTAATTTTTTAGAGGCTGGCCTTCGTCGTGTCCCTTTGATTGGAACTGTACAAGCAGGTCTTCCTGTAACAGCTATTGAAAACCGTGAAGATGAGTTCGTATTACCTACTGCTCTATTAGGTAGCTCTGAATGCTTCTTATTACGTGTTCGTGGCGAATCCATGCGAGATATCGGTATGTATGAAGGTGATTTGCTTATCGTTCGCAATCAATCCACTGCCAACAATGGGGATATCGTAGTTGCTCGAATTGATGATGAAGCCACTGTGAAACGCTTTTATAAAGAGTCTGACCATATTCGTTTAATGCCAGAAAACGAAGAGTTTCAGCCTATCATCACACGTAATTGTGTGATTGAAGGTCGAGTGATTGGGCTCATTCGTGACCATATTTAATCTAATATACTAAAAAAAAAGATAGTAGTCTTTAATAAGACTACTATCTTTTTCTTTTTAAATTTTTATTGTTTATATGATTCTATAGCTGCATCGATGATCTGCGCTTCTTCTACAGATGGATCACATAACGGTAATAGTAATGGCCCTGTTGTAAATCCTAATTGCTTCATCGCATATTTTACAGGAATAGGATTTGTGGTAATAAACATAGCTTTTAAGATAGGTACCAAGGATAGCTCAATAGCTCTTGCTTCTTTTACCTTTCCTTGTCTGAATAATCCTATCATCTCTTGCATTTCATTTCCTACAATATGTGCGGCCACAGAAATAACTCCGGCTCCTCCATTTTGTATCACATCTAATGTTAATGCATCATCACCAGAATAAATCATGAAATCATCACTTGGTAGTAATGCACGAATTTGTTGAGTAATACTAATATCACCTGTAGCTTCTTTAATAGATGTAATATTAGGGCATTCATTAGCTAATCTAGCTACTGTTTGTGGTTCTATGCGACCACCTGTTCGACCCGGTACATTATATAGCATAACGGGTAAATCAGTACTGTCTGCAACTGCTTTAAAATGTAAATAACAACCTTCTTGATTGGGTCTGTTATAATATGGTACCACAGCCATCACGCCATGAACACCAGTATGGCTAGCAGCCTTCGTTAAAGCGATCGATTTTTTAGTAGAATTACTACCTGTATTCGCAATAATGGTAGCACGATGACCATACTCTTTAGCGATTAATGTAAATAGCTCAAGTTTATCACGATCATCAATATTTGGGCCTTCACCAGTAGTGCCACATACAATTAAGCCATCAGAACCATTGTCCAACAAGTATCCGGCTAGACGTAGTGCTTCTTGAAAATTTACATGACCATCGTCAGTAAAAGGAGTGATCATTGCTGTTAAGATATTTCCAAATGTTGTCATCTTAGCACCCCCTGAAATATATAATTAGAAAGATTGATGTTCTACCAAGTATTCTGCAATTTGTAATGCATTTAATGCAGCACCCTTACGAATTTGATCTCCTACAATCCAAAAATTCATAGCATGCTCGTTAAATAAATCTTTACGAATGCGGCCGATTTCACAATCATTTTGATTCGATGTATATAAAGGCATTGGATATTCTTGTGCTGCTGGATTATCGTTCACACGTAAACCAGGGAATTTTTCACAAGCAGCTTTGAAATCTTCTACAGATACTGGAGACTCTGTCTTTACTAATACAGATTCAGAATGAGAGCGATATACTGGTACACGTACTGTAGTCGGTACTACAGCAATAGTGTCATCATGGAAAATCTTTTGTGTTTCCAATACCATTTTCATTTCTTCTTTAGAGTATCCATTTTCCATGAATACATCAATTTGCGGAATTAAATTAAAAGCGATTGGATAATGTTTGTCCATAGAGCCTGTAGGTAATAAATTAGCTACCATATCTTCCCCTGCAACATGTTGAGCTACTTGGGAATCTAATTCTTCAATCCCCTCTTTGCCAGCGCCAGATACAGCTTGGTATGTGCTGACAACAACACGTTTAATAGGAGATAAGTCATGCAATGGCTTTAATCCTAAAGCCATGATAATAGTAGAACAATTAGGATTAGCAATAATACCTTTATGTGTATCAATATCCTCTGGGTTTACTTCAGGTACTACTAATGGAACGTCTGGATCCATACGGAAAGCGCTGGAGTTATCGATAACAATAGCACCACGTTTAGCAGCTTCTGGAGCCAATGTTTTAGAAATAGAACCTCCTGCAAATAAAGCAATATCTACACCTTCAAAAGATTCTGGTTTTGCCTCTTCCACCACATACTCTTTTCCATCTACTGTCAATACTTTACCCGCAGAACGAGCAGATGCTAACAACTTAATGCTTTCATAAGGAAATTTACGTTCTTCAATTAATGTAATAAACTCTTGTCCTACTGCACCAGTAGCACCTAATATGGCTAAATGAGGTTTTCTCATAGTGACTCCTTAATATTAATAACTTAATGTATAGTTATATGTATTATACTATTTAAGTTTTTCTTTAGCAAGAATTATATAGAATATAGAATTATAAATAATGTTCTAATCCATAAGTTAAGCCTGCAAAATCTTTGATTTTTTTACAAGCTAATACCACACCAGGCATAAAGGATAAGCGACTTAATGAATCATGACGAATCACCAATGTTTCATCATATCCACCAAAAATAACTTCTTGATGTGCCACATAACCTGGCAAACGGACACTGTGAATTGTCACATCATCCACCTTAGCACCTCGAGCACCTGGTAGACTCTCACGAGTTAAATCTTCAGCCGCTTTCACATTTGCTTTTTGTTTTGCATCATTGATCAATTTAGCCGTTAATACAGCTGTACCAGAAGGTGCATCATATTTATGATTATGATGTAATTCAATAATCTCCACATCTGGAAAATACGGAGCTAGTTCCGCTGCCGTTTTCATCATCATCACCGCACCTAATGAGAAGTTAGGAGCTACCAAACAATTCGCATTATGTGCTCTACCAATGGAATCTAATTCTTGGCGCTGTGCTTCTGTAAGACCAGTTGTACCAATCACAACGTGAATTCCTTTTGTTAGCATAAGTTTTGCATTTTCAAAAATAATGGCTGGCGTTGTAAAGTCCACAATCACATCTGGATGTACGGCTTCAATAGCTTCCTCTAATTGACTGTAGATTTTACAGTCTAAAGGACTAGTGCCCATAAATTCACTAACATCTTTACCTCCATGGCTAGGATCTACCCCCCCCACTAAGGTTAACTCTGTATCATTATGAACAGCTTTTAGAACCTCACGGCCCATTTTGCCAGCTGCTCCATTTACTAAAACTTTCATTGTTCCTCCTAGAGTAATTCCTGTTGAAAGTATTGAATCATTTCTTTTGCTGTTTCTAAGGCTGTATCTGAGAAAGATTGGCCTGACATCATACGGGCAATTTGTGCAACATGTTCCTCTTCTGAAAGGATGGTAACTTTAGAAATAGTTCGACCTTCTTCTTCTACCTTGTGTAGATGATAATGTTGTTTTGCCACGCTTGCTGTTTGTGGTAAGTGAGTAATACAGAATACCTGATTACCAGAACTTAACTGTAGAATTTGTTTAGCCACTTGTAAGGCTATATCACCGCTAATACCTACATCAATTTCGTCAAATACTAATGTCTTACGAGTTGCTTTATTAAATACGGATTTAAAAGCTAAGGCGATACGCGCTAATTCACCGCCAGAGGCAACTTTATGTAGTGGTAATAAAGCTTCCCCTGCATTGGCAGAAAACAATAGCTCTATCCGGCTCGCTCCCAAAGGAGATAAAATCTCAGTACCTTCTATGACAAATTCTAACTTTGCCTTTGGCATACCTAATTGAGTTAAGTTTTGCTGTAAGGCATCAGTAATCTCTTTATGATGAGCATAACGTATTTTTGTAAGCCTTTCTAAAGCTTGTACCGCTTGTGTTTGTAAGGTTTCCACGCGTTCCACTAACTGCGATTCTTCACTTTCCTCTGATTCTAGTAATTCTAATCGCGTTTGTGCCATTTCTTCAAAGGCTAAAATTTTTTCAATAGTATCTCCATATTTACGTTTTAAATTGTATATAAGCGTATCTCTCTCTTGTAAGTAATAATAGCGTTCTTCGTCATAGCTAATGGAATCACGGTATCTATCTAAAGCTTGTCCAGCTTCTTCTAATTGATAATACGCAGATCGCAATAACTCAGCTATTTCTTCCATATCCTTATCATATTTTACAAGATCAGTCACTTCATTAGTTATACTATTCAAGCCATCAATAAGCGGAGTTCTACCCCCATAGATACCATCATAACAACTAGAAATTGTAGATTGAAGATGCTCATAGTTATCTAATTTCTCTAATTCTTCAGATACAGCTGTATCTTCATTAGTTTGTAATTGGGCTTCTTCAATTTCATCAATCTGAAAGCGCAACATATCTAATTCACGAATTCTTTGTGCCGACTCTTCACGCAATGTTTCTAATTGTCGCTTTGCACTGGCATAGTCAGTATAGGCTACTACGTAATTTTCATAAGCCTTCGTGGCATTATCATCATACGTATCTAAATAGATATGATGTGTATCCGGTAATAAGAGCTGTTGGTTACTATATTGACCATGAATATCTGCTAAATAGGTGCCAATTTCACGTAATGCCTTCAATGGAATCACTTGGTCATTAGCTAAAATTTGTGATTTACCATTTCGATTAAAAGTTCTAGATAAAATTAAAGTATCTTCTTCTACTAAAATATTTTTATTTACTAATAGCTCTTGTAATGCTGTATCTCCTGCAATATCAAAAGCGCCTTCAATCAGGAATGAATCCTTCTCATGACGAATAAATTCACTACTAGCTCTTTCTCCTAATAGAATAGAAAACGCATCCATCAATATAGATTTACCAGAACCTGTTTCTCCAGTAAAAATTGTGATGCCCTTGGCAAACTCTAGCTGCATATGTTCGATGAGGGCAAAATTTTTAATCCCCATGCGTACTAGCATATTAATCCCTCATTAAGTCTTGAATACGGTCCAATACCATTTCTACACTTTCTACAGAATTACATATCAATAAAATTGTATCATCTCCAGCAATCGTACCTATAACTTCATGCCATTTTGCATGGTCAATAGCAAAGGCTACTGACTGCGCAGAACCAGGTAATGTATGTAATACGACTTGATTCAACACGTGGTCAATACGCAAAATAGAATCTTGGAACAAGCGATTGATGCGTGTTCTAGATAACATAATATTTTCTTCTGGAGATAAGGCATATCTATATCGTCCATCACCTGTAGGAACTTTAATTAACATCAATTCCTTAATATCACGTGATACTGTTGCTTGTGTAACGGTAATCCCTTCTTCTACCAAAGCTTGCGCTAACTCTTCTTGTGTTTCAATAGCCTTAGTTTGAATAATTTCTTTTATCTTATTATAACGAAAACGTTTCATTATTTCCTCCGACGAATAATATATAAAATAGGCGGTTGATTCGCTTGATTTAATGGTCGCCATGTACTGCAGTGAAAATCTTTTTGACTAATAGAAGCTATATAGTCTTCTAAATCTTCTGCCTCTTTACGACCAGTTTCTGTCCCAGGATACGCTACAATAGTACATAATCCATGTACTGAAAGTTTTTCTAATCCTTTTGATAAAGCTTTAATTGTTGATACAGATTGTGTCATAATTTGATGGTCTGCATTCGGTAAATACCCTAAATTAGCTACCATTAAATCGATAGTAGATACAGGAAGTGTTTCCAGTGCACTATCATGTGACCCCAATATGAAATCCACTTGTTTTATAGCCTGTGGAAGCTCTTTCAAAAGCTTTTCTTTCGTCCTTGTTAGCGCTACTTCTTGTATATCAATAGCATATACATGAGAATTTTCATGACAATGTGACAATAGATATACTGTGTCATGTCCATTGCCACAAGTAATATCTACAATAGTTCTAGCTGTAACTAGGGCGTCCAACCATAAGTGATGCTGAAATTCTACACTATGGTGTAGAGGAATCATAGAACCTCCTTAGATCGTGCGGTCAACTTTTTAAACAAGGTAGCAAAGAATTTTTGATCTTTAAATCGCACATATTTACAATATTGTGGATGTGCTTCAATATGTAAAGAGTCAGTATTACTAAATTCGTAATCAAAAGTGCCATCTACAGAGATATGTAGATTTTTCTGACGCTCTGGCATAGTAATATCAATCTTTGCACTTTCTTTTAGCACCAAAGATACGCCCTGCAATAAATGAGGGGCAATCGGTGTTACTATAAGAGAGCGATTATCTGGCGCCATAATAGGACCTCCAGCAGATAAGTTATACCCTGTAGACCCAGTGGAACATGCTACAATTAAACCGTCAGCAGGATACATTTGAGTATGTCCACCGTTAATCGACAAATTAATGCGAGCCATTTTACCCGGTTCTGAGCGGGATACAACAATATCATTAATAGCAGGACGCAGCACGCGTTCTCCTTCTGGAGTATGCAAAGTTCCCACTAAATGAATGCGATCTTCCACATAAAAATCGCCTTTACTAATTCTTTCAATGGCCATCTCTAAGTTTTCAAGCTCTATTTGATTTAGGAAACCTAATTCCCCTAAATTAATGCCACAAATTGGTACATTATATGGGTAAATTTGACGGGCTAATTGAATAATTGTACCATCACCACCAAAGCTAAATGCCATATCCAAATGTTCAAATATGTCTGGTCGTGATAATAAGTGAGATTTCTCTATCCCCAACGCATATACATCATGATGTTCTAATTCTTTAGGCATATAGACTTCTATACCATATGTATGGCAATAGGTAATTGCTTGTGATAATATATCTCGAATATTCTCTTTTTTCATATTAGGAAAGAAACCGATTCTCATAGATCCTCCTATAATCGATGAGCCTCCTCTACCGTGGCTGTAATAAGCCCTTCAGTAATGTCTAAGGAACCCTCTGCTTGTTTTGTAAAATATCCTAAAAATTCAATATTTCCTTCCATTCCTTTAATGGGAGAATAGGTTAGTCCATGTAAATATAACCCACAATCTTTAGCAATGTGCAAGATACGATCTAACACCAATCTATGTGTGGATTTCTCACGTACTATTCCACCTTTACCGACTAGTTCTTTACCAGCCTCAAACTGAGGCTTGATTAAAGCTACTAAAGAACCAGTATCTTTAAGTAAAGTAGTCGCTACAGGTAACACTTTATCCAAAGAGATAAATGCTACATCTATGGAAATAAAATCGCTAAGTTCCCCTAATTGTACTGGAGTAACGGTGCGAATATTTTGTTTTTCCATATTAATGACTCTAGGATCTTGTCGTAACTTCCAGGCTAGTTGATTATACCCTACATCAATGGCGAACACTTTGGCTGCTCCATGCTGTAAGGCACAGTCTGTAAACCCTCCTGTGGAAGCACCAATATCTACCATTACGGCATTCGTTAGATCGATAGGATATAACTCGATGGCTTTTTCCAACTTTAAGCCACCACGGCTTACATATGGTAAGGTATTACCTTTTACCTCCAAATGTGTATCTACTGAAACTTTAGTACCAGCTTTATCCAATCTCTGTGTACCAGAAAAGATAAGCCCCGCCATAATAGCAGCCTTGGCTTTTTCTCTACTTTCAAATACACCACGTTGCACCAGTAGTATATCAAGACGTTCTTTTTGACTCATACGTGTCTCCTACTGTGTGCGATCCATTAAATATTGGACTAGACCTTCAAGAACAGGTGATGTGCAGTTGGAATCATGTAACGCTGTTAATGCTAGATTAGCCACCTCTTGAGCTCGTTCTTTAGCAGTATCTAATCCTAAAATAGATACATAGGTTGCTTTATGCTGACGTTCATCACTGCCAGGAGTTTTACCTAATTCTTCTTGTGTGCCTACTACATCTAAAATATCATCGGTAATTTGGAATAATAAACCTAAATGATCAGCATATCGTAGGTAGGCCTCTCTTACGGATGTTGTGGCCTCCATAATAATCAGACCAATTTCAACAGCTGCACTAAATAATGCTCCTGTTTTACCTTTGTGAAGAACTACTAATTCATCCAATGGTAGGAATTTTCCTTCTGATTGTAGGTCAAAAGCTTGTCCACCTACCATTCCGCTAGGCCCTGCACCTTTGGCTAAGACATGAATAATTTGCACTACTTGTTCTGCAGATAATGTTGTGTGTTTGCTAACTAATTCAAAGGCATAGGTTAATAATCCATCTCCTGCTAAAATAGCCATACCATCGCCATATACACGATGATTGGTTAGTTTTCCTCTACGATAATCATCATTATCCATAGCTGGTAAATCATCATGAATTAAAGAATAGGTATGAATCAATTCTATAGCACACACTACATCTTTATAAGCATCCCAAGATCCACCTAAAGATTCAATGACAGCTTTTGTAATAATAGGCCGAATTCTTTTACCACCCATCAATAAGCTATAATTCATGCTATCGTATAAACGAGCATATTCCGTATTAGGTGATTCTAATACAGAGGATAAATAACTTTCAATGTCTGCTTTGCTTTGTTGCAAGTACTCTTTTAACATAATATCCTCAATTCTTTGAAAGATAATAATTTTTGTATAAATATTCTAATTCTATTATACCTAAAAAAACGTACTTTGTCTCCTAATTCGTATCTACTTGTACAGTTTCAATTATTTGTTCAATTTCTTCTTCTACAAGTTGCAATAAATCAGAACATTCTTTGACTAATGTTAATCCTTCTTTATAGGTTTTTAACAATTCATGCATAGATAAGCTTTCGTCATCTAATTTTTTTACTACTTCTTCTAAGGCTGTATATTTCTTTTCATAATTTTTTATAGATTTAGCCACGATGTGTTACCTCCTGTACAGTCGCTTTCACAGATCCATCTTGAATATGTATATCTAATGTATCGCCAATTTGTACACTTTGAATCGTTTGTAATGGAGTACCATTAAGATCAACTTTTGCAAATCCCTTAATGACCTTAGCTAAAGGATTTTTGTTATCTAATTGAGTCGCTAATATAGCTAATTTACGTGATTCATCTTGGGATTTCTTTTGTATTGCACTATGTAATAGGTGTTCAAAACGTTGTAATATATTTCTCTGTTGATGCACCAAGTTCATGGCAGGTACAATAATCTTGCGGTTGGCAATAGAAAATAACTGTTGCTTTTCTTTTTGAATACGATACTGCACAGTATTGTGAATAAAGTCTAATTTCTGCTGTACTTCTTCTTGTAAGTCCAACAGTGGATAGATAGATAATTCTGCAGCATGACTTGGGGTTGCCCCTCTTACATCTGCGACAAAATCACATAGTGTATAATCTACTTCGTGACCTACTGCAGACACAACCGGTGTTGTACATTGGAATATAGCTTCTATTAAAGCTCTATCATTGAAGCACCATAAATCTTCCATAGAGCCACCACCACGACCAACAATAATTACATCTACATCTGGGTCAGCATCTGCCATAGCTACACCACGAGCAATAACAGGGCCCGCTGTAGGTCCTTGTACAGGTACATTAAATACTTTAAATGTTACTAATGGATTGCGATGGGATGCTACATGTAAAATATCGTGAATAACTGCTCCTGATGCAGAAGTAACAACACCAATACAACTCGGTACAGGTGGCAAAGGTTGTTTGTGCCGTTCGTCAAAATACCCTAACGCATATAGCTCTTGTTTTAATTTCTCATAAGCAATTTGATAGTCACTTTTGGCACCAATACGAATATCTTCGCAAATAAAACTTAAACGACCAGTTTTTTCGTAAAAACTAATGTTTCCTCGTACTTGTACTAACAAACCGTTTTCAAGGGCACCTTCCAAGCCACGTTGTTGCACTTTAGAACGCCACATAGCCATATCAATGGAGCCTGTATCATCGATGAGAGAAAAATAATAATGTCCTGTACTATGACGTTTTACATTAGAGATAACACCTTCAACAATACAGTTCTTTAAGAGAAATTCTCCCTCTACGGTTTGCTTAATAATTTTATTTAATTCTCCAACGGAGTAAGCATCCATTCTATTCTCCTTCAACAACCTTTGCTCCATAGGCATTACCTGAGGCATTATCTGCACTATATTTAGAGGATACACATAACACATCTAAATCATGATGGTGTCCCCAATGAACTAAACGATCTTGTAAGTAGGTATTAGCCATGACACCACCGGCAGTAATTAAGGTTGTAATATTATGTTTTGTTAAAATATGAGATAAGGCTTTCTCTAGGGAATTTCCAATACAATGGAACACAGAGGCTGCCAAGATTTGTGCATTTTTTTCTGTACTAAATGATTCCCTATCAGTCCAATCTATAGGCCCATGTTGTAAAGATTCCCACCAGCGTTGTCCAGCGCTATATGGCCCACCAAAGCTAATGGTAGATTCTTTTACTGATACAGGGAGCACCGAGTCTACATTGTATTTAATACGCCTTCCTAATGTTTCCATGCTTGGGCCCGCTGGAAACTTTAAGCCCATTAAAACACCTAATCGGTCTACTAACTGGCCTCCTGCTATATCATCAGAGCCACCTACTATTTGCACTTTAAAACCACTTTTATAAATGCGTTCACAAAGAACAAATTCCGTGGTTCCTCCAGAAAGGTGTAAACTTAAAAAGGGACCTTCTGGAATTTCACCAATTTCACGTAAGGCTGCCCATATATGATTCTCTTGATGAGAAAATACATGTACAGGAACTTGTAAACAATGTCCCAGTGATTTTGCTGTATTAAGACCTACTAAGAATGCCGGCATATAGGAATCTTCTTCTCGTCTTGGAAAACCGCTGACACCGATAGCTGAAATGGGTTGATCCAAATGTAAAGACTGAATCAGTTCACCTAAAGCACGAGTATGTTGAAACACCATTTGTGACTGTTGTAATCCTCGTTTCCCCTGCGGTACTTCTAACAGTTTTCTAACTTCCTGTACTAATCTACCTTCCTCATCAACAATTGCACAAGATGTAGTATAACAACTTGTATCTATTCCTAAATAATAGGTCATGTTATTGTCTCGATTTAGCTAAATTATGAAGGATAGCATTAATGTACTTATAGGAAGTCTCTCCACCAAACTCTTTCGCTAATAAAACAGCTTCATTAATAACAATCTTTGCTGGTGTATCCTCTTGTGGATGTAATAGCTCCCACGCTGCCATACGTAAAATAGTAAGTTCTACTTTAGGAAAACGTTCCATTTTACGTTTAGGAGAAAATTCTTGTAAAGCTGCATCTAATTGTTCTTTTTCACTACGCACACCTGCAATTAATTGTTTTGCAAATTGATTGGCTTTTCCTTGCATTTTAGTGGTATCTAAAACTGCCTCCTCAACTATTTCTTCTGAAAATGTATCTGCATAAATAGTTTCAAATGCAAACACTCTTGCTAACCTACGATGATTCATGATTAGGTTCCCTTCTTTCTAGACCGTCAATGTGTACATCTACACGAACACGATATAAGTCTAACATATTTCGTAAATCTTGCCGCACTTGTTGTTGTATTTGTCGTGCCACTTCTAATGGATGAGATCCACAATATAAACGAAGATATAAATTAATTTCTATAAAAGCCTCTCCAAAGCTATCTCGTTTATGTTTAACATTCATTCCAGGCCAACTTTTTTGCCCTAGTTTTTGTGAGATACCATCTACAACACCATCAAAAAATCGTTTGCTCATGGAGTGTATTTCATCGAAAGATGACAATACTCTTGCAGTGACATCTAAAATAACGGCATCTGTAATTTCAATTTCTAAATGATCTGACATACAAATCCTCTATAATATGGTACTTTCAAAAATTATATCTTGCACATAAATATCCACACTATTCACAGTAGCATCTGCCATAGAAACAAGAGCACTTTTTACTCGCTCTTGTAAACGCAAGGCTATATCTGGGACGCGATATCCATAATACACTGCAATATGTAGAGATACTTGCAATGATCCATCTTCTAAAACTTGTACTTTTACACCTTCCATGGCATTTTTTCTGCCAAATATGCTACTGACCGTATCTCCAAATGTTGTACTCATACCCGCAACACCTTTAGTTTCCAATGCTGTCATGGTAGCAATCATTTCATAAACAGAATGGTCGAACTGTATCAGTCCTTCAAAAAAGCGATTATCTTCCATATATTTACCAAAAAAGCATTTGTCGTCCTACCACAGGCCAACAAATGCTTTTAATTACAATACTATACTAGTTGTTAAAAGATCAAATCTGTGGTTTAAGCACGTTCAATATATTGTCCAGTACGTGTATCTACACGCAATACATCGTCTACTTCGATGAATAAAGGTACTTTTACAACATAACCTGTTTCTAATGTAGCAGGTTTATTACCACCAGTTGCAGTATCACCACGGATACCAGGATCAGTTTCAACTACACGTAACTCAACAGCTACTGGTAAATCGATACCGATTACGATACCTTGGAAGAACATAATGGATACTTCCATATTTTCTAACAAGAAGTTTTTAGCATCCCCTAATTGATCTACTGTTAATTCAGTTTGGTCATATGTTTCATTATCCATGAAAGTATATGCTCCATCAGATTCATATAGGTATTGCATGCGACGACGGTCAACATGAGCTTTTGGCACTTTTTCACCAGCATTGAAAGTACGCTCTACCACAGCACCTGTTTGTAGGTTTTTCAATTTAGCACGTACGAAAGCTGCTCCTTTACCTGGTTTAACATGTTGAAAGTCAACTACTTGCCATACATTACCATCTAATTCGACAGTTACGCCTGGACGAAAATCATTACTGGAAATCATTATAAATCCCTCCATTACACATCTAGTTCTATTAAATCTTTAGGAGTTTTTGTGAGAACTTCACAACCCTCCTTAGTAACTATAACTGTATCTTCAATACGTAATCCCATATGCCCTGATAGATATATACCTGGCTCTACTGTGACTACCATATTGGATCTTAATATATCTTTTGATTTTGGTGATACCACTGGTAATTCATGAATATCTAAACCTACCCCATGACCTGTGCCATGACGAAAGTTTGACCCATATCCTTGTTCTTTGATATAGTCTCTACAAATTGAATCTATCTCTAAAGCAGTTACACCTTCTTTTATAGATGCAACACCACGTTGTTGTGCTTCTAACACAATAGAGTACAACTCTTTTTGTTCATCACTAGCCTTACCTAATACGATAGTGCGTGTCATATCTGAATGATATCCTTTATACATAGCACCAAAGTCAAAGGTAATAAAATCGC
Source organism: Veillonella sp. VA141 (assembly GCF_003992175.1). NCBI lineage: Bacteria > Bacillati > Bacillota > Negativicutes > Veillonellales > Veillonellaceae > Veillonella > Veillonella sp. VA141. Next base: position 94,685 of record NZ_RQVM01000001.1, read on the forward strand.
CTAGCTCCATCACTTTATCACTAGCGACCCCATGAGGCATACTAGAACGATAACCAGAAGCAACAATAGTTGCAAACGATGGCTCTTTAGATCCACGTCGTAACATTTCTGTTTCTAGAATAATACGTGCCTCGTTTTCAGTCATCCCCACTTTTAGCTGTGGTAACATAGCTGCAAATGATTCATCTGCAATATTAAACGCTTGCCGTAAATATTTCAGTTCATCTTCTCGTTTCACTATACGAAGGCTAGCAAAATCGAAGGATAAAAATTCTGTTTCATTCAATGTATCACAAACTTGCTGAAATACATCGACACTCATATAGTTTCCTTCAAAGCAACATGTAGTTAAACCAATACTTGAACGTTTTAGTAAGTCCCTAATTGTTTCATATACATCACCTGTATATTCTACTACTTCGTATCCTTCACATTGTTCTTTTGCCTGTTCTGTATAACGACTATCCGTTATCATATACGCTTTGTTAGGCGTTACAAGGGCAACCCCTGTAGTTCCTGTAAAGCCAGCAAAATAATGCAGATTAATAGGACTAATAAGAATAGCGCCCCCGTATGATTCTTCTTGTAGGAATCCTTGTAAAGTTGCTAATCCATTCATCATCTCGCCTCCTTAAAAAGCATCAACTAATGATACCATATAATGCATAGATATGACAAATTGAATAGATTCGATTAAACAATTTCTTTTTCTTCTTCTGTTAAATCTATGAATGTGCCCACTTCTTCAATAGAATCAAGGGTAATTCTACCGATAGCAATGCGTTGTAAGTACGTTACCGTCCCACCACAGGCACCGATCATACGTTTCACTTGATGATATTTCCCTTCGTAAATAGTCAATTCACAGGAGTGAATGATTTCACCAGACTCATGCATCACTCCTTCATCATTGTGAAGCGATAGTTCTGCCGGCTTACACTCTGTACCATCCCCTAAAACTATACCAGCTTGTATACGTTGTATGCCTTCATCTGATAAAGCCCCACTATATTCTACATAGTAAGTTTTACCAATATTTTTTTTGCCATGAATAATTTTATGAGCCCAAGGACCATCATTGGTTAATAATAACAACCCTTCTGTATCTTTATCAAGTCGTCCCACAGGGAATACCTTCAAAGTTTGAAACTCTTCAGGAAGTAACTCCATGATAGTAGGATCTGTAGAATCTTCTACAGCTGTTACATATCCAGCTGGTTTGTGAAATTTAATATAATATTCTAATTGTGCTTGTACAACTTGATCTTGAACCGTAACCACATCTACATCAGGATTGATATGCATGTCTTTTTTCTTAACAATACTATCATTTACCTTTACAAGACCCTGTTTGATTAAATCATGCACTTCTTTTCTTGTACCAAAAGCCTTATGGGCTAGAAATTTATCAATCCTCACCGTAACCACCTTCTCTCACATGAGTATGAGATGTATCATTTAATATACAAATACGATTATAAGGGGATTTATCACCCCAAAAATCTACTACACTAACAGCTGTATTACCTTGTGCTAAACGCCATAAACAATTTAATGGAATGCCTGTTAATGCACATAATAATGTGCGTATAGTTCCGCCGTGACAAACTACTAATAATCGCTCTCCATCTTCCATACGCGCTAACTCTTCTAATAAACGAGTATAGGCACGTTCTTGCACCATTTCTACTGTCTCCCCATTAGGAATTGGTTTCTCTGATGGATCTTCATAAATGGCTTCGATTTGGCCCGGCCAGCGTTCATTAATTTCAGAATATGTTAAGCTTTCCCAGTCGCCAAAGTTAATTTCTCTTAATCCTTCTGTGAAAGTAGTAGGAATATATCGGCCTTTTAAAATTTCTTCAGCCGTAACCCTAGCTCGTACTAGGTCTGAAACAATAGCTCTATCAAAATGAACATCTCGTAAAGCATTCCCCACATCCACAGCTTGAGCCATGCCCTTTTCATTTAATGGTATATCGCTGAATCCTTGATGCTTTCCAAGATGATTCCAATCCGTTTCACCATGGCGAACAAAATAAATTTGTATCATTATATCTCCTATTATAATCTAAAATATGCTTGTAAAGCCTGTATTAGTTGCTGATTTTGCTTTCTTGTTTTGACAGCTACCCGAAACCAATTAGGCCCTAGCCCAGTATACTGAGAGCAGTCTCTAAGTAAGATAGATTGATGACATAAATTCTGAATCATATCTTCTAATGAATACTGCTCATGTAGGTGGCAAAGAATATAATTCACAGATGGTTCAATGCACTGTAAGGAGTCCATCTGCATAAGCTCCTTATATAGCCATTCTTTTTCTGTTTTTAGTGCTGTACGAGTCCTTTTTATATAATCTACATCTTGTAGAGCCTCTTCGCTGTATATTTGAGCTATATGGTTTACAGACCAAGCAGGAATATGATCTTTGATAAATTGTGTAATCATAGGGTTTGCCATCATCGCCCCAATCCGTAAACCAGGGACTGCGTAAAACTTAGTTAAAGAATGTACAACAATCACATTGTCATACTCTTTTACATAGTTACGCATAGAATATGCATCCCCTAAAAAATCAATAAATGACTCATCAAACACAAGATAATGACCATTATTTTTACATACTTCAAACAATTCATGACTTTCCTGGTTCCACAAAGTACCACATGGATTATTGGGATTTCCAATAAATACTAACTCGTGTTTGCTCTGCTGTAGGTCTTGTAACATAGTATTCAAATCGTAGGAAAAGCTAAATATATGCTCATCAAATTCTAAGGGGTATTCTACAATGGGCAAACCACAAGACTTAGCGCCATGACTGTATTCGGAAAATCCTGGAGCTGGCACATAAATACCTTCGATCTGAGGCAATCGACAGATAGCATAAATTAACTCTGCCGCTCCATTGCCAAAAACGATACATTCCTTTGGGATATTCCACAATTCAGAAGTGATGGAATAAAGATGAGTCATATCTGGATCTGGATAATGAATGACATCCTGCAATGCATCCTTCACGGCATCCAAGCCCTTACTACTCATCCCTAATGGGTTAATATTGGCACTAAAATCTAAAATCTGATCTAAGGAAGTATGTAATAGTCGGCTCGCTTTATGCACATTGCCACCATGTACATTCGTTGTTTTTACCATGATAACCTCCTTTATCGTTCCATGAAAGTAATTCCCTCATTCGTAGTTTCCACTATATCCATGAAGGTAAGATTTGGCAATTCCTGTTTTACTCGTTGCAAGCAGTGTACAACACTTGGTGAATCTGGAGGGAATAGCAAACCCAGCACGGTTCCACTATGGGCAATAATCGTTCCGATAGCATTACACTCTATACCAATTTGATGCAAAGCATATAAATTTGGCTTCTGCAATATACGTTGATTACCGAAAGAACTAATGGTAGAGGCTTCACCGATAAGTTTAACATTATGCTTATGTATACCTTCTTTAAATTTTGCTAAAGCTTCTACCATCAACTCTTCTTTTTCATCAATTAACACATCTAAATTTTGTTGATGATTAAATTGTACTGTATCAATAGTACCGCCTTCATCGAACATAACGATGCGGATCGGTGGACATGTGCCTAATAATTCACAACATGTACCATTGAGATAATCAAATTGAACAATACCCGGGTAAAAGGGGGCGTCAGTAGGCTCAATTGATAAACAGATAGAGGCCAATTGCTCCATAGATAAATTATGGCCATGGCTTTTTGCTGTAGCCATAGCCACCACACTAATATCGGCGCTACTAGAGGCCAATCCTTTTCCTTGTAAAATATCAGAATGTAAATACACGGGCTTCGCTATTGCTCTATTGATACCCAATGTATCCAATACTGTGATGTACGCTTGATAAGCTTTTGACTGTAAGGAAATCGATGAAAGAGGAAGTGGGAATTGTACATCGCCAATAGCATAGGAATAACGATTAATAGGACAAGTTACTAAAAATCGTTGTCCCTTTATGGAGCCTTGAATAAATTCTCCACAAGTCCCTGGCGTTCTTACATAAAATGCCAACTCTACTTCCTCCTTTCATTTATATAACACTGACAATAATTGCACCTAAAATAATAAAAACTTCTGATAATTCACATACGAATCCGTACGTATCCCCTGTAGTTCCGCCTAAATGCTTTGTTACATAAGAATTAATGATAAGATTCACAGCTAAAGCAATAACAAATAGATACGCATAAAACCATTCATAGAAGAACACTGGTAATAATGCCAATACCGTTGCTACCGATGTGGCATACTTAGGGGCATTAGCAGCAAAAAATTTACCTATACCTTCTGGTCTTGCATAGGGAAACTTCTGAATACTAATGACCATCGTATAGCGGCTCAATATGGGCATACTCACCAAAACTATAGGAACCACTATAGTTGGTAGATTTACTAATAATTGCCATTTTAAGAGCGTTAAAAATACAAATCCTACTACCCCATTACTCCCTACTCGGCTATCTTTCATAATCTCTAATTTACGTTCCCGATCACGTCCTGAAAATAAACCGTCACAAGTATCCATAAAACCATCTGCATGAAGCCCACCAGTAAATAGAAATTCAAAGATAACTAATATAAGCATCAGTAAGGACACCGGAATATAAGGATTTGCTAAGCTATACAGGGCCCACATAAAGGCACCGATGACAAGACCTACTAATGGAAAATAGGAAACCGATGCGCCAAAGTCTTCTACTTTCCATTCTGTTTGATTCACAATTTTTAATCGTGTTAAAAATTGAAGACCTACAAAAAATCCTTTCATATTCCACCTACCATTGATTAATTACATATGTACTGACCATTGTCAACACAACTCCGAGAATAGAAACAGTATACATCAAATATATAGTTTGATAAATATGTTTCCCTACCATAGATGTTATAGGATCTCCCATATAAGCCCGGAAGGTAACTTTATCATGATACACATTTTGCCCGCCTAACCGAATATGTAATGCCCCAGCTACTGGAGCCTCTGCATACCCTCCATTAGGACTAGGATGTTTAGCTGCATCACGAGCTGCTATACGGAAGGCTTGTTTCCAGTCCTTGCCACATAGAAATGCGGCTATTACAAATAACACAAAGGTAAGACGAGCTGGAATATAATTAACAACATCATCTAATTTAGCAGCAAATCGACCAAAGTATAAATAGCGCTCATTTTTATAGCCTAACATAGAATCCATAGTATTAATCGCTCGGTATCCAATAGCGCCCCAGGGGCCTAATAGGACAAACCAAAATAGGGGAGAAATAATACCATCTACTGTATTTTCTGCTACTGTTTCAATGGTGGCGCGAGTAATTTCACTTTCATCTAGATCGCTAGTTTTACGACCTACAATCCAACCTACTTTACGGCGTGCTTCTATTATATCTTTTTTGCGTAATAAATTGGCAATTTCTATACCTGACTCGGCTAAGCACCGTGGGCTAATGGCGATATATAGGCACAACAAAGAAATGATAAAATAGCCAATTGGATGAATAGTACCACCGATGAACAATAGGCCCGTAACGATGATCATAACAGTAATCATGACCAATAAAACGGTAGAGATACCTAGCAAAATTTGATGTTTTGGAGTGGTATTTTTTTTGTACAAAATATTTTCATAGAAAGAAATACAATTACCAATTAAAACAACAGGATGGTATTTACTTCTAGGGTCACCCACTAAAGTATCTAACAAAAGTGCCCCTAAAGGAATAAAATAAAGAAGATGGTGTATAAACCATTCCATTATTCTTGCTCCCATAATGATTGAATATAATCCATATCTAAATGTTCTTCTACAATCTTAGCTAATCGATTATAGGCAGCTTCTTTATGTTCAAAGTAGCGGAATACAACATCCAATGGCTCTAATCCTTTTTTTGTACGCAATGCATTCAGAATAGAGCGACGTAAACCATCATTATCTAAAATACCGTGAATATATGTGCCCATCACTTGACCATTACTAGTGACAAATCCATCAATTACATCTACCTTAGCATCACTACGCTTTTGAATATGGAAACAACGTTCTCCTGGTCCTACTGGTTGAGTATCTCCCATATGGATTTCATAGCCTACAAGATTTTCACTACTATAGTTAGTACCTAAAAAAGATAAATTCTTTACATCAAAACAAACTTGATGTGTTAATTTTTCCGTTTTCATAGTAGTTGCTGTTGGAAGTAAACCTAAACCTTTTAATTCAGGAATATCCCCTTCAATCCCTTCCGGATCATAAAGCATTTCCCCTAACATTTGGTTGCCACCACAAATGCCTAGCACTGGCACGCCAGCTTCTGCTAAGGCATGAATATCCTTGTCATAACCATGTTCTTGTAAGTACGTTAAGTCAGCTAACGTATTTTTTGATCCCGGCAAGATAACCATATCAGGTTGCCCGATAGGTTCCCCTTGTTTTACAAAACGTACAGATACATCTGGTTCATAGGCAAGAGCATCAAAGTCTGTAAAATTAGAGATTTTAGGAGTTTGCATAACAGCAATGGTAATCTCTTTTGATACACCTCTATATTTACTTTCTAAAGCCACAGAGTCTTCTTCGTCAATATCAAGATTTTCAATAGCCGGCACTACACCTACCACTTTTTTACCTGTTTTTTCTTCAATAAAATCCAAAGCAGGTTGTAATAATGTGACATCACCTCTGAATTTATTGATGATAATGCCTTTTACTAAATCTCTTTCATCTGGTTCTAATAATTCTAAGGTTCCCACCACAGAGGCAATGGCTCCGCCACGATCAATATCTGCAATCAGCATAACAGGAGCCTTTGCCAATTTAGCAACCCGCATGTTAACAATATCATTAGCTTTTAAATTGACTTCCGCAGGGCTACCAGCACCTTCAATGACAATCATATCGAAATGATCATCAAGATATTGTAAACTTTCTTTTACTTTATCTAAAGCTGTTAAGGAATATTTTGTATGGTATTCTCTAGCACTATACACGCCGACTGGTTTACCCATTAACACGACTTGAGAAGATTGATTTCCTGTAGGTTTTAATAGGACAGGATTCATTTGTACAATAGGCTCTAAACCTGCTGCTTCCGCTTGCGCTACTTGGGCACGACCAATTTCATCCCCTGCTTTTGTAACATAAGAATTTAAAGCCATATTTTGTGCTTTAAAAGGTACTGTTTTATATCCCTTATTGTGTAAAATACGACACATTGCTGTAGCTAAAATACTTTTACCTACATTAGAACTGGTACCTTGAAACATAATCTTTTTAGCCATGGTGATTTACCTCCAATGCTTTTATATCTATTGTTATACCACTAATTGTCATATACGCTTCATCAGCCTCTGCTGCTACCATTCGATTGACACGTCCCATAATATCTCTAAAAATACGAGCTAATTTATTCTCTGGCACGATACCTAAGCCAATCTCATTGGTAACAAAAATAATTGTTTTTTCATCGTCTCCCCTGTAAGATCGAATGGCATCGAGTACAGCCTGTACTTCTGAAAGTATAAATCTTTCACGATTATTTATATCTTCCTGAGATGTAAATTCTCCATCTTGTAATACTAGATTAGTAGTCCACATCGTCAAGCAATCTACTAATACCACGGAGCATTCATCTAGTATTTTTTGAATTTCAGCACTCATAGCATAGGGAATTTCATAATTGTTCCAAATCTGTTTACGCCGTTCTTGATGCAAATGAATTCGATGTTTCATTTCTTCATCATAGGCTTGACCTGTAGCAATATATCCTTTTTGTCCTTCTTTTGATAATGCCAGTGTTTCCGCAAATTCACTTTTTCCACTGCGGGCACCACCTGTACAAAATATGATACGATTTTTCATAGTATACCTATACAAAGTTGCCCTTTATCAGTTATCATATGTACTATACGTTCATTAATAAAGGAGACAACTATGGAATTATTAAACTTAGACATCCAATTAATGGCCACTCTATGGGAAAATACATACCGTGCAGCCATCAAAGATCAAAATGGAAATTATGTAGCTTCTGTACGCATCATCGTGAATGTTCCACTTTCACCAGATCGTTTACCACCGAATGCCCCAAAAGCAGATCCACAATTATTTATATTGGTAGAAGATGCTGTGATGGAATCAGAAGACATCATTCAGTTTGAAACATTATTATCTGTACACATCCGTGAGAAATTTAAAAATGAGATCGACCAGATCTATTTCTTCTATCCAAGCCCAGAAGATGTGTTAAACAAAACTGTAGATGTACAAGAAGTACAACATTAATTACAGTAACTACATACATAGTATTATAGCACATCCAAGAAGATTTGATAGAAATAATCTAAGAGATACTAAAAGGAGGTACCCCACATGGAGTACCTCCTTTTATATGGTAAACTATTTCACTTCATCTTCTACGCGAGCCAAGATAAATAGCAAGTCGGATAATCGATTCAAATAGCGAAGATTCGACATATGAATCTCTTCTGTTTCTCCTAATTTCCATAGATCACGTTCTGCACGGCGAACGATGGTCCGACCTAAATGTAAGAAACTAGATGTTTTACTATCGCCAGGTAAAATAAACTTAGATAGTGGCTTTAATTGTTCATCAAATTTGTCGATGATCTGCTCTAAATTAGTCACATGCTCATCTGTAATAGTAGCTTCTTGCCCTAAACTAGAGATATCAGCCATAATCATCCATAGTTCTTTTTCAAGTTGCAATAATGTGTCTTGCACTACCTTTTTATCAGAGTACGCACGAGCTACTCCAAGAAAGGCTTGCGCCTCGTCAATGGTTCCGTACGTACAAACACGTTGAGATGCTTTACTTACACGTTCACCAGTGTATAAACCAGTAGAACCTGCATCGCCTGTTTTCGTGTACACTTTTGCCATAGTATACCTCCTTAACAATTAGAAATCTTACGATTTTTGTAACATAAGATAGATGTCACTACCTTTATATGCGACTCGCTATTTCACGCAAACGTTGAATACGACTTTCTGTAGATGGATGCGTGCTAAATAATTGAGTCATAGTGGAAGAAATTCCACTTAAAGGATTAATGATAAACATGTGTGCTGTAGATGATACACGACTTTCACTTTGACCTGGTAGCACACCAAATTTAGCATAATGCTCAATTTTAGCTAATGCAGATGCTAAAGATAAAGGCTTACGACTCATCATCGCCCCTTCTTCATCTGCTAAATATTCACGAGATCGTGAAATTGCCATTTGAATTAAGCTAGCTGCTAATGGAGCTAAAATGATAGTACCGATTAAGGCTAAAGGATTAGAATTTTCCTCATCATTACGGCCACCAAAAATAGCTGCCCATTGTAACATATTCGCCACCATCGCAATAAATCCTGCCATACTTGCTGCAATAGTGCTAATTAGTGTATCTCTATGTTTCACGTGAGAGAGTTCATGAGCCAGAACGCCTTCAATTTCATCATCGGTTAAAAGATTCATAATACCCGTTGTCACAGCCACTGCTGCATGCTCAGGGTCACGACCTGTAGCAAATGCATTAGGTACTTCTGATTCAATTATATACACCTTTGGCATCGGTAACCCAGCGTTATGAACTAATTTTTTTACAATTTGAAAGATATTAGGATTATTTTGCTCTGTAATTTCTTTTGCATCATAGGCACGTAGTACCATAGACGCACTATTCCAATAAGTATAGAAGTTGATACCTAAGGAAATAATAAACATCAGTATCATTCCAGAGTGACCTCCAACCATTTGACCGATCACCATCAATAATCCTGATAATAATGCCAACAAGGCTGCTGTTTTTATATTGTTCATGTATTCCTCCTACTTAGATATATTTTAGAATATATATACTTAATTATATCATATACAGTTTAAAAGAATCATGAAGAGTTCTACTCATATTTAATTTTCACAACTTTAGCACCTTCACGGTCTGCATGAAGCACAAAGCGACGACAATCAATGTCGTGATTCATAAAGACAGAACTCATAGCATCTGCCACTGTCACTGCATGTTCCGGAGAACAATAGGCAATTAAGGTTGAGCCTGAACCACTAATAGTAGACCCATAGGCACCATGATTCTTAGCTGCAGTAAATACATCATCACAATAAGGAATCAAAGTTTTACGATACGGTACATGTAGATAATCCTGTAATGCTACAGACAAATTATCCATCCTATTTTGTATCATAGAGCCTACAAATAATGTGGCAAATCCTACATTGGCAACAGCTTCTTTATAGCTTAACTCCGTTGGCAATACGCTTCGCGCATACGATGTTTCTACAATCACTTCTGGTACCACTACAGCAAAGGTTAAATTACTTGGTACATCGATATGGGAATGGAATACTGTATCATTCCCACCAACAGCACAGACTAAATTCCCCATAATAGCCGGCGCTACATTATCAGGATGCCCTTCCATATCGTTGGCAATGAGTAATAACTGGTCTTTGTTTAGGGGCTCTTGTAAATAGGCATTTGCCAATAGTAAACCACCTACAATAGCGGTAGAACTACTGCCAAGTCCTCTTGATGGAGGAATTTGTGTATTAGAATGAATACGACCGTATACTGGTGTAGCATTCACCTCTTTAAATACACGCTCCATGGCAATACCCACTAGATTTTGACTATGGTCTTCCTGTTCCAATAAATCTGCCCCAAAACCTTCAAAAGTATACGTATTAGATGTAGCCTCTGTATCAGGTTCAAAGGTAAATAAATTATATAAATTTAATGCTACTCCAAGACAATCAAACCCAGGACCGCAATTAGCACTCGTAGCCGGCACTTGCACCGTAATAGATTTCATGAACACTCCTTTATTCAACCATGATGCGGATGACACTCCCCACTTCTCTAACTACACGTAAATGGTTGAAAGAATCAATTAGATTTTGAATATACGCATGAGGACATTTAGAAGTAATTATCGCTAATGTAGCAGTATCATTATCTGCTTTACGTTGGATAACAGAATGAGCAGAGATGCGTTGTTCTGCTAATTTGGTAGCTACTTTTGCTAATACACCTGTTGAGTTATCCACAGTCATACGAATGTAGTAAGCAGATTCAATTTTACTAGAACTATACATTGTTTTTTGCGGATAATAGAACTGCTTCATTTCCCCTGTTTTTCCTTGTACTACATTACGAGCTACTTCCATCACGTCACTCACGATAGAACTACCTGTTGGTAAGCTACCAGCTCCACGACCGTAGAACATAGCCTCATCAAAACCATTACCACGTAAAAATACAGCATTAAAAGAACCCCGTACAGAGGCTAATGGATGGGTGTTTGCAATGAAGGCAGGATGTACATTTAAGGACAGACCTTTTTTCGTTTCTCTCGCAATACCTAACAACTTAATAGTATAGCCAAACTCTTTGCCAAATTGGATATCACTAGCATCAATTTGCGTAATCCCTTCACAACTTACATCTTCAAAGAAGATACGTTTATTAAAGGCAATAGAACCTAAGATGGCTAATTTACGTGCTGCATCATAGCCTTCCACATCAGATGTAGGATCTGCTTCTGCATAGCCAAGGTCTTGTGCTTCTTTTAGGACTTCTTCATAGCCTAATCCATCTTCACTCATCTTAGACAAAATAAAGTTAGTGGTTCCATTTAAAATACCCATAATTTCTGTAATTTGATTACCGCCGAAGGAATCATATAAGGCGCGGATAATTGGAATCGCCCCTGCCACACTCGCTTCAAAGCGTAAGTCCACATGATGCTTCGTAGCTAGCTCCATTAAATAGGGACCAGCTTCTGCTAATAAATCTTTATTGGCAGTCACCACATGTTTTCCAGCAATAATGGCTTCTTCAATGCAAGTACGGGCAAAGGTAGTCCCTCCCATCACTTCCACTACAATATCTATAGATGAATCCTGTAAAATTTCTTTATAGTCTGTTACAAACGTAGCTGTTGCAGGTAGTGCAACATGACTATATTTATCTGGATTTCTCACATAAATTTTATCTACTATTACTGGTACACTAATACGATTTTGTATGACATCTAAATTTTTAGTCAATAGTTCAACTGTACCCTGTCCAACTGTACCAAAACCCAAGAGGGCAATCTTTACGCCTTGCTTCATTCTAAATCTCCTTAGGCACTAGGCTTGACCAATTAGTTCCACCTTAATAACACCCTCTAATTGTCGTACTTCGTGCAAAACATCTTCTACTGGTAATGTCAATTCCTTCGTTTCAAAGGAAATATTCACATGTGCTACACCTTGTAGCGGTAAATTCTGATTAATTGTTAACACACTGCCATTATAATCTGCAATAATCCGTAAGATATTAGATAACATACCAGACTCATTAGAGATCAGTGCGTTAATTGACACAATTTTACCTTGTGAAAGTTCATAAAATGGAAATACATAATCTTTGTATTTATAATAGGCAGAACGACTTAAATCCATTTTTTCAACAGCTTCATTAATTGTTTTAGCCTCTCCTAGTTGTAAAATAGATTTTACTTTAATTGTTTTTTTAATCGCTTCTGGTAAGATTACTTCATTCACTAAATAAAATTTGTCTTTTTTGCCTTTCACAGCCATAACTACACCTCTTCACTACTAGTGGAAACGGAACTTGCCATGTGTTGTCCATATAGAGTAAATACGGAATACATGCCGATAAAAAATGGAACATATTCTGCAACAATCCGCCACGCCACTGCAACTAGCCCCACCGTTCCAATTGGTACAAAGGAGGCGAATAAATACACAAATAATCCTTCAGCAACTCCTGTTCCACCTGGTGTGGGTGCAAAATATAAAATTAAATTTAATAAAATCATGCGATTTAAAATTTCAACAATGCTAATATCTGAAGTAAACGCATACATCAAAGCTGGCGCTATCGCATATAAGAATAATAAGCTCAATGCAGACTCAATAAAAACGATAAAAGATTGCATAGGGTTTGCATATAATAAACTAAGTCCCCTATTAAATTCATCTAACTTGATGAGCCAACCTTTCGGGTTTCCTTTCTTCATCATCTTACACATCCAAGTTACCAAGCGTTTCATGAGTCGCGTTTGTAGTAAATACATTCCCATAAATGTTGAAATCACAACAAAAATCGATATACCTAATAATTGTGTATTAGTTATATATGGTACTTCGATTGGTTCCGTTACCAATATAATCGGTAACATAACAATTAGAAATAATATGGAAAATACGGTTCGCACTAATACGATCGGAGCGGCAGTGCCAATAGGTACATGATAGGACCGTAAAATTAAAGCCTGTGCCACCGCACCACCACTAGCACCAGGTGTGAGCATGGCCATAAAATAATTACCAAAAATAACTCGTAGAATGGCAATCAAGGATAAATTATATCCACCCATATGTACTAATCGTTGCAGGCGCAATCCATCAAAGTACATACCTAAAGCAAGTGCTACTATGGCCAACAATAAAGATGTAAGATTAAATGTACCTAGCGTAGCCAATGAATCTAAATCAATTGTAAAATAAATTGTTATACCTGACACAATAAGGAGTAAAAATCCAATGAAGATTCCTCGCTTTACCATGGTGCTCATGAACGTTCTCCTTCAGTCCATTGTCCATAATGGATGAGGCTAATATCATGAGTGCTAATATATTCTTTTACTCTAGCCGATGTCATCGCAAATCGTTCTTCATCCCAATGATAGCCCCAATCATACAAGGATCGGAGTGTATGATTATCTTTACCAGGATGTGTCATAATTTCATGGACCCCTTGTTTCTTAGCAACTTTTTTTAAAATTGCTAACAAAGATTCTTCCCTCAATTGACCACCATTCATCATCCCCCAAAAATATAGGGGCGATGAAAATCCAAAATCACGAGATGTAGTGTAGGCTTGTTGTGTGATAACCGTTAGCCCTACTTTACCAATCCAACGACCTAGTGAAGACACACCATTTATTAAAAATGGAGTTTCATCGGGCATACGAATCTTAGTTAAACCATAGCGCTTCATTTGTTCTGCCACTATAGGCAACACTTGTGGTAGTACATGCATATGTTGATGTCCATCTACATGTGTTATAGGTAATCCTGTAGACATTACTTTTTGAAATTGTGCTTCAATTTCTTTTCGTAATTCAGAACCTTTTATACGTCCGGTATACAGCCGTTTTATAAATTCTGTGTGTGTCATAGGAAATTTACCATCTATCAGTAGACTTGGAACTTCTTTAGGATCACAGACTGGTGAAAGCCCACCGACCAAGCAAACATGTAATCCCACGCCTAGTGTGGGCATTGTCTTAGCTAATGATAAGGCATCCTCAAAATACTTTCCAGATGCCAATAAAGACGTACTTGTTACTATTCCTTGTTGATGACTTTCTAAGATTCCTTCATTAATAAGAGGATGTAAACCAAAGTCATCTGCATTCACAATTAGACGTTTCATAGTTACCTTCCTGTACGCACTAAATGGATAATTGTATTCTTATTCTACCAAAATTATTGCTATTTGGATAGACAAAGTTTTCTTTCTTGTACTTTATACATGCACAAAGCTCCAGCTATGGCAACATTCAGAGATTCCATGGGACCATACATGGGGATAGAAATTCTCTGTGTAACCAACTGTAATATATCCTCTGAAATACCATTTGCTTCATTTCCTAGAGCAATCATAGTGGCCCCTGCATAACTTGGTTCTCCATAGTTAACACTATCTTCTAAAACAGTTCCATACAATTTGATTCCTTGCTCTTCTATAAGCTTTACTACACTATCTTTTGTGACATTTGTATAAATCGGTAATTTACACAATCCACTCATAGTACTACGCACTGTTTTTTCATTGTATATATCTACCGTATTAGATGTTAAAAACATAGCCCTTACACCAGCACCAACAGCAGTTCGTATTAAAGTTCCTAAATTGCCTGGATCTTGTACTCCATCAATGAGTACATATAGACCATTCTCTTTTACACGAAAATCTTCTAGTCGATGTACTTTTTGACATACTACAGCAATTATACCTTGTCCATGAACGGTTGTTTCAATCCCTTTCCATAAGTTATCTGAAATGGAAAATATCTGTACGTCATAGATACCACATAAGGATAGCAATGGATCTAACTGTTCCTGTTTTATGGATTCTATGTTGACAATGACATACCGTACTGTACCAGTAGGCAGCATATCTATGACTGTACGATATCCTTCAGCTACAAATTCCTGATGCGTAGTACGATATTTTCGTTTATATAATTGTACAATGTGCTTAATTTTTTTATTATCTCGTGAAATAATATCTTCCATAATACCCTTTCTTTATGCATTCCATAATTGATAAAACAAACCTTTTTGACCTAGCACTTTCTCTAAGGTACCTTGTTCTACAATTTCACCATCGGATATGACAATAATTTTTGTAGCATCACGTAACGTTGACAAACGATGTGCTATGGCAATCATCGTTTTATCACCTTTCATATCTGCAATAGATTGTTGCAATAATTCTTCTGTGTGACTATCTATATTGGAAGTAGCCTCATCAAATACTAATAATGATTTATTCTGTACCAAGGTTCTAGCCAAAGACAATAATTGGCGTTGCCCCTGTGAAAGTAAAGATCCTAAATATCCCACAGGCGTCTTATATCCCTCTTCCAAACGCTGTACAGAGCTATCTAAATGAGCCCGTTTAGCAGCTTCTTTTATCATTTCTTCTGTAATAGAACTATCAAACAAAGAAATATTCTCTTCAATAGAACCTTTAAACAAATGGGAGTCTTGGAATACATAGCCCATTGATTGGCGTATGATCCTTGCGTCTAATGAGCTCAAATCATGTCCATTTATACGAATACATCCTTTCGTAGGCTGTTCAAAACCAAGTAATAATTGCATCATCGTGGACTTACCCCCACCGGATGGACCTGCTATTCCTAAGAATTCCCCCTCCTGTAAGGACCAATTAATATCTTTCAATACGTAATTTTCTGTTCCATCATAAGAAAAATAGACATGATCAAACTCGATAGAATGAATAGAAGAAAATTCTTTTGGTATCACAATATTCTTTTGTACCTGCTTAGTTTCACTTTCCAACATAGGTAAAATACGTTCTGCTCCTGCTAAGGCAGACTGTAAATTACCATATTTTTCAGCAATTTCTTTGATAGGTTCAAAAATCCGATTAATATATTGTAAAAATGCAAAAACAGTGCCTGCCTCCGTAATAGAATCAAAATATCCAGTCACAGTAAAAATAGCAATAAGAGCTACAAAAAATAATCCATCTACAATTGGCCTAAAAATAGCAAATGTTTTTACCTCAAATAGGCCTGCCTCTAGAAACTCTCGACTTACCTTATCGTAGCTTTTTTCCATGATAATTTCACCTACATAGGTCTTAATCATCAAAATAGCATTTAACATTTCTTGTACGGATGCATTGGATGCAGCCACTTTACTACGAACGCCTCTGAAAGCTTTTCTAGCATACTTACGATAGATAAAAATAACCCCAGCAAATACAGGCACTAATAGTAATACTATGGTAGCCAATGTAGTGTCTATAAGGAACATAAACGCTAAAATACCAATAATCTGAAAGATACTACTACTTATTTTTACGAGCACCTCTGTATATAAGGTGCGAATCGACTCTGTATCATTGGTAACTCTTGTCACTAAATTTCCTACAGGATACGCCGTAAACTCTCTAGGACTCATAGTTAATATATTTTCAAAAATTTTATTTCTAATATCATAGATGATACGTTGTCCAAAACTTTGCAAAGCATAGTTTTCAACACCTAATGCAATCATTCCAAATAAAATTAATCCAATATAAGCGACTGCATAATTCGTTATGAGACCCATATCTTTAGTCGCCACGCCTACATCGATAAATTCTTTCATAATAACTGGTCGTACTAATTGCACTCCTAGCACTAGAAGTAACATAGAAACACCAAGACACATATAGGCCATATACGGTTTTATAAATGTGCACAAATGTAATAGCACATGATAATCTGTTTTTTGTTTAGTTCTCATGGCTATCTCCTCGCTTTTGCAACATCACCAACTGATGATACATACCTTTTTGTTGTAATAATTCTGAATGCGTACCAGATTCAACGATATGACCTTCGTGGAACACATAAATACAATCTGCACCTTCTAAGGCCTCTAAGCGCTGTGAAATGCATATAATAGTTTGTTCTGTATTAGATCGCAATGTGTCTAAGATATGACATAAACTATGAGCATCTAAAGCAGAGAAAGCATCATCTAAAAGCAAGTAAGGAGCATCTTTAAAGAATGCACGAGCCAAAGAAATTCGTTGTCGTTGTCCTCCAGATACATCGGTACCACCTTCTTCTAAGTGATCATACTTACGATTCCCTTCAATACGTTCCTCTAAATCTCTAAACAAACCCGCCCGTTGAGCAGCTTCTTCAATAGTCATTGACAAATCTTTTCCCTTTGTATAACCAAATTGAATATTCTCTCTAATGGATACACTTAGTAAAGAAGGCGTGGATGATGCATAGGCGATACTATGACGTAATGTACTAAGCGGAATATCTTGAATATCGGTAGAACCAAAATAGATACTATGTTTAGGGGCATGCTGAATATCCAATAATAATTTAAATAAAGTAGACTTTCCCGATCCAGGCCCACCAACGATACCAATAAAAGCTCCTTTTGGAATATGCATAGATACATCTTTTAAAATTGGTTCCTTGCTAGTAGCATAGGCAAAGTTTAATCCTTCTATATGTATATCTTCTAGTGGTAAGTGCCCTACTTGTTCTTGAATTTCTTCCTGAGGAAGTTCAAAGAACTCTTCCATTCGTTCCAAGGAGGCCAAGCCTTTTTGCAATACAGATGTTAAAGAGCCAATCGCCATGATTGGTCCTATAACAAGCATGACATACCCATTAAGTGCCACAAATTCGCCTACTGTTAGTTCTCCATTGATGATAGCTTGACCACACACATACATATTAAGTGCATAACAAACAAAGGGTGCCATATACGTTAATGGAGTCAGTAAGGAATCAATACGCACCACATCTAGATTATTTTCATAGTTCTTTTCATTCACTTTTATAAACCGTTTCCAGCTCGTATACTCCTTGTTGAATGCACGAATGACTGCCATGCCTAAAAATAACTCTTGAGCATATTCTGTCACATCACTGTAGGAACTTTGTGCTTTCTTTTGACGACTTCGTAAATGTTTTGAAAGCTTCAACATGCCATACACAATAAATGGCATCGGCAATATAGTCACCACTGCTAACCATAGGGACATCTTTTGAACAAGGATACAAAACGCAATGACCCCAAAGAATAAGGCATCTACAAATAACATAACTCCTAATCCCAGAGACACACGTAGAGAGGTTACATCATTTGTCATCAAAGCCATAACTTTTCCTGGACCATGTTCATCATAATAAGATGTAGGAATGCGTAAGGCATGACGAAATAACTCTCGACGCAAATAAAACTCAAAATTGCGGATAGAACCTAGAAGCATATGACGAGAGATAAATTTTAACACAGTAATAACAATGCCTAATACGATAAACCACCATACATACTGCCAGATTCCATCTTTGCCAACATATAATGTATTGATAGCTTCCCCCATCCAAGAAGGAACCAGTAAGAATAGCCCATTTATGGTAAGTAGTAATATGATTCCAATAATATATTTATACGAATGATCTTTGAAAAAGTATCGGAATAAATGAAAACCTTTCATAAGTACCCCCATTCTATAATAATTTCGATTTTTTTCGATAAAGTTTATTTACTAATTTTATTGTACCATGTTATAATGTCATTATACAAAAGATAATATTCCGTATTTTAAGGAGGAACATACAATGGAAAAACGTACAGGTGTAGTAACATTTGCAGGTAACCCAATCGCTTTATTAGGTAAAGAAGTAAAAGTAGGTGATAAAGCTCCTGCATTCACACTATTAGACAATGGCTTAGGTGAAAAAACATTAGCTGATTATGCTGGTAAAGTTAAAGTTATTTCTGTAGTACCATCTTTGGATACTGGCGTATGTGATGCGCAAACTCGTTGGTTTAATCAAAACGTTTCTAAATTAGGTGAAAACGTTGTTGTATTGACAGTATCTGTAGACTTACCATTCGCTCAAAAACGTTGGTGTGGTGCTGCTGGTATCGACAAAGTTGAAACTTTATCTGACCACCGCGACCTTTCTTTCGGTGAAAATTATGGTTTCATTCTTGAAGGCTTACGCTTATTATCTCGTGGTATCGTTGTCATCGACAAAGACGACGTAATTCGTTATGTAGAATACGTACCAGAGGTAACTTCTGCTGTAAACTTTGATGCAGCTGAAGCGGCTACTAAAGCGTTAGTATAATTGTTACTTACAAAGTATATAAGGGTGCAGTGATTCGTCACTCCACCCTTTTTTATTGGAAGTAACGCTCATACCAGGTTTATTCACAACCGAAGTGGCATATATTACATTTTTAGAAGAAATTATTAATTTCTTTCTATTTTTTGAATTCTTATCCTTAGTGGTAAAATATTTTAAAAACAACTTCCACTTCCCTCTTCGTTACTTTATCTACATCGGCATTACTGCCATCATTCGACTGATTATTGTATCTCATGAATCTGCTATAGATTTATTTCTTTGGTCTTCTGCTATCTTGGCCTTAGTCATCAGTTTAGTATTAGTCGTTCGATATGGTAAAGAGCCTAATACTGGAGAAAGATTATAGATTATCATAACAAAAGGACTGAACACAATGTTGTGGTCAGTCCTTTTTTATACTAAGTACCTATTATAGAATATTACGAGTATATTCTGCATATAACGCTTCTAATTCAAGCACTTTTTCATTCATTTCAACTTGCAATGTAGATGCTGTATCATAATCACCTTTTGCTAATGCATCAGTGATGCGCGTGAATAAAGATTTGCTATCTACACTATCTTTTGCCAAGTATAAACGTAATGTATTGACTTTATTCCAGTTTGCACTATCAAATGCATCTGCTGTATCATGAACAGCTTGTAAAGAACGCACTAATTGAATATTAGCTGGCACAATGCGGTTTGCTAGTTCCAATGTCCAACGTTTTAAAATACCCGCCATAAAGGAATCCATTAAATCTTGTTCAAAAGCACCACCCAATGTTAAAGATGCTACTTTTTCTGGATTGTTTGTATAGCCTTGGATATTTTCCCATACAGTAGCAGGGGCCTTACCAAATTTACGATCACGCTCTTCTGCTGTGAAATCATCAAATACGTCCACTTCTGAGCGATATTCACGGGATGTTTCTAGATAGTCAGCTACTTCCCCTTCTTTTTTGGATAATTCCGCCAAAATCGCTTCTGGTGCTTTACCCGATGTAATAACATATTTCATGCCATCGAAAGCAGATAAATAAATCAATGCTAATGCAGTGTATGTATTCGTATATGGGTTTGGTGAACGCAATTCAAAACGAGTTGCCATCGGTGTATCCACATCGCGAATCAAGCCACAAAGGATCGTACGATTACGACTTGGCAATGCAGGATCTGTACCCAAGGATGTAACGATACATACAGGTGCTTCAAAGCCTGGTTTTAAGCGATTCAAGGAGTCTGTTGTGGAGGAAATAAATGGGTTGATAGCTTCGTAGTGTTTTAATAGACCCATAATAGCACCATATGCCAATGGGCTAGCATGTTCTTTGCGTAAATCCGCTGGAGAGAACAAATTGTGGACTTTGCCATTTTTCATTTTCACCATTACACCAAAATGTGTATGCTCCCCAGAACCTGCTACACCGATGATTGGTTTCGCGTTAAAAGTAACATCTAAACCATTTTCACGGAACACTTCACGAACAATGATACGGGCTTGTAATTCATTATCTGCTGTTTGCAATGGATTATTTGTATATTTCCAGTCAATTTCTAATTGTTCTAATACCCAGTCCACATTACCTTCATCGTCAAGTTTGGCTTTTACCCCGCCTACTTCTTTATGGCCCATTTCTGCATGTAAACCATATTTATCCAATAAGGATACTGCTTTTTCTAATGCTGTACGCACGGAGCCATGAGTACGTTGCCAGTATTGCTCTTGTAGTTTTTGAGATACGGATAACGCTTTTGCATCTACATTTCTGGACGGTGTTTTCACCCAAAATTCCAATTCTGTAGCAGAAGTGAAAATAACATCTGCAATTTCATTAGCATCAATAAATTCCATACCTTTTACTTGATTAGTTTGTAATAATTTCATTAATTCTTCTTTTACGTACTCACAACTACGTTTTAAGATAGAACGAGAATCTACATAGCGATCACAGTGTTTTAAGAATGCTGGAATACGAAGTGTACCAGTTGGTTTACCTGTTTTTTCATCAATATGTTCATAGTTATAGTCTACAAACCAATTCACACTTGGATCGCCCCACATATCTACACGAGCATTGTTCAATGTT
The DNA here is from genome assembly GCF_003992175.1 of Veillonella sp. VA141. Lineage (NCBI taxonomy): Bacteria > Bacillati > Bacillota > Negativicutes > Veillonellales > Veillonellaceae > Veillonella > Veillonella sp. VA141. The sequence continues at coordinate 116,261 of NZ_RQVM01000001.1, forward strand.
GCAATATTAGTTAATACAACAGAGGAACCATCTGTTTGTACCGCACGGCCTTCAAAAAAAGATTCATAATCATCAAAGAATTGCTCCATTGGAATTTTTTCATCTGTATCATTACCTGCAAGATCAACCCCTACTAAAGATACAAAACGAATTTCTGGATGTTGTTCTAGTAAGGCAAGAACACCTTCTTTACCATATTGGCCCGCTGGAATGTAGTATAATAATTCTTTGCTCATGATAAACCTCCTCATAATAAACAAAAAGACTCTAAGAAACTATATTTCTTAGAGTCCTCATTGACTTAGTATTATATTATGCGATTATAGTAACATAATCAAATAAGTCTGTCAACTCATTAGTTGACTTTTGCAAGTTCTTCTTTAACAATTGCATTGACTAACTTGCCATCTGCACAGCCCTTAGTCTTTGGCATTACCAATGGCATAAGGTCACCCATCTTAATCGGTGCAGTTAGGGTGGAAATCGCTTCTACCACAATGTGACGAACTTCTTCCTCACTTAATTGGGCAGGCAAATATTTTGCTAATACTTCCATCTCAGCTTTTACTTGAGCAATCAAGTCATCACGATGACCCTTCTCAAACTCAGCTAAAGAATCTTGACGAATTTTCATTTCCTTCGCTAATATAGCGATAATATCTGAATCTTCTAATTCAATTTTCTTATCGATTTCTGTATTTTTTATGGCGCTATTTACCATGCGAATGACTGAAAGAGCAACCTTACCCGCTTCGCGAGCTTTCATAGCTTCTTTCATATCTGTTTTAAGCTGATCTTTTAAGGACATGTTGTACCTCCAAGATTGACTTACGCTTTGAATTTGCGTTTTCTTGCTGCTTCAGATTTTTTCTTTCTTTTTACGCTTGGTTTTTCGTAATGTTCGCGTTTGCGTACTTCAGATAAAACACCTGCTTTTTGGCAGGAGCGTTTAAAACGACGAAGTGCACTTTCAAGCGATTCATTTTTACCGACTTTAATTTCTGACATCTATATCCCCCCCTCCAAAACGTATAATGGAAGTGCAGGTAATTTATATACGCACATACAGATATTATAAGCAGTTGACATATATTTGTCAAGCCTAGTCCCCTATACGCTCTAGGATTTTATCTTACCATTTCATTTCCATGCCCATACGATACATACGACCATCAATATACAAATCATGAACTTCACGATTTAATAGATTATCAATTCCTATGTAGGCAGATAATCCATTATTCCATTTTTTATTGACACTGAAATTTAATGTATTAAAAGAGTATTCATTATAACTATTAGTACCGCGATTTCGCGCTTCTTCAAAACCATATTTATGTGTAAAGCTATTCCATAATACAGCACTATATCCATTGGATTTATGGTCATCATAAATCAGCTGTAACGTGCTAATAGAACGCGGACGATTACTTAAACGTTCATGAGTACTCATATCTTTGGCATCCACCAAATTATAAGTACCTTTTACTATAAATTTATCGGTTAATTTATGACCTAAAGTGACTTCAAAACCTTGTATTTTTGCTTTACCAACATTGTAGTATTGATGACGTTGCGATACTCCTACCACATCTGATTGGATCCGATGACTATCAATTAGATTCCTTACCCTTGTATGATAATAGGAGGCTTTACCAAATGTTTTACCACGTTCACCTTCTAAGGCAACATCCAAAGATGTAGAAGTTTCAGGTTTTAAATTTGGATTTCCTACAATATTCAACACTCCCACTGGTGTTGTATGGAACATATTTAAGTATAATTCAGAAATACTTGGTGCTTTGTATCCTTTACCAAAGTTAAATTTCACCCGTGTATGTGTATCGATTCCATAGACTACACCCACTTTTGGTGTTACATTATGCCCAAATTGACTATTATGTTCATAGCGAATGGCTGGTGTTAAGGAAAGTTTTTTATTTACTTGCCATAAATCTTCCCCATAGGCAGCCCAAGAATCATAGTGGAATCCTTTGATTTGTTTTGCACCATGCCCATCCAATCCGCCTAGACGAGTGCCTTCATATAATACATAACGATATTCACCACCAAATGTCACATTGTGATGGTCTCCTACATACATCGTATCTTTACCTTCTACCACATAGGTTTTATATTTTGATGCATCATAATCACTAGCTGGATATAAGGACTGATAATCAAACTTCAATGATGTTGGTGGTTTTGGTGGTTTACTTGGCATCATCACATTGATAATACCTTCAGGTAAAGTACGGTCATCTGTCATTAGATAATTTTTATCTAATTGACTATAATAAGCTCCTATTTCATAATTATTTCTATTGGTTTTACCACTGTAAGTAATACCCGTTTGTACACTCTTATTATCAAAATATTCTGTCTTATTCAAATTGACAGGTACCATTTTGGGGGCTGCTGCAAATACCATTCCACTTTTATGGAATACAGTCGTATATTTATCAGCATTATCAGTTTGTAGCTTTTCTTTAAAATAACTAAAATCTACTTTAATTTTATTTTGATTAGCATTTTTTAAATCATAAATAACACTACTATTATAGGATTGTTTATGACCATACATGATACGACGATATCCTTCAGTATAGCCTGTTAATTGTTTTGTTCTCTCATTGAAAGTCTGATCTGCCATATGTCGATTGATAGGTCTTTCTTTCGTCACATTCACATTGAAACTTGCATTCCAACGATCTTGAGCCCCACTATTAAACGTATAATGTGCTTGCTCATGTTTAGTACCGCTAGATACACCTAAAGATTGTGACATATCGGTAGGCTGCTTCGTAATAATATTAATGATACCGCCCATAGCATCTGATCCATATAAAGCAGAGAATGATCCACGGACAATTTCAATGCGATCCACTTGGTCTAAATTAATGCGGCGCAAGGTGTACACATTCGTCGTATTAGATGCATCTTCACCGGCTAAGCGACGGCCGTTTACGAGTACAAGGGAATGGCGTGATTCCATACCACGAATCATTACCTGATTACCAGTCATGCCTGCTTCTGATAAATTAATATTATCAGCTAATTGTAAAGCACTTTCTACTGTATCTGCCCCTAATCGTTTCATATCTGATTGAGTAATAACTTGTACCGCAGCAGGACTATTTTTAATAGTTTCTTCTCGTTTTGATGCCGTAATAACTACTATATTATTATCACTTGTATCCATTGCATGTGTTACATATACAGGTGCTAATAAAGTACTGAAAATAGCTCCACATAAGGATGCTTTTAAAAGTTTATTCATGATAAAACCTCCTAATATATTTATTCATATAATGCTTTGTACATTAATTCCAGTGTTTGCGTAATCCGTGTGCCCGGATTTAACGCGAATAAACCACCCGGCACATAGTGAATCTGACCATTTTCTACTGCTTGTACGTGTTGCCAAGCTGGGTTTGATTGCATTTCTTTTATAAAAGACTCTTTAATCGAAGGATCAGGATACATAACTACAAAAATAATTCGCTCAGGATTTTGTTCCTGTATAAATTCTAAACTCAGTGGCACATAAGGCGCTTCACTCTTCATATATTTACCAATGTTATTGGCACCTAATGTATCTAACAATTTACCGCTGAAAGAATGATCTGTACTGACGTTTAGATTACCTGGTGTACCCAGTAACAACAATGTTTTAGGATGTGGCTTATTCTTAATTTTTCCTTGATAGTCTGCAAATACAGTATTGATTTTCTCTATTTGCACCTTACTTATATCTGGATGATTCGTTAGCTCACCGAATAGTTGCAAGGATCGATTGACATCTTCAAAGGAATCTAAATCATTAATATACAACGGAATGTTCGCTGATGTTAAAGCCTCCCGAAGTTTTATGTGATTTGCTATATTCATTCCAATCACTAAATCAGGATTTAGGCTAATAATCTTTTCTACATCTGGATTATATGTATTCCCTACAGAGGGAATATCCTTCACCTTTTCCTGTAACTCTCCTGTCAAAGAGGCTGCATCCATGCGCCCCACAATGGTTCCTTCTACAGCTAAATACATATCAATATTGGCTGTATTTAAGATTACAACTCGTTTGGGATGACTTGGCATAGTCACAGAAGTTCCCATCTTGTCAATTTCCGTTCTTGTTGCCGTCTCTTGAGTCACTGCTGTTGGCGTATCAGCAGTCCAAGAGCACCCTGATAGCACCATCAAACCACATAGAACAGAGGCACAAGCTACTGCATTCCACAATCGCATTAGTTTCCTCCTAATAAAAAAATCCACTTTCCCTAAGGAAAATGGAACTTATCCGAATACTATATATTGAGCACTTGCTCACTTGTTACTTAAATTTACAAATTGTTAAATCAATTATTTTTATAATATAATAGTTGATAATTTTTGTCAATTAAAAGCGAGGCCATAAAGACCTCGCTTATATAGGTTATACCTATTAAACTTTCATATTATTAGAACCCTACTATGACCCATGATCACAGTATAGGAATTATATATACTACTATGCCGGGATACACTAATGGGTAGCATTACGCTTGAAACACAACCTGTGCTTGTGCAATTTCATAACGCAACTTTTCTTCATCAATAGTCAATAATTCTTTTTCTTTCATCACTACTTTACCACCCACAAGAACGGTAGTAGCATCTGATGAATTGGCCGCATACACTAAGGATGCTACATCATTATACCGTGGTTGCCAATGCAATCCTGACGTATCATACAATACAATATCTGCCCGATATCCTACGTGTAATATGCCCAAATCATTATAATCTAATGCTTTAGCTCCCATGACTGTACCAAGCTCCCAAGCCGTTTGAGCAGGTATTGCCAATGGATCGTATAAACGAGCTTTATGTAGCATAGCTGCTAAACGCACTTCTTCTAGCATATCTGCATTATTGTTACTAGCAGAACCATCTGTACCTAAGCCTACCACAATTCCTTTAGCAAGCATTTCTGGCACTGGTGCAATACCACTGGCTAATTTTAAATTCGATTGTGGATTATGAGCTACGCGAACAGATTTTTCTTTCATAATATCCATATCTTCATCTGTTACATGCACACAATGGGCTGCTAAACAACCTAAATCAAATAAACCCAAGTCATTCATATGTGCAATAGGAGTTTTACCAGTAGCTTTTATAACATTTTCCACTTCTCCTTTTGTTTCACTTAAATGTATATGAACTTGTGCCCCTAAATCATGACCTAATTGAACCACTCGTTCTAAATACGCATCAGGACAAGTATATGGTGCATGAGGACCTAGCATAACTTTAATTTGCTGCTGATTATATCCATGATAGTTAAGGAATAATTCTTTACTTTCTACTAAAGCTTGTTCTGCCGTAGGCGCTACACCAGCCATACCACGAGATAAAACGGCACGAATACCTGTTTCTTTCACAGCCTCAGCCGTTTGATCCATAAAGAAATACATATCACTAAAACAAGTAGTACCAGAACGGAACATTTCAGCAATGCCTAATTGAGTACCCCAATAGACTAAGTGATTATTCAATTTAGCTTCTGCTGGCCAAATAGCAGTTTGCAACCAATCCATTAACTCCAAATCATCTGCGTAATTACGCAATAAGCCCATAGCAATATGAGTATGCGTATTTACCATTCCTGGGGCTGCTAGCATACCTCTACCATCAATCACTTCTTTAGCTTGAAGTACAGCATCATTAGAAACAAATTCTTTAATATATCCATTTTCAATGACAATGGCAATATCTCTTACAATTGAATTTTCTTGTAACACATCTACATGTGTGATAACAACATCAACCATGTTCAACTCCTATTTCCTTTTCTTTTCTTGTAAATTGCGAATACTTTCATTAAACGGAGGTCGCAACACACCTTCTTCTGTGATAATAGCAGTCACTAAATCATGAGGTGTTACATCAAAAGCTGGATTCAATACTTCAATGCCTTGCGGTGCTGAAGGAACGCCTTGGAATTGCAGTACCTCTTGAGGATTACGCATTTCAATAGGAATATCCTTACCACTTGCCATAGAGAAATCGAATGTACTATACGGAGCGGCTACATAAAATGGAATATTATGATGTTTGGCTAATACGGCAACACTATATGTGCCAATCTTATTGGCCACATCACCTTCTAAAGTAATACGGTCAGCCCCCACAATCACTGCATCAATAAGACCTTGTTGCATAGCATAACCAGCCATATTATCTGTTTGTAATGTCACAGGAATACCATCTTCATGAAGTTCAAAAGCAGTTAGTCGAGACCCCTGCAATAACGGTCTTGTTTCATCTGCATACACACGATCCAATTTACCTTGTGCATGGACTTCTCGAATTACTCCTAATGCGGTGCCTATCCCTGCTGTAGCCAAAGCTCCTGCATTACAATGTGTCAAAATACGATATGTTTCTTTATCTTGGAATAATGTAGCTCCATGTTTTGCCATGCTTTCATTTAAGGCAACATCTTCAGTATCAATAGCGATAGCTTCTTTTACAAGAACCGCATCTAACTCGCCAATATCGCCTGTGAAAGTATCTACAATACGCAATACTCGATCAATAGCCCACATTAAATTAACAGCTGTCGGTCTAGTTTGGCGTAAGGTTTCCGCAAAAGCTCTAAATTCAGACAAAATCTCTGCACTAGCCCCACCACGATGATAGCTCTCACGGAAGGCAAGAATTAATCCATAGGCGGCTGATACACCAATAGCAGGGGCCCCGCGCACACGAAGCATTTTAATGGCTTCAGCCACTTGACGCCAGTCAGTACAACGTACATATTCCAAAGATGCAGGTAATTTCGTTTGATCTAAGATAATAACTTCTGATCCATTCCATTCAATACTTTTCATACTGGTCCCTCCATAGAAACAAGTAGCATTAATGTGTTTCTTCGATTAATAAGGTTTGCATGTCTTCCTTAGAAAAGCGATATTTTTCATTACAGTAGTGACAAGTTAATTCTGTCACTTCATCTTGGGCTAATTCTTGTTTATCATGCATTGGCAAACTTGCTAATCGATCAAAAAATCGTTCTCGACTACAAGGACATGCAAAATGAATACGCTCACTATAGACTTCTTGGACAGTAAATCCATCCAAAATGCGTTCCATCAAGTGTTCCGCATTAGGATTTGCTTTCAAATAATTAGTCACAGGTCCAATGGTTTTCAAATTTGCTTCAATTTTATCAAATGCATCATTTGTTACATCCGGTAAAGCTTGTACTAAAAAACCACCTGCTACAATCGTATGGTAATCTGGATCCACTAGTACACCTAGGCTAAGAACAGAACCTACTTGCTCAGACATAGCTAGATAATAGGCTAAATCTTCCGCCACTTCACCTGTTTGAATCGGACTTTGGGAAGTATAGTTTTGACGAAGTTTAGTAAACCGAGTCACTTGAACCTCTCCATTACGCCCTACAGCAGCCCCTACATCAAGCTTTCCTTCTCGCAATAGTGGTACATCTACATGCGGATGGTCCACATATCCTCGTACAGTGTTATTACTGAATGCATCCACATGAACAATGCCCAAAGGTCCATCACCACGCAATCGGATACTTACATTTTCATCATTTTTAAAATCACTAGCCATTAGCATAGCCCCAGTCATAGTACGACCTAAGGCAGCTGTTGCTACCGGCCACAAATCATGGCGAACTCTCGCCTCTTCTACTGTATCAGTAGTTACGGCAATGGATAGCCGCAATCCTTCTGCTGTTGTATAACGTTTAATAAAATCCACGGATATCCTTCTTTCTATATAGATTCCAATAGATTGATCATTTCAATAGCACCCATAGCGCAATCAAAGCCTTTATTACCAGCTTTTGTACCAGCACGTTCGATAGCTTGTTCAATGTTTTCCGTTGTGACTACACCGAACATAACAGGGACACCGGATTCTAAGGATACATGAGCAATCCCTTTTGCCACTTCGTTACATACATAATCGTAATGCGTTGTAGCACCACGGATAACAGCGCCTAAGCAGATAACAGCATCATACTTACCAGATTTTGCCGCTTTTTGTGCAATCAATGGAATTTCAAAAGCACCTGGTACCCAAATGGTAGTGATATCACTGTCTTGTACGTCATGACGCAACAAGGCATCTTTCGCCCCGCTGATCAATTTAGATGTAATAAACTCATTAAAACGAGAGCCGATAATAGCAAATTTCTTACCTGTGCCTATTAATTTACCTTCTTGAATCATTGTCATTCTCCTCTATTTTTATCAGACATATTCAGACCTGAGCGAGCTAATCGCTAGGTGCTAGTTTCATACTTTTTTACAACATATGGCGCATTTTTTCTTTTTTTGTATTCAAATATTTTGCATTAATGCTATTGGCTTTAATCACAATAGGAACACGTTTAGATACTGTAATACCCCAACGTTCTAAATCTTCTTTCTTTTCTGGATTATTCGTCAACAGTTTAACGCTCTTCACGTCTAATTCGCGCAACATTTGTGCCGCTAAGGAATATTCACGCATATCTGGTGGGAATCCTAGTTTCACATTGGCTTCCACTGTATCATACCCTTGATCTTGTAGTGTATAGGCTTTAATTTTATTCGTTAATCCAATACCACGCCCTTCTTGGCGCATGTAGATAACGATGCCTTCGCCTTGCTCTTCAATAGAGCGCAATGCATTTTCCAATTGTTCCCCACAGTCACAGCGATGAGAACCAAATACATCTCCTGTTAAGCACTCAGAATGAATACGCATCAACACATCAGATTTTCCACGTACATCACCTTTTACAATCATAAGATGTTCTTTATGATCTACTTCATTTTTAAACACAATGATGCGGAAATCACCGAACTTTGTAGGTAGTTTTGTTTCTGCTGCAATGCTTACTAATTTATCGTGTCGCTTTCTGTATTCCACTAAAGCTTCTACAGAAGCAATCTTTAAATTATGTTTTTTACTGAAAGCCAATAAATCATCCATACGTGACATATAGCCTTCATCATTGGTAATTTCACAAATTGCTGCCGCAGGATATAATCCAGCTAGTTTACAAAGGTCAATAGATGCTTCTGTATGGCCCTGGCGTACTAATACTCCACCTTCTTTGTAACGCAACGGAAATACGTGTCCAGGACGTCTAAAATCTTCTGGTTTTGCATTTGGATCAATGAGTTTTTGCATCGTTACAGCACGTTCTTCTGGAGAAATACCTGTGGTCGTATCCACATGGTCTACTGATACAGTAAACGCTGTTTCATGATTATCCGTATTCTTTTCTACCATTTGAGGAATACCAAGTCGTAGCAAATCACCTTCCAACATCGGTGTACACAATAAACCTCGAGCCTCTTTGATGATAAAGTTAATGCTTTCACGAGTAGCAAATTCAGCAGCCAAAACTAAATCACCTTCGTTTTCACGACTTTCATCATCTACAATAATCACAGGCTTTCCTGCTTTTAAGTCTTCAATTACTTCTTCAATAGAGTTTAATGTATAGGACATAAATATCATCCTTTCTATAAAAAGCCGTTGCGCACTAAAGTATCCATCGTCACTGTACTAGTATTAGTAGACTCCAGATGAGTTTCTTTTATAAAATGCTCAATATAACGGCCAAAAATATCTGTTTCTAAGTTCACTGTAGTACCAATAGTAGCATATTGCAAAATAGTGTTTCCAATCGTATGAGGTATAATAGAAATTTCAAACCAACCAGTTCCCACCTTGGAAACAGTCAAGCTAGCTCCATCCACAGTGATAGACCCTTTGTATATAACATAGTGTAGAATAGCATCATCGGCAGCAATACGAAACACAATGGAATTACCCACATGATCTTTACCGATAATCTTGCCTTGACCGTCCACATGCCCTGCCACTACGTGGCCACCGAAACGACCGTTGGCAGCCATAGCTCGTTCTAAATTTACCTTACTTCCTGCTGAAAGATTTATTAATGATGTCATTTTAACTGACTCTGGCATCACATCTGCTGTAAATCTTTGGGCTCCTATGTTCGTGGCTGTTAAGCATACACCATTGACCGCTACGGAATCACCAATTCTTAAATCATCGAAAATGATAGTTCCTGCAATTTCAAGGGTAAGCGAGCTTTGGGAACGTTTTACACTCTGTATGGTCCCTATTTCTTCAATGATCCCCGTAAACATAAACGCCTTCTCTTCCTCTTCGATAACTAATTATTTTCATATTATCACCAACAGCCATCACTTCATCAATATCTAGCTGTACTGCTTCATCTAAACTAGAAAAGCCTAAACCACCCACAGCTGGTGTAGCTCCAATACCTCCAATAATACGATTCCCAATGTAGGTTACCAATTTATCAAAAGATTTAGTTTCTACAAAACTAGCCACCACTTGGCTTCCACCTTCAATGAGTAAACTCATACATTGACGAGCACCTAGTTCTTCCAAAATAAAGGAAATGTCTAAACCTCTTTCATTGGATGGCGTCACAATAACTTCTGCTCCCTTATCACTGAAAGCTCCCATTTGTTCTAGCCCACACTCTTCGCCAACAAATATTGTTATATTGCGATTGGGTACTGTCCAAATGGTTGCATCTAGTGGAGTTCTACCTTGAGAGTCTAGAATGTATAAATGCGGTTGATTTTCTACGGTTTCTTGTGGAAGACGACAACTTAGTAATGGGTCATCCGCTATAATCGTACCTACCCCTACTAACATAGCATCTACTTCTTTACGAATACGATGACCATCGAGCCTTGCTTCTTCGTTGGTAATCCATTTTGATTCACCACTGGCAGTAGCAATCTTTCCATCTATGGACATGGCAGATTTTAAAATCACGAAAGGCTTACCCGTTTTAATGTATGTAATAAAAGCTTCATTCATTTCCACACATTGCCGTTCTAAAACGCCAATCTCCACTTCTATGCCCGCTTCTTGTAGCATAGCTAGGCCTTTACCCGCTACTAATGGATTAGGGTCAATCATACCAATGGCAACCCTAGAGATACCTGCAGCTATTACGCGCTTAGCACATGGCGGTGTTTTTCCATAATGTGAGCACGGTTCTAGTGTCACATATAAGGTAGCTCCTCTAGCATCCATACCAGCTTGATGTAATGCATACACCTCTGCATGAGGCTCGCCGGCTTTTTGATGATATCCTTCACCAATGATGCGCCCATCTTTTACAATGAGAGCTCCTACCATTGGATTTGGAGATGTACATCCTCTTGCTTTTTCTGCTAATTCAATCGCTTTTGCCATATATTTTTCATCAGTTGTCATATGTGTCATGGCTCACCTCTACACAAAAAAGGGACTATATACATAGTCCCTTTAGCATTCCAAATATTTGATAACATACACAATAGCTATCAATATACTGTCTTTTCCCATCCAGACTTTACTGTCGGTTCCGGAATATCACCGGATCTGCTCTCAAGAGCTTGCGGACTATTATACCGCCGGTCAGGAATTGAGGTTCCCCTCGCACCTTGCCTCAAAGACTTCTTTATTTGATTTTAGTTCTTATCTTTATAAGATGACTTTATTGTATCATAAATTGCTTACTATAGCAATGTAATAAGAAAAACAGCCCTAAAGGGGCTGCTTTTCTTTTCATGTTGTATGAATGTATTACACAGTTATTTAGAACATGCATCTAATAGGTAAGCAATACCGATGAATGGAATACCTGCACGTTCGCCTAAGCCGATTTCACATGTGGAGCTAGAGCTTACTCCTAATGTAGCCCCGTACTCTTTCACTTCATCTCCTAAATCCCGTGTAGCGGAATGGTTCAATTCTGGTGTAAAGAAACCTTTTTGCCCTGCGAAACCACAACATGCAAAGGATTTAATATTGAATACTTCATCAGTACATGCACGTGCAAGCAGTTCAATGTATTTTTCTTTGCCAGCTTTTTTGATTTTACATTGTTTGTGAACAATAACACGCTCTTTACACTTCACAATATCTAATTTAGGAACAATATGTGTGTATAAGAACTCAGATACATCAAGGATTGTTACAGATTTAATATGTTTGAAAGCATGGGAGAAACATGCAGAATGGTCAATCACAACTGGATATACACCACCACAGCTTGCTTCTAATAAAGCAATTTCTAAATCGCGTAATGCACGTTTATCAATGTCTTCATAGTTTTCAAAGCTCAAACCACAACATAAGTTTTCAATATGACGTGGATAAATGACATTATAACCTGCTTTTTTACATAAGTTTTCCATCACTTGTTGCAAGCTACGAGTATCTTTTTGACCTTGATTTGGTTTGAAAGCACGATTTGCACAAGTACTGAAATACACAACATTATCATTGCCTACTGTGTTACGTTGATTTTTCAAGGTATGGCGGTTAGCTTTTGGCAATGTAGTTGGTGCATATGGTGTCACACCTGTTAGTTCGTGAGCCCCTTTTGTGATTTTAGAGATTAACTTATTGGTAATCACTTTACCTGCTGCACCACCTAAGGTAACCCCCATGCGAGCTGCTGCCAAGGTAGCTGGGAAATTGTCATAAATCGCTTCTGCAATACCATGACCTTTTGCTGTTACTTTACGAACAGATAATGCAATTTGCGCTGTATCAATGCCTAATGGACATAACATGGAACACATAGAACATGCTGCGCATGTATCTACACCATAGTATTGATAACCTTCAGATAATGCATCTGCTTCTGCATGTTTACCTTCTTGACGAAGACGTGTTTCTTCACGTACCAAGGAAATACGTTGACGTGGTGTTAATGTTAAGTTTTTAGATGGACAGTTCTTTTCACAGAAACCACATTCAATACACATATTAAACAATGGATCAATAGCCGCCATCGCTTTCAAGTTCTTTTTATATACATCTGGATCATCTGTAATGATAACATCTGGATTGATTAAGTAATTAGGATCAAATAATTCTTTGATACGACGGTTAACTTGGTAAGCTTTCACACCCCACTCTAATTCAACGAATGGCGCTACCATACGACCTGTACCATGCTCTGCTTTAATACTACCTTCTACAGCTGCTACTTGTTCTGCCATTTCTTTCACAAGTCCACTAAAATTATCACGTTCTCTTGGATCATTCAAGTCTGGAGTAATGATAAAATGAACATTGCCACTTAAGGCATGGCCAAAGATAATACCATTATCCATAAAATCATATTTACGGAATAACTCTGTAATGATACCGATGCCTTTAACAAAATCTTCAATTTTAAAACATACATCTTCTGTAATTACCGTAGAACCAGATTTGCGTTGTCCTGCTGCAATTGGCAACAATCCTTTACGGATATACCACCAAGAATTATATTCTTCTGGATCCGTAGAGTATAAGCTAGGAATGATAGTTGGAATATCTTTTAATTGTTCTTTAATATATTCCACTTGTTCTTCTAATTCTTGCTCATTATTACTTTCAGACTGGAATAGAATACAGCTAGTACCCTCTGGCACTCCACGTACAAAGTCCGGTACTTGTTCTAACTTTTGTACACTCTTAAGACTGAGGTAGTCCATCATTTCCGCAGATACTACATATTGACGCCCCATATTCGCTAAGGTTACAACTGCGCGAGACGCATCGGATAGCTCTTTATAGAATACAAGACCACAAGCCTTGAATTTCTTATCTTCTACTGTGTTATATACCACTTCTGATACGAACCCTAAGGTACCTTCAGAACCAATAAAAATATGATTTAAAATATCTACAATATCTTCAAAGTCAACTAAGGTATTAATGGAATAGCCTGTAGTGTTTTTAATTTTAAATTTACGTTGGATTAATTCTACTAATTCAGGATCATCAAAAATCCATTGACGAAGGTCTAATAAGCCTTTTACAAGGTCTGCACGAGAGGTCATGAAAGCTTGTACACTAGTTGGATCACTAGTATCTAAAATCGTACCATCCACCAATACAACACGAACAGATTTTACTGTTTGATAAGAGTTTTCTACAGTACCGCAGCACATACCTGAGGAGTTATTGTTAAAAATACCCCCTACCAAAGCACTAGCAATGGTAGCTGGATCTGGGCCAATTTTACGTCCATAAGGAACTAATTTTTCATTAGCATCGGAACCAATAACTCCGCAATCACAACGCAGTGCTTTGCCCCCATCTAATACTTCCATTCGTTTAAAGCCATCATTAGCCACCACTAATACATGTTCACTAGAAGCTTGACCAGATAAAGATGTGCCTGCAGCTCTAAAAGTAACTGGTGTACCATATTGATTCGCCAATTCCAAAATACGAATGACTTCAGCTTCATGATTAGCTTTCACCACTACTTGTGGTACATAGGAATAACAAGAAGCATCTACACCATAAGCATAGCGGTGTAAAAAATCTGTAAATACTCGATCAGGGCATACGGCCTGTGCTTCCGTAGAAAAAGAAGCAAAATCGTAACGTAACGGTGCTTTCATAATAGGACCTCCTAGCATTACTATATGTAGTATGATTTATAAATTTGAACGACTCGTTCAAAGGGGCATAGCTCTCTATGTCTTACCTATAGCTTACCATAGGAGTAGAGTTTCGTAAATTCTATAATTAATTTTTATAATCATAACTATTACAAAAAAGTATAACAAATTTACAAAATCAAAAATTTTTTATATAATAGACTATGAATGAAAGTAGGTGAAAACATGCACGTTTTAGGTGAACACGTTTTAATTGATTTATATTCATGTATTGATGAAAAAATAGAATCTCCTGCTGTCTTACAAGATGCTATTGTGAATGCCTTAGCAATTACAAATCAATGTGTTGAGGAAATCGATTGCCAAATTTTAGAAGATGAAATCTTCTTGGTAGCCGTATCCCATCACTGCCATGTAATTCTTCATGCATATCCACAATTAGGCTATGTAGCAGCAGATGTATATACATTTGAAAAATCTGTAGAACCAAAAGTAATTATGAAAGAATTACAACGATCTGTGGGTTCTGAAAAAGTAAAGGCTACTAGCATCCGTCGTGGTGACTTTGGTAATGAAAGAGACATGAAGCCTCGTAAACAGTCTTCTCTAACTGCTATGGGTAGAGTCACACGAACTCGTACACGGCTGACAAAGACTGGCAAAAATATTACTTCTAAAAGTGTAAAAGCCATCAAAAAAGTAATGGGCAACAACAAATAAATATCGAACATACAAACGGCTAGCCCTTAATGGAAACTAGCCGTTATTTTGTTCGATATTATACTAAACACACATAAAAGGCTGAACCTAGGAATATATCCTCAAGTTCAGCCTTATTATATACATATGTAGTCTATTCAATTATAGTTGCAACGATAATTGTCTACCGCTTGGTTCATATGCCGTAATCGTTACGCCCGCAGTTTGAAACAATCGTTTAGACGCTTGTACTTCTCGTGTATCTTTGTAATCATCGCGCCAATAGATAACTTCTTTAATACCACTTTGAATGATGGCTTTTGCACATTCATTACAAGGAAATAAAGTGACATATATTTTACTTCCTTCTAGTGAACCACCACGATAATTTAAAATCGCATTCAGTTCACTATGAACGATATAAAAATATTTATTATCTTCTTCTCGATTACGATTCCAAGAGAAATCATCATCATCACAACCTAAGGGCATACCATTATAACCGATAGATAAAATTTTATTATCATCGCTCACAATACAAGCCCCTACTTGTGTATTGGGATCTTTGGAGCGTTGCCCTGCTAACATAGCAACACCCATAAAATATTCATCCCAGCTAATATAGTCCTTACGTTTTTCCATAGGAACCTCGTTTTATTTGACTACAATATTAATTAATTTTTTAGGCACTACAATCACTTTCACAACAGTTTTACCCTCTGTAAACTCTTGTACACGTGGTAATGCTTTCGCAGCTGCTTCTAATTCTTCTTTGGATAATGAAACAGATACTGTCAATTTATCACGCACTTTACCATTCACTTGAACTGCCACTTCTACCTCATCTACCACTAGAGCAGATTCTTCATAAGTAGGCCAAGATGCAGCATGTACGGAGCCTTCAAATCCACATTCATGCCAGATTTCTTCAGTAATATGCGGTACAAATGGTGCTAGCAATAATGTTAACTTTTCAACTAGTTCTTTTGCTAAATCACTTTGCACAGATTCATGGCTATCTTTAAATTGGTACATAGCATTTACCAACTCCATAACAGTACTGATGGCAGTGTTAAAATTGAATTTACCATCTAAGTCTTCTGTTACTTTTTTGATAGCACGATGTAATTCACGGCGTAATGCTGTTTCATCTTTGGATAAGCTATCATGATGTCCAGATGCACCTAATTGTTGGTATGTATCGATAATACGCCATACACGACCTAAGAAACGATAGGAACCTTCTACCCCTTGGTCGCTCCAATCCAAATCACGATCTACTGGTGCTGCGAATAAGATGAATAAACGAGCTGTATCTGCACCGTATTTGGCAATGATTTCTTCTGGAGATACTACATTGCCTTTAGATTTAGACATTTTAGAACCTTCTTTTAATACCATGCCTTGTGTTAATAAGGCTTTAAACGGTTCATCCACTTCGACTAAGCCAATGTCATGTAATACTTTCACAAAGAAACGTGCATATAATAAGTGCAAAATCGCATGTTCAATGCCACCAATGTATTGGTCTACGTTCATCCAGTATTTCGCGATTTCTTTATTAAACACTTCTTTGTCATTACGAGCATCTGCATAACGTAAGAAATACCAAGAAGAATCAATAAAAGTATCCATGGTATCAATTTCACGTCGAGCAGGACCACCGCAGCAAGGGCATGTTGTGTTTAGAAAGTTTTCAGATGTGGCTAATGGAGAGATAGCACCGCCGTCAAAGGATACATCTTCTGGAAGTTTTACAGGCAATTGATCTTCTGGGACTAATTGTTCTCCACATTTATCGCAGTATACAACTGGAATTGGACAACCCCAATAGCGTTGGCGAGAAATCAACCAGTCACGAAGACGGAAGTTTACAGTTTTACGACCTGTACCTTGTTCAGTGAAGTAATCACCTAATGCTTGACGTGCTTCTTCAGAAGTTTTACCACTAAATTCGCCAGAGTTCACCAATATACCATCTTCAGTGAATGCTGTATCTAAGGAAGCAAAATCCAAATTTTGTTCTGTATTTTGGATAACCCAATTCACAGGTAAATCATATTTTTTTGCAAAGGCATAGTCTCTTTCATCATGAGCTGGAACACCCATAACAGCGCCTGTACCATAATCCGCTAGTACATAGTTAGCAATCCAAATAGGCACTTCTTTACCTGTTATAGGATGTGTCGCATAAGAACCAGTAAACATACCTACTTTCTCTGCCTCTGTAGAAGTACGTTCAATATCACTTTGGTTACGCAATGTTTCAATGAACGCCTCTAGCTCTACTTTATTAGAAGCATCCTGAATCAATTCTTTTACATATGGATGTTCTGGAGCTAATACTACATAAGATACGCCAAATAAAGTATCTACACGAGTAGTATAGACTTCAAAGGATTTATCAATTTTAGGAACATAAAAAGCAAATTGTGTACCTTCACTGCGACCGATCCAGTTACGTTGCATCGCTTTTACACGGTCAGGCCATTGGTCCAATGTATCTAAATCGTCTAGCAAACGATCTGCATAGTCTGTAATTTTAAAGAACCATTGTTTTAAGTCTTTTTTCACTACATCATTATCACAGCGCCAGCATTTGCCATCAATAACTTGTTCGTTAGCCAATACTGTATGGTCATGTTCACACCAGTTTACTTTTGCTTCTTTTTTATAGGCCAAGCCTTTTTTATAAAATTGTTGGAATATCCATTGTGTCCAACGATAGTAATCTTCTTTACAAGTCGCAACTTCACGGCCCCAATCATAGGATAAACCCAACTCTTTTTGCTGACGTGTCATGTTGGCAATATTATCTAATGTCCAATCTTTAGGAGATACACCATTTTTAATAGCTGCATTTTCTGCAGGCATACCAAATGCATCCCACCCCATTGGATGTAATACATTAAATCCACGCATTTTTTTGAAACGTGCCACTACATCACCAATCGAATAGTTACGCACATGTCCCATATGTAAGTTACCAGATGGGTATGGGAACATTTCTAACACATAATATTTTTCTTTACTTGGGTCATACTCTGTTTTAAATACCCCAGACTTTTCCCAATATGTTTGCCATTTTTTTTCAATGTCTTGTGCCACGTATTTTTCGTACATGCTATGCCTCCTCAATTGTATGTATTAATACTCCTAAGTATACTCCAAATCTTAGTCTTTAGGCAAAGACTTTTTTTCTTTTGTAACCTTTACAACACCTGTTTCATCAGAGTGTTTATGAGGTTTCTTAAACTTTAACACAATTTCTTTACCGTCTTTAGAAATCTTTGTCACTTCTGAAGTATCTGTATGTTTAGATTTTTTCTTTTTCTCTTGTTTTTTTAGTTCTTTTTTATGATCTTTTTTGTCTGAAATTGCTTTCTCCTTTTCAGTACTATTTGTATTAGCACCATCTAGAGCAAAACTCAGTACCGGCCATACATCACTAGCTTCAAAACCTTTACGCCAAGCCGCGACTCCTGCAAGTTGTAATTCTTTTACAAGACCCACTTTATAGCTTAAGGACTGTGGATCTTCAAACCAAATTTTAGTCAGTGTCCCCTCATATGGTTTCTTTTCATCATATATACCATAGACATCATTTTTCTTTGTTAACGTCAAATAATTACCTTTTAATCGCTCATCCCAGCGCATCACATCTCTGTATTCACGTTCTAAGTCCAACGCTTTGGACATGGCTAGTGTTTTACTTTTTGCTTTTCCTTCCCAAGAACCTTTCACTGGTACAGACCACTCACGCATATAGAATGGAATACCCAGTACAAGTTTTGATGCTGGTACTTCAGAAAGCATTTGCTCTGTATGCTTTCTAACCCATGGATAGGAAGCTACTGGTCCAGCTATATCACTAGATGCCCAAGTTTCATCGTACGCCATAAGTACCACATAATCTACTGCATCAGCATACGCTTTACGATCATACACTAAAGACCAGTTTTCACTATTAGAATAACCCGTTACATCTATTGATGTATATAGATTATACGTTCGTAACCCTTTTGCCAAAAAATCAACAAACTTAGTTAGCTGTGCTTTATCTTTATAATGAATGTTTTCAAAATCAAAATTATATCCGTCATAACCATACTCTGTAGCATAATTAATGAGGCCTTGTTTATATCGTTCCCACATAGATTCATTAGCAAGGATTTTACTAGTCATATCTGGATCGAATTGGTTTGTAATCAAAGGCCATATGCGATAGCCTTTTTCCTTATAACTATTCACATAGTCATGGGATAGCTTAGAACTAGCTTTTAGACCAGTCGTAGTCAATTCAAACCAGCTGGGAGACATGATTGATGTACCATTCTGTACATACTTTTTATCATACGCCGTTTCTGATACTATAGGATCAAATACCATGGTGATAGGTAATGTAACTTCTTGCTTTTCTGGGACATACAACATCGGACCCACATATTGTGTAGGTTCTACTGCTATTGTTGTATTGGAAAGTGCTGGAAAGGGAATATGGATTGCTGCCTCTGCTACTGGATAAGAAGCAAACAAACTAAATGCCGATATTCCTAGCACCATATGTTTCATAAATTGTAAGTGTTTCATAAGCGCTCCTTTTAACCTTTATATTATATCACATTCAGCCTATATATTGGGAACACTATACTATTTCTCTAAAATTTATGGTACACTACAAAGGTAGGAATATTACAAGTATATTACATAAACATATTTAGGAGGTACTATGTATCAGTATTTGTTTTTTATCGGAGGCTTTCCTATAAGAGCCTACGGTTTACTTCTCGCTTTAGGTATTATTAGTGCTGCCATTGTAGGATACTTCATTATGAAAAAAGATGGCCGTGGATGGGAAAAATATATGGTAGATTTTACCATTACTGTTGCTATAGCTGGTATCATCGGTGCTCGACTATGGGATGTGTTTTTCTTTGACTGGGGATACTATCACAATCATTTATTGGAAATTCCATACGTATGGCAAGGCGGTATGGCTATCCAAGGCGGCGTATTGTTAGGTGCTATTGCTGGAATTTATTATTTAAAAAAACAACATGTTGACCCTTGGGCATTTGCTGATTTATTTGCACCAGCCCTTATGGTAGGTCAATCTGTGGGACGTATGGCGAATGTCATGAATGGTGATGCCTTTGGTCACCCTACTGGGGGAAACTTCGGTATTCTCTATCCAGAAACTACCTTGGCATACCGCACTTATGGTAATCAACCATTATGGCCTGCTGAAATATGGGAAGGTCAAGTAGATATTATTTTGTTTGTTATCTTACTATTGGCTAACGTGTTCCCTCATAAAAAAGGGCAAATTTTCTGTTTATATGCATTCTTGTACTCTGCCTTGCGATTCTTCTTAGAATTCCTACGTGGAGATTATGTAAACCTAACATTAGGCTTTAAATCTGCGCAAGTTACAAGCTTAATTGTCATGGCTGTGTCCTTTGGCATCTGGCTATACCTTCATTATAAAGGAACAACGGATACACATGTATTCCCTATAGGGAAAGGCAAAAAAGGAAAATAATGATTCATTAGTTTCAACACAAAGTGATGCCTATAAAATCAAAATAATAATAAATATAAAGAGGAAAGGATTGCACATAGCAAATCCTTTCCTCTTTTTCTTATCTATAAAATTTTAAATATTGCAAAATTCTCTTGCCTTTGAATATGTAAAGCACTATATCTATCAAGTACAAAACTATTCATTAAGACAGTAACTCTTCTGCTACAATTAATGCCTCTAATTCTTCTAATGCACGTTGCGCAATTAATGCATTTTTTTCTTTTTTCTTACGTACTTTAGCTCCCCAAGGTTCCATGATACCGAAATTGACATTCATTGGTTGGAAATTAGAACCTTCATAGGCACTGATATAATGGCTTAACCCACCAAGAGCCGTTGTTTTAGGGAATGTAACAAATTCTTTGCCATGCAACATACGCGCCACTTGGATAGCTACCATCATACCTGCAGCTGCTGATTCTAGATACCCTTCCACACCTGTCATTTGACCAGCAAAAAACAATCGTGCATTAGATTGTAGTTGGAACGCTTGGTTCAATAGTTCTGGAGAGTTAATATATGTGTTACGATGCATGACACCATAGCGAATAAATTCAGCATTCTCTAACCCTGGAATCATTTGGAATACTCGCTTTTGTTCACCCCATTTTAAATGCGTTTGAAAGCCTACTAAGTTGTACATAGTAGCTTCTTTATTTTCCTTGCGCAACTGCACTACTGCATGCCACTCAATATTGTTCCGTGGATCTACAAGGCCAACCGGTTTCAAAGGTCCATAACGCAATGTATCTACTCCTCGAGATGCCATAATTTCTACCGGCATACATCCTTCAAAATAGATTTCTTTTTCAAAATCTTTTGGTTGTACTACATCGGCTGTAGTTAATGCTTCATAGAAAACATCATATTCTTCTTTCGTCATAGGGCAGTTTAAATAATCTGCATCCCCTTTATCATACCGTGAGGCTGCAAATACTTTATCGTAATTCAAAGACTCTGCTGTTACAATCGGCGCTGCTGCATCATAGAAATAAAAATCTTTAGAACCAGTTAACTCTTTAATCTTAGTTCCTAACGCTTCTGATGTGAGTGGACCACTTGCAAAAATAACAATACCTTCTTCTGGAATCTCTGTCACTTCTTCATGAATCACTGTGATTAAAGGGTGTTCTTTAATACGTTCTGTGACCCTTTTGCTAAAAGCATGACGATCTACGGCCAAGGCACCACCTGCTGGAACTTGAGTAGCATCAGCAGATTCCATGATTAAAGAGTCTAAACGACGCATTTCTTCTTTCAAAAGACCCACTGCATTTTCTATCGTATTCGAACGCAAAGAGTTAGAGCATACTAACTCTGCAAATTGATCTGTATGATGAGCCGGTGAAGACACTTTGGGACGCATTTCATATAAGTGCACAGGGATACCACGCTTAGCCAGTTGATAGGCTGCCTCAGAGCCAGCAAGACCAGCTCCAATAATAGTTACAAAATCTTTCATTCTTTATCTTCTTTCTTTGTTCTAGGTTTACGTTTTGGCCTTGTTTCACAGTCAGGATTGGAACAAAACTCTTTTTTATTTCCATTTTTATATACTTTTTCAGCCATTAAGCTACCACAAACGGGACAAGTTTTATCAATAGGTTTATCCCACATTGTAAAATCACAAGATGGATACCCTTCACAACCATAAAAAACACGACCTCTCTTGGATTTACGTTCTAAAATCTCATGAGATTTACATTTAGGACATGTCACTCCCGTGCTAACTGTAATGGACTTAATATTTCGACAATCTGGAAAGTTAGAACATGCTAAATATTTACCATAAGGTCCTAGTTTATAGACCATATCATGTCCACATTTTTCACAAAGGATACCACTCTTTTCTGCCTCCAGTTCTATCTTCTCAGCCGATTCAGCTGTGTATAATTCCTTCTCAAAACTATCATAAAATGAATGGATAACAGCTTCGTAGAAGTTAGTCCCTTGTGCAATATGGTCTAAATCTTCCTCCATAGAGGCAGTAAATTTCGTATTAATGAACTTTTCAAAATGAGTTGTTAAAAATTCCACCACGGCAAATCCTAAATCAGTAGGAATAAATTGTTTATCCTTACGCTCCACATAATTCCGTTTTAAGATCGTATCAATAGTAGCTGCATACGTACTTGGCCGACCAATTCCCTGTTCTTCTAATACTTTGATAAGACCTGCCTCAGAATAACGGCTTGGAGGTTGCGTAAAATGCTGTATACCATCCATAGAGATAGGCATAATAGCTTGCCCTTCCTCTAGGGCTGGCAGTATATGGTCATCCTCTTTTTTAGCGTCTTCATAGACTTCTGTAAAACCTTTAAATAATACACGATTCCCTGAAGCCTTCAATGTATACTCATCTACATGAAATTGCATAGTTATAGTTTCACTTTTCTGTGGAGCCATTTGACTCGCTAAAAATCGATTCCAAATCAAGGTATATAATTTTAACTCATCACTAGATAGATAGGACGCTACCGCTTTAGGTGGTAATTCCAACATGGTAGGACGAATCGCTTCATGCGCATCTTGAGCATTCGCCTTCGCTCCAAATACATTTGGTTTACTCGGATAAAACTCCTTCCCAAAGGTCTTGAGAATATAGGCTTTAGCCGCTTCTTGCATTTCCTTTGATACCCGAGTGGAATCTGTACGCATATAGGTAATTAAACCTACATGACCATAGCCCCCAATTTCTTTACCTTCATATAAATGTTGTGCTGCAGACATAATGCGTTTTGCATTCATATTCAGCTTGCGTACACCTTCTTGTTGCATCGTCGACGTCGTAAATGGAGCTGGTGCTTTGCGACTACGTTGTTTTGATTGTACAGAACTAACTACACCTTCACGGTCACGAATAACACGTAACACTTCATTACTTTCTATCTCATTAGAAATCGTTAGCTTTTCATCACCTTTGTGTGTCACTACCACATCAAATTGTTCATTCTTAGCTGTTTGATACACACCTTCGATAGTCCAGTATTCTTCTGGAATAAATGCTTGGATTTCTCGTTCCCGATCGCAGATAATGCGTACCGCTACAGATTGAACACGTCCGGCACTAAGTCCTTTGCAAATCTTTTTCCACAACAAGGGACTCAATTTATAGCCAACAATACGGTCCAACACACGACGAGCCTGTTGAGCATCCACCATATGCATATCAATCGGTCTAGGTGTTGCCATCGCCTCTTGAATAGCATGCTTGGTAATCTCATTGAAAGTCACTCGACATGGTGTAGTACCATCTATATTTAAAATATGTGCTAAATGCCAAGAGATGGCTTCTCCTTCACGGTCAGGGTCAGTTGCCAGATACACAGCCTTCGCCTTATCTGCTTCTTTGCGCAAATCTTCAATAACAGCCTTTCTACCTGGTACATTCAAATATCTAGGTAAAAAACCATTAGTAATAGATACACCCATTTGCATTTTAGGTAAATCCCTTAAATGGCCCATGCTAGCTTTTACCACATAATCATCACCTAAAAATTTTTCAATAGTCTTTGACTTTGCTGGTGATTCCACTATGATTAATGTTTTTCCATCTTTTTTGAAAGTCCGTTTATGCTCTATTTCAATCGGTTCCGGACGCATGACCAAAGGTCTAGACTCTGGTGCTTTGGCGCTTGATTTGACAGCTTCTTTTGTATCTTTGTCT
Source organism: Veillonella sp. VA141 (assembly GCF_003992175.1). Classification (NCBI taxonomy): domain Bacteria; kingdom Bacillati; phylum Bacillota; class Negativicutes; order Veillonellales; family Veillonellaceae; genus Veillonella; species Veillonella sp. VA141. The sequence goes on from NZ_RQVM01000001.1 coordinate 140,694, forward strand.
TTTTTCTTCTCCCCTGTAACGAAGGATCTAGTAATGGCCAAAAATCTTCCTCCTCTAAGTATGTAGCACGTACCCCTGAGGGGTATGTGTAATCATTTGTTTTAGCTCTAATTGTAACAGCAATGTATGAAGATTGGATAAAGGCAATTGTGTGCGATGCACAAGTTCTTCAATCGTTGTATTTCCACCAGGATTCATAGCCTTCAACACACTTTGTTCTTCTTCATTCATTATGTTTACTTTATTACTATCCATGTTACTATACTTTGCAACTTTTTGCCAACCATATTCACGCAATACTTGTTCAGGATCTGTTAATACTGTAGCTCCTTGTTGAATAAGCCAATGATTTCCATCACAAGTATGCGTCAATACATTACCAGGTATGGTAAATACATCTCTCCCTTCATTAATCGCCATATCAGCAGTAATCAAAGATCCGCTACTAGCTTTTGCTTCCACAACAATAGTGCCTCTCGTCATACCGCTGATAATTCGATTTCGAGAAGGAAAGTGATGACTCTTTGCTTGCATGTGCGGTCCATATTCTGATAATAGCAATCCATCTTTTTCTAAAATTTCTAAAAATAAATTTCGGTTTGTTCTTGGATAGGTTACATTTAAACCGCAGCCCATAACAGCAATCGTTGGAGTTTGTCCTTGCAAGGCCCCTTCATGGCTAGCACGATCGATTCCCATGGCGCCTCCACTAACAACAATAATGCCTAAATTAGATAAAGCCCGTCCAAAGTGTCTAGCTACTTGTACACCATAGGTAGAGCACTTTCTAGCGCCTACCATCGCCAAAGAACGATCCGTATGTTGCAACACTTCTATATTTCCACGTCCATACAACACTCGGGGACTATTATAAATTTCTAGTAAAGATTTGGGATAGTATGGAGATTCCCAAGTAATCACTTCTATATGATAACGCTCTAAATCTTCTTCTAATTGTAATAGAAAGCTTTCATTGATAGGACGGCGAATTTCATCAAATAATTCATATTTACAACCCAATGATGGTTCCACATTGTGATGTAACACATGATGCCAAGCTTCTTTGGCACTTTCGTAATAGGTAAATAAATTACCTAAGCTTGCATTCCCTAATCCCACTACATGTTGGAGAGCACTCGCATAAATTTCGTCTTTCATTTACAATCCCTCCTGTACCTGCCGATAACTCAAAGCTTCTGCCACATGGTCTGTTAAAATCACCTCAGATTCTGCTAAATCAGCGATTGTTCTTGCCACTTTGATAATGCGGTCATAGCTACGTAAACTCAAATGTAATGTAGTAAAAGCTGAATCTAGCAATTCTTTAGCTTGCTTAGAAAGTTTCACATACATTTCTATATCACTATGACTTAAATGTGAGTTCACCCCAATATTCGTTCCTTTATATCTTTCAGTTTGCATAGATCTAGCACGGATAACACGGCTACGTACTTGCGCTGTACTAACTTTATCCTTAGGGGCATATATCTCTGTTAAAGTAGGTCTTTCTACGGGTACTACTAGATCCATTCTATCCAAAATAGGTCCTGATAACACTCGTTGGTATCTTTGAATTTGCGTAGCTGTACAAGTACATCGATGATCCTCTTCCGTTCCAAACCATCCACATGGACATGGATTCATAGCCATGACAACAATACAATCACTGGGATAGGTAGTTGCCATTCCAATCCGTGCAATATGTACTTGTCGTTCTTCTAAGGGCTGTCTCAGAACCTCTATGACAGGCCTACGAAATTCTGGTGCTTCATCCAAAAATAAAACGCCTTTATGTGCCAAGGTAATTTCTCCTGGTTTTGGCGGTTGTCCTCCTCCCGACATAGCCACTAATGTACTCGTATGATGAGGACTGCGAAATGGTCGTTGTTCCATTAATCGGCCACTTTTTAATAAACCCATTACACTATAAATACGGCTTACCTCTAGTTGCTCCTCCCGCGAAAGGGGAGGCAATAAAAAAGGCAATCGTTTAGCTAACATGGTTTTTCCCGAACCCGGAGGTCCTGTCATCAGTAAATGATGACCACCAGCAGCAGATATTTCTAAGGCCCGTTTTGCCATTACTTGCCCTTTTACATCTTGTAAATCTAGTATTTCCGCACTATATTTTGATGGCACTATAGCTATCTGTGCACATAGATTTTCTTTCTTTTCAGGATGCTCTAATACTTCCACAACTGCAGCTAATGTAGATAGTCCATATACAGGTATAGAGGCCCCACTGATAGCCTCTTCATGATTTCCTATAGGCACTATAATATCTTCTACCTTAGAAAGATAACTATTGTCATTCCCTAACTCCTGATTTGTCACTCCTATCACCATAGATAACATCCCCATCACTGGTTGTAAAGAACCATCTAACGATAATTCTCCTATAAATATATGGTGATCCCAATGTATAGACTCCTTTTTCTTGTGTTTTTCCGATTCTTGAGCGGCTAAAATTCCCATGGCAATGGCTAAATCTAAAGAAGACCCATCTTTACGAATATGGGCAGGTGCTAGATTCACCACAATTCTCTTCATAGGAAACTCAAAGCCCCCATTCTTGATAGCCGATCGCACTCTCTCCTTTGCCTCTTTCACAGAGGTCGCTGGTAATCCAACAATGTCAAAGCTTGGTAGACCTGGGCTAATATCTACTTCTACGGTCACCACATATCCATCAATACCACTCACACATACTCCATAGGTTTTTGCATACATGATACTCCTCCTATCTTATAAATGACACGCTTTCATATGCCGTAATTTAGAATCTCCCACTTGAGGCACATATACTTCTATGACATCAAATCGTATAGATTCATACTCTATATCACGGGTTGTCAAAAACATAGATATGACATGACGTATGTGTTGTTTCTTTTTCCAATGCACCGCCTCACAGGGCATTCCATAGGTTTGGGTCCGTCTTGTTTTCACCTCTACTACAATGAGCATATTTTCTTTTTTAGCGATAATATCTACTTCACCAAATCGATAGCGTATATTTCGTTCCAATACATCATAGTCTTGGCTTTTCAAATAGTTGGTAGCTAGGTCTTCACCGTATCTTCCTAATTCAATATGGTTCATAGGCACCTCCTTAGTTCTACATTACTTTCATTATGAAAGAATGTAAACCGTACAACCCACACTGTTAGGAGTGTGCTATACCAAGAGTGTTATAATCCATATACAATTATCGATATGCAAAAAAGCATTCCCATAGAACAATCTATAAGAATGCTTTTATAAGTAATATAATATTATAATCATTTTCAAACAATGGAATCGCTATGGGCAGAGATATCTTTATAGGTATCCTAAGCATGTATAACCTAAACGATATACTAATACTTAGATTTCTTCTACAGGCTTACCTGCCACAATCGATTTGATAGGTTCAAAACTATGACGATGTAATGGCGTAATGCCAAGGTCTTTTATCGCCTGCTTATGTACATCTGTATAATATCCTTTATGGATCGCAAACCCAAATCCTGGATACTCTTCATCCATAGCTTCCATGAAGCGGTCCCGTGTTACTTTTGCTACAATGGAAGCAGCCGCAATAGATGCACTTTTAGAGTCTCCTTTAATCAAAGATTCTACAGGTACCTCTAAATCTGGTAATTTCATCGCATCCGATAATACAGCCTCTGCCTGTACTGGCAAATTACGAATCGCCTCATACATAGCTTGTCGTGTAGCCTCATAAATATTGAGTGTATCAATGACTTCTGCCTCATAGGACACACAGTGTACCGCTACTGCTACCTCCATGATTTGATCAAATAAGGTATCTCGTTTTTCTGGCGTTAGTTTTTTGGAATCGTTCAACCCTACTAGCTTGCAATGAGGTGGTAAGATAACAGCTGCTACTGTCACAGGACCTGCAATAGGACCTCTACCTACTTCATCTACACCAGCGATTAGGTATTTGCCTTCCTCGTAAAAGCTTTCTTCATAAGCGTACATAGCTTCTAAACGCTGTTGCTCCTCTAAGACTTTTTTCTGCTTTCGTAAATACACACCAGCTGCGTGTTTCACGGATTCACGAGAATCTTCTAATGCCCATTGTACATAATCAAAAGGGCATTCACCTTGCAGTAGATTTTTAATATCTTTAACTTTAAGTTCCTCAAACTCACTCTTCGTCAACATAGTACGGCTCCTCATCGACGCCATCAAAGGTAATGTATCCCAATTTATTATTTCTGTAATCCGTCAAAATCACACGGCGCACCTTGTCATAATCTACGACGCCACCGCTTACCAAACAACCACGACGACGACCAATAGCCTCTAACATGGTATCTACGGATGTACGCTCTTCTTCCGTCAATTTATAACGCTCATGCAATAATGTCGGTTCATGCTCTTCTAAATATGCCAACAACTGCTTGATAACAGAATCTAAATCATACACATCGTCGGAAATAGCTCCTGTCATCGCTAACCGAGCTGCTGCTCGTTGGTCTTCAAACTTAGGCCATAATACACCTGGTGTATCTAATAGTTCAAGATTTTTACCTACTTTTACCCATTGTTGACCCCGAGTATGACCCGGTTTATTGGCAGTTCTTGTCGCAGCAGAACCAGCCAATTTATTAATTAATGTAGATTTACCTACATTGGGTATCCCTAGAATCATAGTACGTACTGTACGACCTTTGATTCCTTTTTTTAGCCATCTATCGATGATGGGCTGTGCTAAGGATTCTACGGTTTTCACGAGTTGCTTATTTCCTTTGCCATTTTTAGAATCAATAGCAATAGCATGAATACCTTCGTTTTTGAAAAATTCAATCCATTCTTTTGTAGCTTTTGGATTTGCTAAATCGCATTTATTTAAAATCACTACATGTGGCTTATCACCTATCAACTCGCGAATAACTGGATTCGCACTACTGCGAGGAATACGTGCATCTAGTAATTCGATAACCACATCAACTTTCTTTTTATGTTCCGTAATCATGCGTGTGGCTTTTGCCATATGGCCTGGGAACCACTGTACGACTGGAAAAATTTCTTGACTCATATTTCACCTACTCGTCTATTATCTATATCATATGCTCATTTTACTGTTATTTTTTCTGCTAATCTAATATCTTTTATGACATACTACTATCAAACTATATACATTTTATGAAAGTATATAAAATCGACTATCAAGTAGCAAACTCCTATCTATGATTTCATAACTAATATGCCCTACTATTTAGCAGTTTCTAAAGGAAATAAAAAAAGGCTAGCCATAGACTTACGTCTCATGGCTAACCCTTTTAAATTAGCGTTTTTCGCGAATACGAGCAGCTTTACCAGTAAGGTTACGTAAGTAGTACAATTTAGCACGACGAACGATACCGCGACGAGTTACTTCGATTTTTGCTAGACGTGGGCTGTGAAGTGGGAATACACGTTCAACACCAACGCCAGAAGCGATACGACGAACTGTGAAAGTTTCACGAACGGAACCACCTTGACGGTTGATTACCAAACCTTCGAAAACCTGAATACGTTCACGGCTACCTTCCACAACTTTTACGTGTACTTTTACAGTATCACCAGCGCGGAACTCAGGAATGTCAGAGCGAAGCTGTTCTTTTTCTAATACATCAATAATATTCACGATTTTTTCCTCCTATTTTGCAGACGTTCGTTACTTACACCTTATAAGCAGAGGACCATCTCAAATTAACAGTATTATTCTATCATAAAAGAAAGTTTTTATGCAAGAGGGAAATTTAAGAATATTAAAGGTAGATAATCCTATTAAATTGCAAGTAGAAATTAAACATATTCAATTCATACTTTTAATAGTTAATCCCATAGTAAAATTGAATAAATATCTTATTACTCTATCGAATTTTTACTTTCTATGATTTTTATAATATCTTCATAAAAATAAAAATTAATTAATTTATCATATGTAATTTTTTCAATCATGGTTTTATCTAGTTCCCCAAAAAGTTGCTTATATAGTTCTCCTAAACGAAATGCACCACTAATTTGATCGTTTTTCACAGATGCCTCTATAATTTCGTTCAGATGCTTTTGAGTTAATCTTGGGATAAAATATAAAATTTTTTTTAATCGTTCTTCTGATTGTCTATAACTTCCTGAATCCTTAAAGAGTTCTACTAGTTTATCAATGCTATAGTTGAGATTCTGTAAGATAGGGGTTGTATTGGGATATTTTTGAATAAATTCAAATAATTGATCATCATCAAAATCATTAATTCTTTGTTTTATTACATCTGACAATTCATTGACACTAGTTAATAATGACAATACATATATTGGCGAATCTTGTAAAATATAGTTTTTAATTTTACTTTTGTTTAATTCACTTAAGCCAGCATATAGAGTAGGTATATTTGCTAACAAGTTACATATATTAAAAAAAGTGTCTTTTTTATTATCATCAAATATATTTTGAGTATAATTTGAGAACTCAATCTCTACTATGTCCTTGTTAAGCTCCCAAAATACAACTAGTGTATTTTGATATTTTTCACAAGTAAGACTGGATCCTTCGCTTGAAATATACTCATTAAATACTCTTTTAAAAAATTGCCTATTTAAACTTTCTTTAGCTCTAGCTAAAGGACCCTCAAGAAGAACTGTTTTTATTTCATTTCGATCTATAGGAAAATAATCAGACTCTAACTTTTTAAATATATTATCTAATGCAGCTTTACCTTGTACTGGAGGTTTAGATAAAACAAAATCAATCACGTTAGTAAGATGATATCGTGCTAGTTCAGCTGTAGCCTCAAATGGTATACCCTCTCCAATCATTGATGGATGTGCACATAAATTTCTATCTTCGTTAAGCCTTTCTAGCATTCTATATTCAATTGGACCTAACAATTCAAATTTTTGCCGCATTGTTTGTAGAGTATTCTTTTCGAACCTCAAAAAGTTCTGAATATTATTATTGGTACGATTACGTTCAATACCAGTCTTTATATTTATTGCTTCTTTATCTCCAGTTAAAGCCAGTTCATTAATTTTTTCAATAAAGTCATAAACTAATGCAATCCATGTAGCAATAATACAAGATCTATATGCCCCTGTTTTATAACAATTTATCGCCTCTTCAATATGGTCTTGAGATGACTTATTTCTGCAGTTTAAATATAACTCTTCTAAACTACGCATATATCCCCTCCACAATATATCAAAAAAGTATCAGTATGTGTCAATCACTATTTAATTATACTCAATCAAGTCAAATCAAATAATAAAAGCGTTACAAGAAAGCAGATAGACAATAAATTTTATCTGCTTTTAAATTATATTAACCTCTTCAACTTTTCAATTAATGGTGTACTACTTTCAATTGTTTTTACTAATCGGTCCTGTTCTCTTAAAGGAGGAATAGGTATAAGCAAATTAAGCATGGTTTCTACACCAACTCTAGGCATTTTCACCCCATATGTAACTGAATTAACTAAAAGATCAACATATGGAGACTTTAGCACAGAAAGAATATACTTTGTATTACATTCTCCAAAAACATTAAAGGGAACTAACTCTGGAGTGCATACACCATCATCAGGAGCAATCAAAATTTTTTTTAAATACGGTCGAAGCTTACTATATAACAATTGACCTTTATAGAATACAACCTTATCCCCTGATACTTTTTTCTCCTTCGCATTAATACGCTCAAGAATATTGCCTGTATTCTTTTCAATATCCTCTAAATCTAATACCCAAGTTGATTGTTTTAAATCAATAGCTTTAACCTTAGGTTTACTTTGATTATATGTAGAAATATTACCTAATCGCTCCCAACACCAATTATCTGGAATATCAAATGGAGTCTCATCTTCTTGAATCGGTGGTAAATCCTTTTGTTTTTTTATTTGACCAGCTTCTATTAAACTCTCTTTTTCTAGTAAAATCTTTTCAATAAGAGACTTAGCAGATCCTTCTTTATCTCTTTGTTTACAAAGTTTACCTTGTATCGCTTCTTGTAAGATTGACTTTTGTAGTGCCACTGGGAACTTTTTATTTAATTCATTAAGCTTTTGCCAAGCATTTTCATATCTATCAATTATAGGGAAAATAGCTTCGATTTTTTCTAGTATCCTTTTTTGCTCTCTTAGTGGCGGTAAAGGGATAAGCAAGTTCTTCACTATTTCTTTAGTAATTGCTTTAAATGTGGTCCCTGTAGATTTTTTAATAAAGATATTTTCATGTGCCATAAGCCAAAAGTATAAAAACTCTGATGAAATAAACCCATATGGCAAAATTGCACTTAATCCACGGCCAATACATATACACCTATCTGTAATATTCACTTTTCCTACAGGAGCTCGAACACAAAGAAGTACAGCACCTTCTGATGCAATTTTTAATGGCTTATTTGTAGCCATCGATGATTTTTTTAAAACTTTATTCCCAAAATTAATTTTTCCTTGGTGAAACTCAATACCTTGATTAGTTCTGGAAACACTATCTTTAGATACTGACTGTCCCATAACTACATCAAAAACATCTCCTAATCTAACCCACTTCCAGCTACTAGGAATTTCCGATAACCATTCATCTTCTATAATTGTATTTATAACTTCTTTACTCTTAAACTTTTGTTGCTTGCTAAAATGTAGTTTTTCTTCTTGAATCAATTGATAGAGTTCTTCACCTGTACCTTCTTCAGGTCTTTGTTCAACTAATTTTCCTTCAATAGCTAGCTGAAGTATACTATCTCTTAATTGTTGGGGTATCATTCTAACTCCCTCCCTAATAGAGATGTTATTTCTTCTAACGCTCTATCAATTTCTGCATTCAAGCTGGCACGTTCTTCTTGATACCTTTGAATTAAATCGTGAGGCGCAAGTATTACTTCTTCTTCATGCGGATATCCACACAAATCTATATTGTAATTATATTTACCTTCTAAATCTTCTTTTCTGTATTTCTTAGCTTTGTCAAACCCATCTTCTTCAATTTCAGTCCGATTATCCCACCACTCCATAACTGGTTTAAAATGCTCCAATTTCATGGGTTTGGTCTTAGAAAAGTGTTTATATCCTTCAGGCATATCTAATCTATACACCCAAGTTTCTTCAGTTTTCCCTGTATTATCAAAGAAAAGAATATTTGTAGTAATCGATGTATAAGGACTAAAAACGCTGGATGGCAATCGAATAATCGTATGAAGATTAAACTCGTTGAGCAACTTTTTCTTTATATTAACTTTTGCATTATCAGTACCAAACAAGAAGCCATCAGGCAATATAACTGCTGCTCTACCTTGAGACTTTAAGCGATACATAATGACAGACATAAACAAATCTGCCGTCTCAGAGCTAGCTAAATCTACTGGAAAATGACTTTTTACATCATTTTTTTCTTTTCCCCCGTAAGGTGGATTCATCAATATAACATCAAATTTATCTTTATCAGTATAATCCAAGACGTCTTTCAATAAAGTGTTATCATGGAATATTCGTGGAATATCTATATCATGAAGTAACAAATTTGTAATTGCGAGCATATATGGAAACTGTTTTTTTTCGATACCATACACAGATGATGAAAACAATTTTTCATCTGCTACTGTTTCTACCTTTTTATGTAGCTCATTTAGCCAGCTTATAAGGAACCCACCCGTACCACAAGCTAAGTCCGCCATCATTTCACCAATTTTGGGATTAATCATCATTGCCATAAAGTCTGTTACAGCCCGAGGGGTATAATATTCTCCATTATCTCTTGCACTTTGTAGCTCTTTCAGAATTGTTTCATAAATTTCTCCAAACGCGTGACTTTCATGATAATCACCAAAATCAATATCATCAATAATATTAATAACTTGTCTAAGTAATACACCATCTTTCATAAAGTTATTTGCATCTGCAAATGTTGTCTGTACAATAGATTTTTTTATTGGTGTATTAACATCGACTGGTAAGGTTTTTAATGTAGGAAACAAAGTATTATTGACGAAATTTAGTAATGCATCTCCTGTTAATGCTCTACCAGATTTATCATCATGGGCCCAACTCAACCACCTACATTGTTCTGGAATGATTGATACATAATTATCCTCATTCATTTCCCAATCAGATTCCTTCGCATCATATACTTTTAAAAATATTATCCATATAAGTTGTTCAAGGCGCTGTCCATAACCGCTCACACCTGCATCATTACGCATAATATTGTCCAATCGCTTCAAAGAAGCCGATAAATTACTCATTTTTATATAGCTCCATAATTATAAATTGCATTTTGCAAGTCAGTGATTGCATTAATATAACCCTCTTTTCCACCAAAATATCTAACTATTTTATTTGGTTTCCCTAACTTCATAAGTGGATCAAGACGCAAAACTTCTAAATTTACAACTTCAGTAATTCCTTTATTTTTATATTTTTCTAACAGTAATTCCAACACTTCTCTAGCTGGACCACTATACTTAGCAAAAAAGTCTTGCTTCATCACATTTTCTGCACGTTCTTTTCGTGTCAGCGGTTTACGGTCAAAGGCTATATGGCAAATAAAATCAAAGTCATCTACGTCTTCCATTTGCTGTTCCTTTTTAATTGCCTCTAAATCGATACCATGCTCCAATAACAGGTTTTTAAGCGTATCTTTAGTAGGGTCTTTACGCCATTCCTCTATAAACAGATCTAATGTTGCATATTCATTTAAAATATTGTGTTTTGTATAATCAACAATACTTTCAGTAATTAAAAGCTTGCCGCTAGGATCATAGATAGACACTTTTTTATGTATGATTTCAACTCGGCATCCATTTTTATCTACTATGGGCTTAATTTTAGGGTCTATTGGATCTGTAGGATCCTTCTTTTTAGGTGGTTTATTTCCTTCACCATCACCCTTCGGCTTGTAATCATCATCCGGTTCTACTGGTCCATCCCATTCAGGGTCCGTAAACATACTTGTAATATTTCTAAAGTCCATCACCACAAAATGCGTTTTGCCATCTTCTACACGTAGTCTAGTTCCACGTCCAATAATTTGCTTAAACTCCGTCATGGAACCAATCATTTCATCTAGAACGATTAGTTTTGTCATCTTACAATCGGCACCCGTGGAAAGCAATTTAGATGTCGTGGCAATGACGGGATATTGAGAGGCTACTGAAATAAAATGATCCAGCTTCGTTTTACCATAGACATCACTTCCCGTAATCCGCACGCAATAATCTGGATTTTCTTTTACCATGTCTGCATTATGATTCACCAGGGCTATGCGCATTCTTTCAGCCGCTTCTTCCGTAGGGCAGAATACTATCGTTTTCGCCATTCTATCTGTAGATTTTAAATAGTTAGTAATTTCAGCTGCAACTTGGTTTGTCCTATCCTCAAGGATAATATTGTAATCATAGTCTAGATTATTATAAATTCTATCCTCAATTATATTACCGTACTTATCCCGTTGGCCTTTAAACGGTCTCCATCCATTGCCAATATCTGTTGTAATAGTAATCACTTTGAAAGGTGCCAAAAAGCCATCCTCTATACCATCTCTTAATGAGTATGTATAAATAGGCTCCCCAAAATAGTTGCAATTAGAAATGTACTTAGTTTCTTTTGGTGTAGCCGTCATACCGATTTGCGTAGCCAAGGAAAAATACTCTAATATTCTTCGCCATTTAGATTCATCTTTTGCAGACCCTCTATGACATTCATCTACTATGATAAGATCAAAAAAATCTGGTCGGAATAATTCAGAAAAATGTTCTTCATCATCATCACCGACTAACTGTTGGTACAAGGAAAAATAAACTTGATATGACGTAATTGTACTAGGGTCATCCTTTGCAACATTCACCTTATGGATAACCTTTTCTAACGGTGCAAAGTCTTGATGAATCGATTGATTCACCAGAATATTTCTATCTGCTAGATACAGTACTTTTCGTTTCATCCCACTTTGCAACAATCGATAGACAATTTGAAATGCAGTGTATGTTTTCCCCGTTCCAGTAGCCATAACAAGAAGAAGTCTATCTTTCCCCTGTGCAATTTCCTCAACCGCTCTATTCACAGCAACGCGTTGATAATATCTAGGTGGATATGTATTTTGGCTTGAGTAGTACGGCTGATCTATTATTTTTTTCACTGCTGGATCTAATCCGTGCCCATTATTAGATTCTTCCATTAATCTTGCTACTAATTCTTCTTCCGTTGGAAATTCATCTAAGGACAATTCTCTTTCCGTCCCTGTTAGATAATCATGTTCATAGAATCCATCACCATTTGAACTATATGCAAATGGTACATCTAGCATCTTAGCATAGTCCATAGCCTGTTGAAGTCCATGTGAAATACTATATTTATTAGACTTTGCCTCAACGATAGCAATCGGTTTTTGCGGGTTTAAATAGAGAATATAATCAGCTTTTTTACCCTCTGCTCTAGACACTTTATTACCACGAATATTAATCATTCCGTCAGTAATTCTTGTTTCCATAGTTATTTTTTTCCGGTCCCACTTAGCAAGTATAGCAGGTGTAATAAACTGTAGCTTTATATCTTCTTCTGTCATTTCAATTTTACTTTTAATTGTACTCATGTTTAATCCCCCAACCTAGGACTCAAAAGAGTTAAACTGTTTTAATTTACCTACTATTATACTACATTTCCGTATAACTTCTATAATTAGAATCTATAGAAATATTAGTTCTATAATTAACCAATCCATATTATCATCCTAAATATATACAAAAACACCTAGCTCCGAATCTTTTCATGGATCTAGGTGTTTTTATACTAGTATTTAATTATATAGATACGATAAATTCATCATATTTTCAGCACCAATACATGAGAGCTTACTTCCCCTCTACATACTGTCGCAATCGTTCAATACGTTTTTCTGTAGCTGGATGTGTGCTATAGAATTTGCTCATGAGCCCACTTTCACCGGTTTCAACTGTATAATTGCGTAAGGTAATCAATGCATTATGGAGTTCAGCACCTAAGCCGATTTCATAAGCATATTTATCAGCTCGGTACTCCGCTCGTCTACCTGTGAATAAGTCAATAATGACCAAAGGCGCCTTAATGACCCACTGCATAAATAGAATTTGTAAAACTACGAGAAGATAAAAAATCTGCACAATGAATGTAATTACTGGCAGTCGTAAATATTGAATCCATAATATGACACGAGCGAAGAGTTCATACACACGAATGCACATTTGTCCCAAATAGTTCATATAGAAGCAAGAGAATCCATAGGCTCCATCTTTATGATGAATATGCCCCATTTCGTGAGCCACTATACCTAGTAATTCGTCATAAGGCAAGTTTATGATGGCCCCCGTATTGAGACAAATTCGATTATGTCCCATCGCAAAAGCATTGATGGAATCATCATTTTTGATAAACCAATCGAATTGCGACATATCGATGCCCGTATGGTTTTGTATATCCTTCTGAATCATCTGTAGAATCTCTACCTCTTGCCCTATTGGTCGACGTCCCCCATAGAGCCACATGGTAATGCGATGAAACCAAGGAATTTGCACTAGTGCCGCCACAAGTAACACAGAGGTACCTGCTACGGCGTAGCTAATATTTTCCAGGTTAATACGCACATGAAAGAGGTCCATTGCTTTCATCAAAAACGGATGATCAATAGGCCCAAAGATAACCTGGTACATATACACAATACTGCCAATGATGAACAGATTGGCAAAAAATGTTAGTACTGTAACAATCATATGACCCTACTTCAATTTACCCAAGTTACTTACTTCATAAGTCATACGCAATAATTGAAGACGATTTTGCTTCACTGCTTCGTCTTTATCCATAACCATAACATGTTCAAAGAATGTTTCAATATATGGCACCAAAGATTCTGCCAAGCTTACAGCTTTCACATAGTCCCCAGCTTCTAAGGCATTACGATTTGTTGTATATACCGGCAATGCCGCTTTGTACAAGGCTTGTTCAGAATCTTCTTTTAACAAGGATTCGTCAACGCCTGTGAAAGTCACATCTTTCACCATATTAAAAATACGTGTGTAAGCCTGCATTAATGGTTCGTTTTCATCAATACGGTTTGCTGTTAAGGCTTGTCCCAAACCTTCTGCTAAAGCAACTGTGACAGTCTCTTGGCTCAATACAATATCCACTACTTGGTATGGCATGCCTTGTTCTAGCAAGATATTTTTCAGACGAAGGATGAAGAAGTTTTCTAATTGACCTAGTAATTCTTCTTGTTTTTCACTAGCCACGCCTAATAATTCCATCGCTTTCAGCCAAATTAGACGCATGGATAAAGACCATTTGCTATCCATCAAGATGTTGATGATACCGATAGTTTGACGGCGCAACGCATATGGATCCTGGGAACCTGTAGGGATTAAACCACGGCTGAACGTAGCTACAATGGTATCTACTTTATCAACGATACTCAAAATACGTCCTGCATCGGTAGTTGGTAAGATATCCCCTGCAAAACGAGGCAAATATTGTTCAAAAATTGCTTCCCCTACAGCTGGTGTTTCGCCATCTAGTAAAGCATATTCTTTACCCATAATGCCCTGTAATTCAGTAAATTCACTCACCATACCTGTCGTTAAGTCAGTTTTAGCAAGATGAGTAGCTCGTTCTAAGGTAGCTGTATCTGCAAATCCTACTTCCTTCGCTAACGCAGCACCTAATGTAAGTAGACGTTCTGTTTTATCTTTCAAATTGCCCAAACCTTCTTGGAAGACAATTTTTGTCAATGCTTCATAACGACCTGCTAATGGGGTTTTACGGTCTTCATTAAAGAAGAATTTCGCATCATCTAAACGAGCACGAAGCACACGTTCATTACCAGCTGCCACAACTTCTAAGGATTTGCTATCCCCATTGCGAACTGTCAAGAACATAGGAAGCAATTTTCCTTTGCCATCCACCATTGGGAAGTAACGTTGATGGTCTTTCATTGGTGTGATGATGCAATCAGATGGCAACGCTAAATAGCTTTCATCAAAGGTACCACAAAGAGCCGTTGGATATTCTACTAGGTAAGTAACTTCTTCTAATAAGTCTTCGTCCCACACCACTGTAGCACCTTTCGTAGCTGCTAGTTCTGTTAATTGTTTACGAATTGTTTCACGACGTACGTCTTGGTCGATCATAATGAAGTTCTTAGTTAACGTATCTACATAGTCTTTTGGTTCAGCTATAGTCAATTCAGATTCACCAAGGAAACGATGTCCACGGCTCACGTTCGTGCTTGTTACATTGGCAAATGTCACTGGTACCACGTCTTGACCGTACAATGCCACCAACCAACGTACTGGGCGTACAAAACGCTCTTCTAAATCGCCCCAATGCATAGATTTAGGGAAACTTAATCCTGTAATCAAGGATGGTAATACGTCAGATAAAACTTCTTTTGTATCTAAACCAGCTGTCGTTGTATCAGCAAAGATATATCCATCTACTACTTTCAATTCAGATACATCTAATCCTTTACCACGAGCAAAACCGATAGCTGCTTTTGTAGCATTTCCATCAGCATCATAGGCAATGGATACAGATGGACCTTTATGAGTTTCGTGAACATCTTCACCACGTTCTGCTACGTCATTGATGAGTAATGCAACACGGCGAGGTGTGGCATACACTTTCACAGCCCCATGTGGAATGTGACGCTCTGCCAATGCAGCTATTGCTAATTCACCTAATTGTTTAATAATATTTGGCAAAAATCCTGCAGGAATTTCTTCTGCCCCAATTTCAAAGAGTAAATCCTTAGCCATCTTATTTATCTCCTTTCAACAATGGGAAACCAAGTTCTTCTCGTTTCGCCAAATAGTTTTGTGCACAAATACGAGCCATGTTACGAACACGACCGATGAAAGCTGTTCTTTCAGAAATAGAAATGGCACCACGTGCATCTAGCAAGTTGAATGTGTGAGAACATTTCAACACATAATCGTAAGCCGGCAATACAAAACCTAATTGACATACACGTGTCGCCTCTGCTTCGTACATATCGAACAATTTGAATAACATATCTGTATCTGCTAATTCAAAGCTGTACGTAGATTGCTCTACTTCGTTAGCATGCCATACATCACCATATGTATATTGTTCGTTCCATTGTAAGTCATACACATTTTCTACGCCTTGAATGTACATAGCCAAACGTTCTAAGCCGTATGTAATTTCTACGGACACTGGTTTTACATCGATAGATCCTACTTGTTGGAAATAGGTAAACTGCGTTACTTCCATGCCGTCTAACCAGACTTCCCAACCAAGGCCCCAAGCGCCCAATGTTGGAGACTCCCAGTTATCCTCTACGAAACGGATATCGTGATCTTCTGCATGAATGCCAAGAGCAGCCAAACTTTGCAAGTATAATTCTTGAATATTGTCTGGAGAAGGTTTAATAATCACTTGGAATTGATGATGTTGAAATAAACGGTTCGGATTGTCACCATAGCGGCCATCCGCAGGACGACGGGATGGTTCTACATAACATACAGACCATGGTTCTGGTCCCAATGCATGTAAGAACGTAGCAGGGTTCATAGTACCCGCCCCTTTTTCAATGTCATATGGTTGTTGCAAAATGCAACCTTGTTCACCCCAGAAGTTTTGGAGTGTAAAAATCATCTCTTGAAATGTCATTTCCATTCCTCCTTATGTTTTACAGGGAATAAAAAAAGTCCCTGCAACGAAAATCGCTACAGGGACGAGATATACCCGCGGTTCCACCCTAATTGGCTAATGCCCTCTTTTAAAAAATAGCCTTTACTAATTGTCCATACCTAGTATGGTACAACGTTCCTGCCCATGCTCCACAGCGCCTTCTACTCAATTGTGAGCTTTCACCGTCCTCACTCGCTAACGGGAGTATACTACTCTGCTTCATCACTTATGTATATATACTATTGTATGGATAAAAGGGATTAGTGTCAAGGTGTATCCGCTGAATTACTGATGTAAGTTCTTAATTACTTTTACTATCCCCCTATTCCACAATAGTCTAGCAATATGTTCTGTATATTATTTTTCCAAGAACATCTTACACCATTCCATGTTCTCTATCCACATGGCCGTTTCATATTCGATATCTTCCATTTCCGTAATAGCTGAGATTACCGCAATACCGTCCACTGGTTCCGCTAACACATCATCAAAATTATCTCGATTGATACCACCAATAGCCACCATAGGAATAGTTGGATTATGAGCACGTAAAGCTAAAATTAATTCGGGCCCTCGCACAGTTTTGGCATCTTTCTTTGTACTTGTCGCATACATAGGACCTACGCCGATATAATCCACATAGTCCAACTTTGTGTTCTCTAACTCTTCTACAGAGTTAATAGACGTCCCCACAAGGGCGTGAGGCAATCGTTTGCGTACTTCGTCAAGGTCCATATCGTCTTGTCCCAGATGGACGCCATCAGCGCCTATCTTTTCAGCTAATTCTACATCATCATTAATGATGAAAGGCACACCATATTCCTTACAAATGTGTTGTAACTCTCGTGCCAACTGTTCTTTTTCCTCCCCTACAAGAGCTCCTTCTCCTTTTTCACGAAGTTGAAAGCAAGTAATACCGCCTTTACAAGCTTCTGTAAGGTTCTTGTGAATATCCTTCGTATTCAGTGTTCCACAAATGAAGTACAACCCCATCATGGAGCGCACTGTATCTATATCATAGCGTTTCAAAATAATCCTCATTTCTTATATAACAACGATAAAAGATTACCTATAGTATACCACGACATCAAAACTATTCGATATGACTTGCATCATACCTATATAACTGGGCAGATTATTCTGAATACTCATCCCCATAAGCCATATGGTTCACTGGTCCATTGCCTGTACCCAACCCTGGATTATGTAAGATAGCTAACCGGATATATTCTTTACCAATGGTGATGGCTTCTTCTAAGGATTTACCTTTTGCTAATTCTGCTGTGATTACCGCCGAGAATGTGCAGCCTGTACCGTGAGTATGTACTGTGTCATATTTAGGGCTTGTCCAAGAACGATGCATGGACATGGTATCTTTTGTAAACAAGTAATCTGTGGCCTCATCTCCTATGTGACCACCTTTGATGATAACTGCTTGAGGGCCTAATTCTTGTAAAATACGAATCCCTGCTGTATGTAAAGCTTCTACCGTATCAATTTTCATATCTGCTAGTACTTCGGCTTCACTACGGTTCGGTGTAATCAAGGTCGCTTTCGGAATCAATTTGCTTTGTAAGGCTTTCACCGCCTCATCGGAAATCAATCGATCCCCACTGGTGGCAATCATCACAGGGTCTAACACATAGGGTACCTTAGGATCTATATATGTCCCGATGAGTTCCATCATCTCTGCTGTGGCTAACATGCCAGTTTTCACTGCTTCCGGTACAATGTCTGTATACACCGATTGTAACTGTGCTTCAATCATGGATACATCCATATGGGCAATTTGCGTTACACCTCTTGTGTTTTGTGCCACTACGGATGTAATAACAGCCATCCCATAGACATGACGACTTTGAAAGCTTTTTAAGTCCGCCATCACCCCTGCACCGCCTGTTGGATCTGTTCCTGCAATTGTTAACGCTTTATGTAATTTCATAGGTATCTCCTTTACTAGTAACAAAAAAGAACCAATCCTAGGGACGGTTCTTATACAATATCTAGTATTCGATGCCATCCACTTTCCTCCGCCAGCATTATCTGGTTCAGGTCTAGGGTTTTGATACTCATCAATCTCAGCATAAGCACCCCTAGTGGTTCTTATATTAATTTAGTTATAACATGAAATAGTAACCAATGCAATACAATAAATTACAGCTAAACTACTTTCACTAGAAGAGATTTTCTCTCAATATAGATATTTAAATATCTTATGTATTTCATATAATACATTACATTTACCTATATATTGCTATTGACGTAGTATCATTCAATTCGTATAATACATCTGTAAGGGGTGCTCACTAAAGTGGGCTGAGAAGTGGCTATGTGCTACTAACCCATAACCTGATTTGGATAATGCCAACGTAGGGATATATTAGTATATTTTTGTAGTACCTATACAAACACATAAGGACACATTACCATATGGTTCCTGTTTACAATACTAGGTATATTAAGAATATCTATCATCTACAGGCTAATCGTTTCAGATTAGTCTTTTTTGTTCCCACTGGCATAGTTAGGAGTATTCATGAGTGATTCAAAACTTTCATCATCGCGGTTGTCCCTCATTTGGTTCGGCGCCGCTCTTTCCATTGCGGAAATTATGACGGGCACCTATTTTGCGCCCCTAGGATTTTCCGACGGCCTATTAGCCATCATCATAGGTCACGTCATCGGCTGTTTGTTATTATTTGGTGCAGGACTCATCGGCGCTCGTGAACACATGAGTTCTATGCAAACTGTATCCACTGTCTTTGGCAATGGGGGCATGAAATTATTTTCCATTTTAAACGTTCTACAACTGATTGGTTGGACCGGTATTATGATTTATGACGGTGCTCTTGGTGCCGTAGAATTATGGAATCTACCATTCACTGCATGGACTATCATTATCGGTGCTCTCATCATTGTATGGCTCTTCATTGGTATCCGTAACATGGGCTATATCAACAGTATCATGGGCTACGGCTTAGGTATCCTCTGCATCTATTTGTTAATTAGCTTGTTACAAGAAAGTTCCATTCACAGCCAAGGAATCATCACTGATGAAATGACTTTCACAGCAGCCTTAGAATTGTCCATTGCTATGCCATTGTCTTGGCTTCCATTGATCAGCGATTATACTCGCTTGTCCAAGAACCCTGTGGCGGGTACTGCGGCTAGTGCCATTGTATATGGCATCACAAGTTCCGTTATGTATGTGTTAGGCCTAGCAGCTGCACTCTATACAAATGAGAGCAACATTGCAAAGGTTCTTCTTCATGCTGGTTTAGGATTTGGTGGGTTAATTATCATCGTATTCTCTACTGTCACAACTACTTTCATGGATGCCCTATCTGCTGGTATTTCCTCTGAAAGTCTGCAAACTAAATACTCTGGTCGTACTATCGGTATCATCGTTACCATCATCGGTACTATTGGTGCATCCATCTATCCAATGGATAATATCATTCCATTCTTATATATGATTGGATCCGTATTTGCCCCAATGATTGCTATTTTATTAACACACTATTTCTTATTACGTCATTGTCCACACCTTGACCATGGTCCTACCCTATACATTATTTGCTGGGCATCTGGTACTTATATGTACCATCAATTCCTTGACAGCAACCCATTCTTAGGGGCTAGCCTATCTACTATCGTAGGAACAGCATTAGCAACCATTGCAACGGCCTATATCATTAGCAAATTGAGCAAAAGTTAATATTCCCCTTATTATTTTATAATTACATTTAATTTACATTGTAAACTGAATGTAGTAAAATAAGAAAAAGGAGGTAAGACTATGGCTACAATTCCTACACAAATACGTATCGACGAACATGTAAAAAAAGAAGCTACTGAACTTTTTGGATTACTCGGTTTAGATATGTCTAGTGCTGTAAATATGTTTTTAAACCAATGTATACTACGAGGTGGAATTCCATTTTCAATAGAAGTACCAAACTATTCCACTAAAGTTCTAGATGCCATGAATGAAGCCCGACATATATCTAAAAATCCTAACGTAGTTGGTTATACTACCATGGAAGATCTAAAAGAAGCATTAGAGGCATAATATGTTTACAATTAAGTTTACTACTGCATACAAGAAAAGTTATAAACTTATGAAAAAAAGAGGTCTAAATCTTTCCCTCTTAGATTCAGTGGTGTACATGCTTGCAAATGGAGATACACTTCCAGAAAAATATCATGATCACGCCCTCAAAGGTAAGTTCAAAGGGTTTAGAGAATGTCATATTCAACCAGATTGGCTACTAATCTATATGTTAGAAGATGATATCTTAACTCTTACATTAGTAGATACTGGTACCCATACCGATTTATTAAATATTTAATACTTTATTATACATTACTTTTAGAAACTACATTTTATCATAGAACTATTTTAGTATCTTATAATAACAAAACGCGGTCACATGACCGCGTTTTTGTTAATTATATCATCGTCTCTAAAAACTCAATACTATGCAATGTATATCCTAGTTGATATGTCAAAAGTTTCCGCAATAGAATTTCTAATTGATCCCATTGATTCGCAGTAAGACGTAGAGGCTTTGTAGGAATCCAATCATAGTTCAAAAGCATTGTTATACCTTGTTGTAGCTCTTGTTTCACTATATACTGACAGGCTTCATAGATTTCATCACAAAGAATTGCCATTACCTCAGGGTCTTCACAATGTTGCCCTTGTGGCACAAATCCCGCCAGACTTAACATATGCCACCCCAGCACAATAGAACCTAAGCGAATGGGTTTATCCTGTATAGATTGTAAAAATCGGCTCATGTTCGTATATACACTGCGGTCTAATTTACCTTTTTCAAATAAAGCACTTACCAGTTCACCGCTAAAAGTAGCATAGGAAATATCTTCTAAACTTTCATAATCACGTGTAGAAATCCCATCTATCTGGATAATATCGTACATGTCTCCGTTAGGTGCTACTGTCAAATATAAACGGCTTAAAGGTTGCAAATACGCACCTTCTTTATAGTTAGCTTTACGTTTATGAGGCACAGAACAAAGTATAATGCCTTCTAACTTCGTGAGGAATGCATAGATACTATAGTATTTTCGTTTTTTACGCCACAGTACGATGGATTCACTAGTAAACGTATTTGCTTTCATCTACAATTCCTCACACTTAACAGTATATTACTACTAATTCAGCAATACATGTATCATCCTTGTATATACTCTTGATTTTCTTCAACATATACATACCCTACAAACCTAAAATTCCTATGAGTATTACATACAGTATCTATTAATTTGATTCGTCATCTATGTTTTCTTCAACAGGCACTGGCACGGCATATACACGTTCTATTCGATATCCTTGCATTTCTGTGACTGTGAAAGTATATCCATCTACAGTGATGACGTCACCAATGGCAGGTGTTCGCTCTAACATACCGAAAATAACACCACCAATAGTATCTTCGTCCACATCACCAAAGGAAATATCTAACACATCTTCCACTTCGTCTACCAGAACTTTCCCAGCAAAATTATAAGTTCCATTTGGATTTTCTACAATGGCTGGTAAATCTCGTTCGTGTTCGTCTTGAATATCCCCAACCAGTTCTTCTAGGATATCTTCTAAACCTACTAAGCCAACCATACCCCCGTATTCATCCACCACAATAGCTTGATAAATACGACGTGTCCGCATGTGTTGTAATAGAACAGATAACTTCATCACTTCTGGAATGATAAGAATATTACGACGTATGGAACGTAAATCTTTACTCGCCTCTTCACGGCGTTCCATTAAATCCTTAATATGCACAAGGCCGATAATATGATCTTTATCTTCTAAACACAATGGATATCTTGTGTGGCTTGTAGACGATACAATATGCATGGTTTCTTCAAAACTATCTTGGGTATATACACACACCACATCTTGTCGAGGAATCATAACTTCTTTCGCAATGCGATCCACAAAATCGAATACATTATCGATAAGCTCACCTTCCACATGGTCAATTTCACCTTGTTGATGACTACGGCTTACCAAGGCACGGATTTCTTCTTCTGTATGCACTAGATCGATTTCTGTACGATAGGGAGCTTTGAAAGCTTTCAGTACTGTATTACCAATTTGTTCCGCAAGATATACAAAAGGAATTACAACTTTTCCAGCTAATCTAACAATGGTCACTGTAGTCCCCACATAGCGTTCAGGGAAGGATAATGCCAGTCCTTTGGGAATAATTTCACCAAATATGAGCACTACTACAGCAAATAATGCTAATACAATCCATTCTACTATAATGGCATATGTGGCATCATACACTCCTAAATAATGTAATACCACATCAGTCCCATCTTCTAAATAGCGTCCTACATAGACTGCTAAAACGACTATGAAGAAGAGAATAAAGAAAGTGGATGTATTCATAAACCGTTCAGGTCGTTGGTATAATTCACGTAATTCTTCTTTTTTTCCATCACTCAAGGAGTCCATATCTTCTAGATGTTCTTCTCGTAAACGAGCAAAGGAGAATTTACTTATAACAAACAAACTAATGATTAAAATACAAAAGATGGCAAATAGAATCATGCCACCCGTGACGGGGGTATCGATATAAATCAGTCCTTTCTATATACACTATTTTAACAATACCATACTCTATCTCAAGGTATGTGATTTTTCATACGTAATATTGTCTACACTATGACCTAAAAAATTAACAGCGTGCCATAAAATAACCGGCCTTAAGTATTAATTCCGATATCCCAATTCAGATAACATACCAGATTTATTGCGCCAGTCTTTTTTCACTTTTACCCATAAATCTAGGAATACTTTTGTAGCCAATAAACGCTCTACATCACCACGAGCTTGGCGGCCAATAGTTTTTAACATGGCTCCTTGTTTACCAATGATGATACCTTTTTGGGAATCTCGCTCTACATAGATAGTAGCTCGTACATAGGTAGTGCCATCCTCTCTTGTCTTCATTTCATCTACATCAACAGCTATGGCATGAGGAATTTCATCATGAGTCTGTAACAGGATTTTTTCACGCACAATATCAGAGATAATCAAACGTTCCGGTTGATCTGTAATCATATCATCTGGGAAGTATTTTGGACCTTCCGGTAAATGTTTTTCTAATAAATTCACCACTTCTTCAATATTGTCTTTTTCTTTCGCAGAAATCGGTACCACCGCTTCAAAAGGATAGCTATTTTCATAGGATACGATAGCCTCTAACAAGTCTTGCTTTTCCATCGTATCAATTTTATTCACAATGAGGAACACTGGTACATTCACCTTACGAAGTTGTTCAATGACAAAGTTGTCACCAGGACCACGCTTCTCATTAGCTGCCACTACAAATAAGACAGCCTCTACTTCACGCAAAGAATCTACCGCTTGGTCTACCATGAATTCACCTAATTTATGTTTTGGCTTATGAATCCCTGGTGTATCCATGAACACGATTTGTTTCTTTTCATCTGTATAGACACAAACAATACGGTTTCGTGTCGTTTGCGCTTTATCAGATACGATAACAATTTTATCATCAATTAAGGCATTGATTAAGGTAGACTTTCCTACATTTGGTCGTCCTACAACGGCTACAAAGCCTGATTTAAATCCTTTTTCACTATTCATTATATGGCATATCCTCTCGTACATAACCTAAATTACCAAGTACAAACTCTTCTTCTGTGCGCATTTCTTGTTTATCTTCATCTGTCATATGGTCATAACCTAAAATGTGTAAACAGCTATGAACAGTTAAATAGGCAAGTTCACGAATAAAATCATGATTATACTCTTTCGCTTGCTCTGCTGCTCGCTCAAGGGAAATGACAATATCCCCTAATAACTGTCCTTCTTCCTCGATAGAAGCTTCATCTCCTTCATTGAGGGCAAACGATAACACATCTGTAGGCATATCTTTACCACGGTATTCACGATTTAATTCCTGAATTTTTCCGTTGTTACAGAGGAGCACACTATATTCATCTTCCTCGTGTAATCCATATACACGAGCCACTTCATTACAGCACCGTTGAATGACTTCCTCGTAAGTGCTATTCTGTTCGATTCCCTCATCATAGGAAATACTTACAATCATTCTTGTTTCCCTTTCTCTGAAAGTTGATATTCTTCATAGGCTTTCACAATACGACCTACCAAATCATGACGCACCACATCTTGGTCAGAAAAATAAATACACCGAATCCCTTTGATGCGTTGTAACACTTGCTCTGCTTCAATCAAACCAGATGTTATCTTCGGTGGCAAGTCAATTTGCGTTGGGTCTCCATTAACCACCATTTTCGATTGATACCCTAAGCGAGTTAAAAACATTTTCATCTGTTCTGGCGTCGTATTCTGCCCTTCATCAAGGATCACAAAGGAACGTTCCAAGGTGCGACCACGCATATAAGCCAATGGTGCTACCTCGATAGTCCCTTGTAAGAGCATCTTCTGCACTCGTTCTACACCGAACATATCATGTAAAGCATCATAGAGAGGACGTAAATAAGGATCTACTTTTTCTTGTAAATCACCTGGCAAATACCCTAGCTTTTCCCCTGCCTCTACAGCAGGTCTTGTCAAAATAATACGATCCACTTCACGATTTTTCAAGTAAAATGCTGCCAGTGCAACAGCTAAATAGGTTTTTCCTGTTCCCGCAGGACCAATACCAAAGGTGATCGTATTGCGACGGATACTATCTACATATTGTTTTTGACCCACTGTTTTAGGAATGATAGGATTCCCCTTCACAGTCACATTGATAGTATCTTCATATAACTGAAAAAGTGATTCTTTTTCGCCTTTCAAGATCATCGTAGTAGCTGTTCGCACATGATGATCGGTGATTTTAATATGATTTTTAAACAAGTATAACAGTACATCTAACACTTCCATTGCTACTTGTACAGATTCCTCTGAACCTGTTATATCCACAATGGTATCTCGATGTAATATATCTACTGTTACTAGTTCTTCTAATACTTTCATATGAGATCCTTGAGGTCCCACGATAGGTCCTACCATGTCATAAGTAGGTATGGTAAATCTCTGATTAGCCATATGCTCCCTTTCACAGAAATTTTTGAACCGCAGCGCCATGTAAATAATCATAGCCGCTGCCTTGAGAAATATCTTCGTCTTCCATAATTTGATCAATCAAATCTTGTACGCGCCACCAGCCCATAGACCAATTCGTGAAGATTGTATTTTCCTCTGGCGCACGTCCTACGAGTCGTTGTAAGACAATCATAGGATCTAGGTAACGTAAAAATTCTACCACTCGTCGAGCGTATTCTTCTGCACTGATTAAGGTAAATTCACCAGCCTCATAATCACGTGCCATTTTCGTATTCTTTACTAAGTATAATGCATGAAGCTTCACTTGGTCTACTTGTAATGCTGATAAAGTTTTCGCTCCTTCAATAACATCGTCCATGGTGTCCCATGGAAGGTTCAGTATCATATGAGCACAGACTTCAAATCCATAACGCTTGATGCGCAATACTGCATCGATAAACTCCGCCATCGTATGTCCTCGGTTTACCTTTTGTAATGTATGATAGTTCACCGATTGTAAGCCTAATTCTACATAGATATCAATACCATATTTGTTTTGTATATCTTTTAAAATATCTAAATAGGCATCATGTACACAGTCTGGACGTGTGGCAATGGCAATGCCTACCACATGTTCTAAGCAAGCTTCTTCCACATACTGGCGAAACTTCTCTGGTGGTAAATAGGTGTTACTAAAATTCTGAAAATACGGTATATATTTATAGGCTTTATATTTTTTCGCAATATGCACCACTGTTTCATCAATTTGCTGTTTCACCGTCATAGAGGCTGGTCGATTTTCATAGCCTGCTCCAATTTCACCACAGAAGGTACATCCACCTACACCTGCTGATCCATCGCGATTAGGGCATGTCAACGGTAATGCCACTGGAATTTTATAAGCCTTTTCCCCATATCGCTCTTTGTAAAAAGCAGATATCATACGATACCGCTTTGGCTTTGTGGTATCACTCATATCACACCTCCTCCCTGATAGTTGAACTAGCAATATGTTCTGGATAATTCAAATTCGTATCTACACATTGTTGAGGACGTATAAAAGGTTTCGTCTCACCTTTTACATCGATGATGACCTCTACAGCACTATAAGAACCCCTTGAAATCCCTAAGTATGGCAATGTAGCACCACACACCTCTATCGTGTGGTAATCTTGTCTCACTTTACGCCACTCCACAAAGGAATAGTTAGAAATGTATTGTCGAACTAATGCTTCCTCACGCCAGAATATCTCGGCATCTTGCATTTCTTGCTTTCTATCCTTAGATAAACCAAATCGTTCATCACGGATTTTCCCATTGAAAGATGTCAATACATCGTAGCGCAATAAATCACAGGCCACTTGGTCCTCTTTCAAGGTAAAGAACTCATAAAGGAATGCTATTTGATCAGCATCATTTAATTTACGGTCTTGATTCCCTTTTTCTAACCATAGCTTGGTCATTTCTTCAAAATAGGCAAAGGCCGATCCTTCTTGGATTAAGCTTTCACTAATGTACCCAAAAACTGTGCGATACCGTTCACTATTATAGAACCGTTCAAACACATCTTCAAAATGTTTTAACATGCGTACATCATCATAAGGCAAGACATGGGTTTGTAATACTTCATAAGGTGCTTTCGGATTGGCAATATACTCGTACTCTGCCATGGAACGCACGCCAGAGCCTTTTAATAACTTTAAAAACCCAATCTGCAACGCATGAGGTTGCAAACTGAATAAATCATTAAAGGACTTCTCGAAAATAGATTTACTTTCATATGGCAAACCTACAATTAAGTCCATATGCACATGGGTGCGCCCAGCCTTGATGATTGGTGGTATCACAGATTGAATACGACCCCAATCATTGCGCCGATGGATCGCCTCTAAGGTCTTATCATGCGTACTCTGAACGCCTACCTCAATCTGTATTTGACCATGACGAGTAGAACTTAGAATATCTACTTCTTTTTCAGTCATTAAAATGGATTCCATTTCCAGGTGAAAGTTCGTCTGTCCCCCATGGTCACGCATCCACTCCATCAATGGAATATGATGATGAGGCGCACAGTTAAACGTACGATCCACAAACTTCACCTGTTTTACATTGTGCTCTACGAACCAAGCTAACTCTTCGATTACCCGTTCTTGGGGAAAGAATCGTACAGTGTTGCGATTTCCAGATAAACAATACTGGCAACTAAAGGGACAACCACGAGAAGATTCATAATAGACAATTTTATTCCCTAAGGTAAGCATATCTTCCTCTGTGTACGGGAATGGTATTGTACTTAGGTCCTTCACCTCTACAGCCTCTTCAGACCCTTGAATGTTCCCTTGTTCTCTACCTAGGATACCAGGTATGACAGGATCAACAGGAGAGTGACCTGTACGAATTGCTTTCACAAACGAAGTGAAAGCCTCCTCAGCTTCCCCTTGTACAATATAGTCAATACACGGGTGGTCTTCTAATAGTTCCCGCGCTGTATAACTCACCTCAGGCCCCCCTAAGATAATCTTAGTACTAGGGCGGACCGCTTTGATCATAGAACATAGATGCAATGTCATATCGATATTCCAGATATAACAAGCAAAGCCTATTACATCTGCGTCTAACGTAGTGACATTATTTAAAATATCTAAAATAGGCATATTAATAGTGTATTCCACTATCTCATATGCCTCGTCTTTCGTTCTTCCATAAGCCTGCAAATAGCGCAACGCCAAAGAAGAATGTATATATTTTGAATTCAACGTTGAAATAATAACTTTCATTTGTACCTCACTCATCGAATGAACTTAGTTCATCGGCTATTATTTCATTATACCACAAAACACAAACCTCTCCCATAATTTAACTCTTAGAGGGACGCAGTTAGACGTAGGAACAAGTAGTATTTTTTTGCAAAGTATGGTATACTTGACATGTAAAAAAGAAGAGCCATCAACGTGTAGCTGGCGTTAGGCTCATCTCAAAAAGTCAAAATTTGATTTCGCCTAACGTGTGAGGGCCGTAAAACCTCATTTCGTTAGGCGTTTTCATTAGCTATAAAAGCAACGAATAACTTCTACAATTAACATAGAAAATTGAATCAATAAAGATAATTTTTCATATGCAGTCATAGTATCACCTCCTCCCATAATAGGAAGAGATGAGCCTAACAACACGTTAATGACTCTTCTAATCTTCATTATACTACAAAATTACCCAAACTATTAACATGTATCAATATAGTTTCCTACCCCGGAGGAATGCAGTTAGGTGTAGCAGCCTTCGTGGCGGTCTTTACTGACAAAATTACACAAACACAGGAAGAGCACGGCGTGCTCCGAACAAACATTATGAAATACCGTTTGTAAGGAGTATGCCGTGCTCTAACTATACTCTGAGGAACGCAGTTAGGCGTAGCAGCCTTTGTGGCGCCCTTACTGACAAAATGATACAAACACAGGAAGAGCACGGCGTGCTCCGAACAAACATTATGAAATACCGTTTGTGAGGAGTATGCCGTGCTCTTCCCTTTTTTATCATATTCAATTAAGACCGCCACAAGGCTGCATAGCCTAATTAGTGACAACCTACAAGCTGCATACTCTAAAAAGTAGTATTTTATCATAAAGTATGGTATACTTAATTTATAAATAAGAAGAGCCATCAACGTGCGCAGGCGTTAGGCTCATCTCAAAGCTTAAAAGAAATGGGCCTAACGTGTGAGGTGGTCAGACCTCTTTACGTTAGGTCATTTTATTATCTATTTCAAGATATCAATAAAATGAATTAGTAATTCCAAAGCTAAAATGATCAAATAAACCTAACCACTGTATCAGTTCGGGTCGGAATATGTCGTGCTCACACATTATAAAATCCTGAGGAACACAGTTAGGTGTAGCAGCCTTTGTGGCGCCCTTACTGACAAAATGATACAAACACAGGAAGAGCACGGCGTGCTCCGAACAAACATTATGAAATACCGTTTGTGAGGAGTATGCCGTGCTCTTCCCTTTTTATCATATTCAATTAAGACCGCCACAAGGCTGCATAGCCTTACAAGCAACGACCAACGAGGCTGCATAGCCTAATTAGTGACGTTTAAAGCCTAGTTTTTCTATAATGATGAACAGCATAGGGATGATTGCCACTCCAAAGAATGTGGCTGTAATCATACCAAATACTACGGTCACACCCAAGGATGCACGGGCACCAGCACCAGCGCCACTTGCCAACATCAATGGCGAGCATCCAATGATGAATGCAAAGGACGTCATCAAGATAGGACGTAAACGAATCTTCGCTGCTTCAATAGCTGCGTCTACATAGTTCATACCTCTTTCATCAACACGAATCTTAGCATATTCAATGATTAAGATCGCATTCTTCGCTGCCAAGCCCACTAATGTAAGTAAGCCGATTTGGAAGTAAATATCCAAGGCAAAGAAATGTGTAGATTTCATCATGGCACCAATCATATTGAATAACCATGGACCAAGAACAGCACCAAAGATACCTGTTGGAACAGATAATAATACTGCAAATGGCACTTTCCAAGATTCATACAAGGCAGCCAACACAAGGAATACAAAGACAATACCGAATCCAAAGATAATCAACACTTGGGATCCCGCTTTGATTTCCTCACGAGTTTGTCCACCCCAATCATAGGTATATCCTTGTGGCAATGTATTTTTCGCCACTTCTTCTAAGGCTTTGATAGCATCACCAGAGCTAACACCTTGCTTAGTATTACCACCAATGCTCACTGCTGGGAAGTTGTTATATCGTGTTACCACAAAGGCAGATGTCGTTTTTTGCGGTGTAATATACGTATCAACTGGCACCATTTGACCTGCTGCATTACGAACAGTCAATAGATGATTCATACTAGGATCGGTACGGAACTGATTGTCCGCTTGTAACATAACTTTGTAGTTTTTACCAAACTTAGTAAAGTCATTTAACTGCATACCACCATAATATCCTTGTAAGGCTGTATAAATATCTGTCACAGCTACACCATCACGAGCCGCTCTATCACGATTCACATCAAAATTATAGGATGGTGTGGCCGTATTGAAAGTCGTATAAATACTAAGGAACTCAGGACGTTTTTGAGCTTCTCCTAAGAACTGTTGCACTACCGCATTCATTTGTTCTGTACTATGACCCGCTTTATTGATGAGGTACATGGAGAAACCACCCGTCTTACCAAGACCTGGGAGGGATGGTGGATTCAACGGAATAATCGTTCCTCGTGGATCTTTAGAACCATGCATGAAAGTATTTCGAATCTTTAAGCCAAGCTGTTGATCTGGTTGCGTTCTTTCACCCCAATCTGTTAAGGATGTAAAGATTACACCACCACTCGTTTGTGCTGCCCCAGCTAAGATATCAAAGCCAGGTACTGTGATGGTCCCATCAGAATCTTTATCTTCGTTCAAGAAATGACCTAAATCAGTTAATACATCTTTTGTACGACTAGAAGTCGCCCCTGGCGGCAAGGATACCGCAACCAGAAAATAGCCACTATCTTCAGCAGGTACGAATCCACTTGGCACCATACGCATCATACCAAAAGCTGCACCTAAGAAGATAGCCAATGCCAACCATGTGGCCCATAGACGATTGGACCAACGAGCTAAAAGAATACCATACTGATCGATTCTTCGATCCAAGAATCCATTAAACCACTCCAAGAAACGACCCACTATATTAGTAGTCTCTTTTGGCTTATGTGGTTTTAACATAATACCACACAATGCAGGCGTCAATGTCAATGCTACAAAGGCAGAAATAATAACAGAAATAGCTACTGTTAAAGCGAATTGTTTATACAATACCCCCGTTAAACCACCCATGAAGGCCACTGGAACGAATACGGAAATCAATACGAAAGCAATACCAACAACAGGGCCTTGTACTTTTTCCATGGCTGCTACGGTAGCCGCCTTTGGTTTCAACCCATTGTAGCGCATTTCATATTCTACAGCTTCGATTACGACGATCGCATCATCCACGACGAGACCGATCGCTAACACCATGGCTAGCAAAGTCAATGTATTAACAGTAAAGCCCATTACTTGGAACGCCGCAAAAGTACCAATCAAAGATACTGGCACTGCAATCATTGGAATCACTGTAGACTGCCATGTTTGCAAGAACAAGTACACAATAATCGCTACGAGAATCAAGGCTTCTTCAAAGGTTTTTACTACTTCTTTCATAGAAGCTTTTACAAATTTTGTATTATCTACAATAATCTTCGCTTGCATATCCGGTGGGAATGCTTCTTCTTGTTGGTGAATAACCTCTTTTACAGCATTGATTGTTTCTAATGTATTCGCATCATTCGTTAATGAAACAGCAAATACAGCTACTGGTTTATCATTGCCCGTTTCTTTTGAGAAGCTTGTAGGCTCTACAGAATAACTTTGTGCCCCTAATTCAACACGAGCTACATCTTTTAAATGCAATAAATTATTCTTTTTATCTTTTTTAATTACGATATTTTCAAATTCTGAAATTTCAGCCAAACGACCTTGTACTTTCACAGATGTGTTGAAAGCTTGATCTTTGTCAATTGGATCGGAACCTAACGCACCTGCTGCAGCCTGTTTGTTTTGACTGCGAATCGCATTGCTTACATCTGTTATGGTAACGCCATACTTAGACATTTTTGTAGGGTCTAGCCAAATGCGCATAGCATAGTCAGCACCGAACTCCTGCACTGTACCCACACCATTCACAGATTGGATGGCATCCATCATGTAGTTAGTGGCATAGTTTTTCAAGAAAGTTCTATCATAACTACCATTTGGCGATACCAAGGAGAATACCATGGCCATATCACCAGAAGATTTCGTAGTGGTCACGCCCACCGTTTGTACTTCGGATGGCAAGGATGCCAAGGCACGGGCTACACGGTTTTGTACGTTTACCGTATCCATATCGGCATCAGTTCCTTGCTCAAATTGAACTGTCAAGTTATAGGAACCATCCCCTGTACTCGTGGATTGCATATAATCCATATTTTGGACGCCAACGATTTGTTTTTCGATGACTGCCGCTACCGATTCGCTTACAACCTCAGCATTGGCCCCCATGTAGGCAGTACGTACCTGTACTTGCGGTGGAGAAATCTGTGGATATCTGTCGATCGGCAGTTTTGATAAGGAAATCAACCCTAGCAATGTAATGATAATAGAGATTACGATGGCAAAGATAGGGCGATTAATAAAGAATTTTGACACAATATCACCCTAATTACCTTTCTCAATATCTTCTTTGCTTAATAAAGTTGCTTTTACTTCTGCGCCATTTTTCGCTTTTGTTAAGCCATCTACAACGATTTCATCGCCTACTGTTAAACCTTTACCATCTTTGGAAGGACGAATGATGGTGTATTTACCACTGGTACCACTTGTTGTGACAGGCACTTGTTCTACTTTACCATCTCGGATGACCATCACAAATGTTTTATCCAATACTTGTAATAAAGCACGAGATGGCACTAAGATAGCGCCTTGAATAGTTTCACCGCTAGTAATAACGGATGCATACATATTTGGTAACAACATATAATTTGGATTTGGGAATGCTGCTTTTAAAATCAGCTGACCTGTACCGCTATCTAAGTTTTTGGCAGCTTCCACAATGCGACCTTTAATTGTGCTTACAATTTTGTGATTATCATCATAGGTACCATAGATTTCACCATTGGACAATTTCAATTCTACTTCGCCATCTACAGAACGATGTGCTTTTTTATATTCTAAGTACTCTGCTTCACTCATACTAAATTGTACATATACTGGATCGGTAGAGTTCAATGTGACAAGTGCTGTTTGTCCAGCTGTAACGAATGTACCTAAATCTACATCATCCATTTCCAATGTACCATCAAATGGCGCATATACAACCGTATCTTGTAAATTATTTTCCGCTAAGCGGATTTGTGCTTCCATAGCTTCTAAGGCTGCGCGATTTTGTGCAGCCACACTAGCTTGTGTATCCAGTGTTTGGCGGGCAATGGCATCTTCATTTGCTAATGTTTGATAGCGCTGTAAATCGACTTGAGAGTTTTGGTACGCTGCGCTAGATCGTGCTGCATTGGCTTGTGCACTAGCTAGGTTCGCTTCGTATTGACGTCCATCGAGACGATACAATGCTTGACCGGCTTTTACCGTGTCGCCCCCTTTTACATATTTTTCAACAACTCGACCGGATACATTCGCTCGAATCACAATAGAATTTTGTGCCAATACAGTACCATTGAAAGATTCTTGTACATTTGTATCAGTAGCTGTGATTTTATAGGAGTTAACCTCCGTTGGACCTTGCCCCGGAGCTTGTCCACCACAACCAGATACAAGTACAAGGGCTGCCAAGCTAGCTGCCACTAAACCATTATACGCTTGTTTTTTCATTCATTTCACCCTTATTTGTAATACCCTGTAATATAACTGAAATAACCTTTGGCATATATTTATAAATATCCTCATGATGATTGGAGCTTTCAAACACAATGCGTCGTACAGCACCTTGCAACATCATAATGATAATATCAACATCCACATAGCGAGCAATAGTTCCTTGCTCTTGTTGGTGTAGTAAATAGTGTTTAAGTAAGTCCCAATCTTTCTTGAACAAAGTTTTCAACGTTTCTTGTAGTTGCGGTATATATAAGAAGATTTATATGAAAGATTCTCCACTGAAAGCCGCATACAAATTTGATCGTACTTTAAAATACCTATCTAATACTTCTTCTACAGTAAGACTTTTATTGTTCACAATATTCTCATGCTGTCTGTAAAAATCTTCTGCCCCATGGACTAAAATGGTTTCTACAATTTCATGTTTAGAACGAAATTGTTCATACAACGTACGTTTACTGATAGTCAGTGCTTTTGCTAAATCATCCATGCGGAATGATATGCCTTGCTCTTCAATCATTATGGCCGCCGCTGCTAAAATTTTCTCTTTAACCGTAACCAATATAGCCCTCCTTTCATACTCTCTTTTATATCTATTAAAACTCAAAGTATACTACTCAGTACTACTCTTTAGTTTACTTAAAATAGGAACAAATGTCAAACTAAGAAACTCATCAATTCGATGATGTCTATATACCCCAAACTTTCATTTTTAGAAAGTTTAGGGTATGAATAACCCAAACTTTTATTTTTAAAGAGTTTAGGGTATGAATAACCTAAATTTGCAAGCAAAAAATGCCACGCCTTAGCGCAGCATTTCTTTGAAAGCAGATTAATTATCCCATACTTTAGGAATATAATACTCAGTAAATAGTTTTATCGCATAGTTATCTGTCAGACCCGCCACATAGTCCACAATATCTTGGTCTGTAATGGGATTGTCATGATGGATTTCATGGCGAATCGCCTCGGGATGTTCTTTATAGTACATAAATAAGTGTTTTACCACATAGTCACCTTTATTCCGATCTGGAATTAACGACGGTGCCCGATAGACACGTTCAAACATAAAACGACGGAAAATATTCATAGTTTCCACACCACGTTCTGACATAGAAATCACCGGTTGATCCATAGAGGATGTCACCATATCTGTGACCATGGCAGTAATCATTTTGGAATGGGTATCTCCGAAGACCTGTACCACTTCTTTCGGTAAATCATTCACCCTGAGCATATGTGCTCGCAACGCATCATCAAAATCATGACACAAATAGGCGATACGATCAGCAGTGCGTATAATCTGCCCTTCCAAGGTAAGAGGCATATGAGAGCCTGTATGCCCTAAAATACCATCACGAACAGCAGTTGTTAGGTTAAGACCTTGTCCATCCTTTTCTATACTTTCCACCATGCGCAAGCTTTGCTCATTATGATTGAAATGACCTACCATATCACGAAGGGCGTATTCCCCCACATGTCCAAATGGTGTATGTCCCACATCATGCCCCATAGCGATAGCCTCTGTCAAATCTTCATTCAACCGCAACGCCCGTGCAATGGTACGTCCAATCTGTCCCACTTCTAAGGTATGTGTCATACGAGTCCGATAATGGTCCCCTGGAGCAATATATACTTGTGTTTTATGTTTTAATCGACGGAAACATTTGCTATGTAAAATACGATCTCGATCTCGTTGAAAATCCGTCCGATATGGATCAGGCTCTTCCCTACGATCTCTTACAGATTCTCTACTTTTAGCCGCATAAGGACTTAACATAGTATATTCTCGTTCTTCTAGCATTTCACGAATACTCATATGACACCTCCTAGCTTAGCGTGTATCCATGACACGATTTTTTTGAATGATTTGCATCACCATACCAGCTGTTTCTTCGATAGATTTATTAGTTACATCAAGTACTGGACAATGCAACCGTCTCATCACAGTTTTTGCATAATTTAACTCTTCTTCAATACGGCTTACATTCGCATAATTAGCGTCCGCATGTAGTCCCATGGTACGAAGACGTTCTTCACGAATATTGTTCAATTTGAAAGGATCAATAATTAACCCCACAATCTTGCGCCCTGGAATTTGGAACAATTCTTCTGGTAACGGTACTTCTGGTACCAATGGTAAATTGGCTGCTTTTATTTTTTTATAGGCTAAGAACATAGATAATGGTGTCTTACTAGTACGAGAAATACCAATAATGACAATATCTGCTTTTTCAAAGCCTTTTGGATTTTTACCATCGTCGTATTTCACGGCAAATTCAATAGCCTCTACCTTTTTGAAATATTCTTGGTCTAGTTTATGAATCATACCAGGTGCTAATCTAGGCTCTGTATCTGTCATAGTTCCTACTGCATCCATAACAGGGCCCATAATATCTACGGCTTGCACACCCTGTGCTTTACAAGCTGTATCTAAATAAGACCGCAATGCTGGTGATACAATGGTATGACAGATCACATGTCCGCCGGTAGCAGCTTCTTTTACCACTTCATTTATTTGTAATTCATCATTAATATAGGGCACACGAACGATATCAATCGTTTCCTTATCATATTGACTTGCCGTAGCACGTGCCACTGATTCAGCTGTTTCTCCTAGGGAGTCAGAAATTGCATAAATAATTTTAGCCATAATTACTCCTATCGTTTTCCACAGTCCCAAAATAAACGGGTCACTGTGGTTTTAGAAATACGACCTACTACACGATATTCTTTACTTGTCTCTAATAATACCTTATCTACTACCGGTACGCAATCGATTTCAAAATCAATCATCCGTTCTACTGCTTCCACAACAGGCATATCGGGATATGCCACTACGACTTTACTAGTAGGTGTCATGATCATGGAAATAGGCATAGTATTTAAATCAGACCCACCAAGAGAGGCACGCAATAAATCTTTACGAGAAACCACGCCTTTTAATATACCATCATCACAGATTAAGATAGTTCCTACATCTTCTGTGAACATGGTAACAATTGTGTCATACACAGATGCTGTGGAACTGACTGCTACCACACTGGACATAACTTGTGCCACTGTGAAACTATTAATCTCAGCCGCTAAGGGATTATTTGCCACTTTACCAACATAGTAATACCCTACCTTTGGCCGTGCATCTAAAATACCCATCATTGTCAGTACCGTTAAATCTGATCGCAACGCTGACCTCGTTAAGTCCAATTTTGTAGCGATCGCTTTACCAGTGATAGGCCCTTCTTGTTGTACAATTTGTACAATCGATTCTTGTCGTTTTGAAAGATTCATATTATTACCTTTCTATGAAAAAGGAGGCTCCTTCCAGAGCCTCCTCATCTATTACCAATCTAAAGCTTCTGTATTTTGACGACCTTTGCCTGTCAAAGCATCTAACATAATGCGTTGTTCTAATTGTGCCACCATTTTTTTCGTAGACACCACAGCATCTGGATTTACAGAAATAGAATCAATACCATGTTTTACTAAGAACTCACAGAACTCTGGATACACACTTGGTGCTTGTCCACAGATGGATACTGTTTTGCCATCTTTGTGTGCTGTTTCAATTAAATGTTTAATAGCACGTTTTACAGCCAAGTTTCTTTCATCATAAATATGTTGTACAGTTTCATTATCACGATCACAGCCTAATACAAGCATCGTTAAGTCATTGGAACCGATAGAGTAACCATCTACATATTGATTGAATTGATCCGCCAAGATAATGTTCGCAGGGATTTCAGCCATCAACCATACTTTGAAGTCTGCATTACGTTGTAAGCCGTGTTCTGCCATAATACGAGTTACTTCTGCTGCTTCCTTCACAGTACGACAGAATGGAATCATAACTTGCAAGTTTTTAAAACCGAATTCATTGCGTACTTTTTTAATAGCTTCTAATTCTAACAAGAACGCTGGTGCATAGCGTTCATCATAGTAGCGAGAAGCGCCACGGAATCCAAGTAACGCGCTAGATTCTTCTGGCTCGTATTTATCACCACCATTTAAATCACGGTATTCGCTAGATTTGAAGTCACTCAAACGCAATACAACTTGTCGAGGGGCTAAGGCTGCACATACTTTACGCATACCTTCGGCTAATGTATCGATGGCAAAATCACGACGACCTGTTTCGATTAAATGCATTGGGTGTTCATGAATAAATGTAGTCCAAATGAATTCCTCACGCATCAAACCAATACCATCACAAGGTAATACACCATATTTTTCAGCCAAGTCTGGATCGCCTAAGTTCATGTAGATTTTAGTGGCTGTAATCGGTGTTGGCTCTACATAGCGAGCTTCTGCTGCCGGTTCTACTTTTTTGGTAGCCTCTTCTAAAATTCCATCATAGACAATACCATTGGTAGCATCTACAGTAATCATTTGACCATCAGAAATGGTTTTCGTTGCCTCTTCACTACGAGATTTGGTACCTACAATACATGGAATACCCAACTCACGGCTTACGATAGACGCATGACAAGTCATACCACCAGCATCTGTGACAATAGCTTTAGCTTTTTTCATCGCCGGTACCCAGTCAGGAGCAGTCATAGTAGTAACAAGGATTTCTCCTTCTTTAAAATCATCGATATCTTCTGGATTTTCGATGACATGGGCACGACCTGCTGCTTTACCAGGGCTCGCAGGAAGACCTTTTACAACAATCTTACGTTCTGTTGTAGTCGCTTCCACTACAGTTTCTTCTTTTTCTTTCTTTTGAGAGAATACAGTTTCTGGACGGGCTTGTAAAATCCATACTTTTCCATCGCGCTCATCGATGCCCCATTCCATATCCATATAGCAACCATAATGTTTTTCAATTGCTTTTGCATAAGTTGCTAATTCGATAACTTGTTCGTCTGTGATAACTTGTTGACGAGCTTGGTCTTCAGGAATTTGAATTTCAACGCAATCCCCTTCTGGTTTACGTACTAATGCAAGATTTTTATCGTTAATCATACGATCTGTAATTTGCATCGTCCCTTTATCTACAGTGAAATTATCTGGTGTTACTGTACCTTGCACTACATACTCACCAAGACCCCAAGATCCTTCGATAATAATGGATTTGTCATCACCATTCATAATATTCACAGAGAACATAACGCCTGCAGCTTTGGAGTATACCATCATTTGGATGGCTGCTGACAAGGCTACTGTCATATGATCGAAACCTTGTTTTACACGATAGTAGGTAGCACGGTCAGTAAAAGTAGATGCATAGCATTCTTTTACTTTAGCAATAATCATATCTGCGCCACGAACATTTAAGTACGTATCTTGTTGACCTGCAAAACTAGCATCTGGCAAGTCCTCTGCAGTGGCACTAGATCGTACCGCTACAAATGGATTTTCTTCCCCTACTTTACGTGCTAACTCTTCATAGCCTTCACGAATAGCCTCAGCTAATGGAGCTGGCATTTCCTCATCCATAATCATTTGACGCACTTCTGCAGTCACCTTACGTAACAAAGCAGAGTTTTCCACATCATGTAACTCTTCTAGTTTAGCTTTAATTCGATCTACTAAACCAGTTTCTTCCATGAAATAACGATAGCCATGGGCTGTTGTAGCATATCCATAAGGAACAGGTACATTCGTAGAAGAAGTCATTTCTCCTAAAGAAGAAGACTTACCACCAACAATATCCACATCCTCACGATGCAATTCATCAAACCAAAGAACATATGCAGTATCACGACTCATGATTATCCCTCCATCACAAATAGTATTCATAATTTAAGTATATAGTACAACACATATAATAAATAGTCAAGCATTATTAGGATTAGAATCAAAAGTAAGTTGTAAATTAAGCCCCATTTTAATAAAAGATACATCATAATAATGTAATTTTAAATAAAAAAGCACCCTTATAGGATGCTCTTCCATTTGCCCTATTCAGTTACAAACACCACAGGCTACATAGGGAAACAAGTGATATTTGTAATACACCTACTAACTGTGCTATAATTAAGATAACAAAAGAAGAGCCATCAACGTGTAGCTGGCGTTAGGCTCATCTTAAAACTTTCAAAATGGATAGCCTAACGTGTATAAGTATTAGCGGTACTTATCTTATACGTTAGGCTTTTCATTAATTATTTAAATAAATCAATGAGATGTACTATTAATTTTAAGATTAAAAATAATCTATACATATTTCTAAATTTTTTCATAGTACCACCTCCTCCCATAATAGGAAGAGATGATTCACACCCAAAATACAATAAGAACACCAGAGGAACGCAGTTAGACGTAGTAGCCTTGTGGCGGCCCTTTACTACCTAACTCACACAAACGCAAAAAGAGCACCACATGTTCCTGAACAAACATAACCACTGTATAGCTTACGAAGGAATGTGCCGTGCTCTAAAACCTCAGAGGAACGCAGTTAGATGTAGTAGCCTTGTGGCGTCTTTTACTACCTAAATCACTCAAACACAAGAAGACCGTAACATACCCCTGAACAAACATAACCACTGTATAGTTTGAGAAGGGGTGTGTTACGGTCTTCCCTTTATCTTATTTAGTTAAAAACGCCACAGCCTACATAGACTAACAAGAGACGATTTTAATGAATTTCCGTTTCCCAACTTGCAATACCATACCGTCTTTCAATAGAATATGTTCTTCGTTGCACTTTTCACCATCAATTTTAAAGGCTCCAGCTTTAATAGATCGTCTTGCTTCCCCATTACTTGCTGTTAAGCCTGCATCAGATAATAACTGTGGTACAAACACAGGTTCTTCTGTGATTGCCACTTTATATTCTGGAATATCTGTTGGCATCGCATGTTTTTGGAACACACGCACAAACTCATTTTGTCCAAAATTGGCAGCTTCTTCTCCA
Organism: Veillonella sp. VA141; assembly: GCF_003992175.1. Lineage (NCBI taxonomy): Bacteria > Bacillati > Bacillota > Negativicutes > Veillonellales > Veillonellaceae > Veillonella > Veillonella sp. VA141. Next base: position 181,731 of record NZ_RQVM01000001.1, read on the forward strand.
TGATATAGACGAACGATAGTATGAGCCAATTTCATTTTTACATCTCTAGGATGGGCTGCACCAGACTCTAAATCCTTACTAAGTTGTTCTTGTTCTTCAATACTCATGTCTGTCACCAACATAAAATAACGCATCATCAACTCATCTGGGATAGACATCGCTTTACCATACATTTCAGATGGAGCTTCACTAATACCAATGTAGTTGCCAAGAGACTTACTCATTTTCTGAACCCCATCAAGGCCTTCTAAAATTGGCATTGTAATAATGGTTTGCTCGGACATCCCCTCTTCGCCTTGTAAATGGCGTCCCATTAACAGGTTGAATGTTTGGTCAGTACCACCAAATTCCACATCAGCTTTCAAAGCAATAGAATCGTAACCTTGCATCAATGGATACATGAACTCATGAATACTAATAGGACGACCTTCTGTATATCGTTTGTGGAAATCATCTCGCTCCAACATACGAGCTACTGTATATTTGGAGGCTAACTTCAATACATCCGCAAAATCCAATTTGCTTAACCATTCACTATTGAAACGAACTTCTGTTTTTTCAGGGTCTAAGACTTTAAAAATTTGCTCTTGGTATGTTTTCGCATTAGTAATCACTTGTTCTTCGGTCAACGGTGGACGAGTTACGCTTTTACCAGTTGGATCACCAATACGAGCTGTAAAGTCACCAATTAAAATGATAACTTTATGTCCAAAATCTTGGAATAATTTAAGCTTACGCAAAACAACAGTATGGCCCAAATGAATATCTGGAGCTGTTGGATCTAATCCTAATTTGACAATCAATGGCGTATTTGTTGCCACGGATTTTTCTAATTTCTTTTTAAATTCATCTTCTGGTAAAAGATCAGCTACCCCATGGGAAATGAGGCGAAACTGTTCTGCTGCACTAATCATGATTATCTCCTATGTTACTGTGAATTTTTAGATGATCTAGGAGCAACAACGGGCTCCTTCCCTTTATTACTTTTAGATTTAGATGGGCTTTCATCATTGGATGTTGTACTAGTATCCTCCTCTACATCTCCATCTTTTTTATCTTTTTTGTCTTTCTCATCTTTTTTCTTATCTGTAGCTGGGTTTGTATTGCCTGCATAAGCTTCAGGACCTACCCCCTCTGGCACTGTAAAGTTAGATGCTGGAGTATCTGCTAAAGCTGCTTGCATGTATTGTCTCCAGATGATAGCTGGTGTTTGACCACCTGTGGTACCATGTAAAGTTTCAGATCCACTATCATCACCCATCCAAACCACTGTCACTAAATCAGGCGTATAACCTGCAAACCAAGCATCTTTTTCTTCATCGGTAGTACCAGTTTTACCTGCTACTGGACGACCAAAATAAGCATTACCACCTGTACCAAATTTAATTACAGATTCAAGCATATTTGTCATCATATATGCATATTTTGGCTCTACAACACGAGTTTCCTCAACAGAACCTTCCTCTACAATATTACCATTACGATCTATAATTTTCGTAATAGCTACAGGCTTAACTTTCACACCATTATTGGCAAGCACCCCGTAGGCTACCGCCATATCCATAGGTGTCACACCTTTTGTCAAACCACCTAATGCAACAGCTAAGTTATCATCACCATGTTTATCTAATGTAGAAATCCCCATTTTCTCAGCTAGGTCCAACACATTTGACATACCCACCTTATCTGCTGCTAATACAGCTACTACGTTATTAGAGTGAGCTACTGCATTACGCATTGTCATAGCGCCTGAATGTCTACGAGAATAGTTTTGAGGCTTCCAGCCATTAAATTCAGATGGTTTATCTACATATACTGTACCTGGAGTATCTCCATTTTTCAAAGCTGCCAGATATACAAATGGCTTAAAGGCTGAGCCAGGTTGACGTACCGCCATAGTAGTACGATTAAAGGAATCTGTACCACGTCCACCCACCATAGCTACGATATGACCATTATGAGGATTAATAGAAATCAATGCCCCTTGTGGCTGCTGTAAGCCATTTTCATCCGTATAATAATTTGGTAAGTTTTCCATAGCCTGTTCAGCAGCCCTTTGTGCCTTCATATCAATGGTAGTATAAATTTTCATACCTTCTTTATAAATTGCATTATCACCATATCGTTCCGATACTTCATTAATAACATAATCTACAAAGTAACTCATTCTGCCATATCCATTAGAAGATTTTGGTTTATCTAGCAAGTGTAAGTCCGCATTTTTGGCTTCTTCTGCTTGATCAGCTGATAGATAATCATATTTCACCATCTGTCCCAATACAACAGCCTGACGCGCTTTAGCTGCTTTTAGATTATTAAATGGAGAATAATAATTTGGACTTTGCGGTAAGCCCGCTAAAATTGCCATCTGCGCTAATGACAGGTCCTGCACATCTTTATCAAAGTATACATGAGACGCTGTTTGTACACCATATGCACCTTGACCAAAATAAATTTGGTTCATGTACATTTCTAAAATTTCTTGTTTTGTATAGTGTTGTTCAATACGCAACGCCAATAAAGCTTCCATAATCTTACGTTTAAAGGTACGATCCTGTGTTAAGAAAGCATTTCGTGCTAACTGTTGCGTAATCGTAGATCCACCTTCTGCAACACCGTCATGAATAATATTTACCCATACAGCGCGTAAGATACCAATAGGATCGATACCATGATGGCTATAGAAACGATTATCTTCTGTAGCAATAAAAGCATTCTGAAGGTTTTTTGGAACTTCTGACAACTTCACAGGTAATCGATTTTCTTCTGAATGGACTGTAGTAATTAAATCACCATTCGCATCATATATTTGTGAAGATGCTGCTGGTTTTACATTAGCCACGTCCGGTAAAGAAGACATAGTGGCACCTAAAAATCCACAACCTGCACCTGCTACAATCAATATAAATAAGATAAAGAAAATCCAAAAAGAACGTTTCCAAGATGATTTTTTCTTTATCGGTTTCTTTTGCACTACCCGTCTCCTAGGAGGAATGGGTCTTGATGAACTAGGATTCATACGTCACCTCTCTAAAGCTCATTATTTCCTATAGAACTCCCTTAATTATACTCTATTGCAGATTTTTGCACAAATTAGAATTCCATAAAGGATTCATTTATAGGATTACAATCGTCGCTCCTGCACCACCTTCATCTAAACTAGCTAGGTCATAACTTTTAATACCTGGCAAGGTCCTTAAATAATCATGAACTCCAGACCGTAAAGCTCCCGTTCCTTTACCATGAACAATACGCACCGAATTTAATCCAGCTAGTATAGCTTGGTCAATGAATCTTCCTACTTCTACAATAGCTTCATCCACAGTTCTACCAATAATATTTAACTCAGTAGAAGCTTGTTGTTGACGAATGACCGCCATACCAGATCGTTTCCGCTGACGATTGGACATAGGTACAGGATTTTCTTTACGCAATAAGGCACTGGCTTCCTCACGAGTGGCTGCTAATAAATCCTTTTCTTTCACAGTCACTGTCAGTCCATTCATGTCAACTTGAATCCGTTTTCCTTGAATAGCCAATATAGTGCCTAAAGATTGTAAGTTATCTAGGAACACAACATCGCCTACTTTTACCTTAGTCACATCTAAAGGATCTCGTTTTTCAATAGTCCCTGTTGGAACAGCTACATTGGATACGCCTTTTCTAGCTTTAGATATAGCATCCTGACGTTTTTGCTTGTCCGTTTCATTAAAAGAACCTTTTAACTCTTTAATGATTTGTTCACTTTCAATACGAACAGATCGTTTCATATTTTGCGCTTCTTCTCGAGCTTTTTCTAAGATGACCTTTTTCTTATCTTGTAATGCTTTTTTATCACGCATCACTTGGGTACGCATACGGCGCACTTCTTCTTGTTCTTTTTTCAAAGCTCGTTCCCGTTCTTGCGTTTTTCTAAGCTCTTGATTTAAGTCACGAAGCATATCTTCCATAGCACTACGTCCATTCAGTTCCCATTGTTTGCGAGCTAAGTCCACCACATCTTGCGGTAATCCTAAGCGTGCTGCAATGCTAAGTGCATGTGAACTACCTGCTACACCAATATGTAATCTGTAGGTTGGTCGCAATGTACGTTCATCGAACTCCACATGAGCATTTTCAATACCTTCCGTTTGATACGCATAGGTTTTCAACTCATTATAATGCGTGCTCACCATCATGAGTGCTCCTTTTTTACGGAAGTATTCAATGATTGCAATCCCTAAGGCACTTCCTTCTTCTGGATCCGTACCAGAACCTAATTCATCTAGTAATACTAAATCATTTGGTCCTACCTTTTTCAGTATCCGAATTACCTGCGACATATGGGCAGAGAATGTACTCAAACTGGCTTCAATGCTTTGTTCATCTCCAATATCTGCATAGATATGGTGAAAGATTGGTAAAGCAGATCCGCTGTCAGCTGGAATACATAAGCCACTTTGATTCATTAACGCCAACAATCCCAATGTTTTTAGAGACACTGTTTTACCACCAGTATTGGAACCTGTAATCAACAAAATACGATACTTCGTCCCTAAAGTGATGGTAGTAGGAACTACCACATTCGGAGCTAGCATAGGATGACGCGCTTGTAGTAAGTTCACTTCTCGACCTTGACTAATGATGGCACGGACAGCTTTCATCCGTATGGCTAATTCTGCTTTTCCATAGACAAATTCTACATGGGATACACGTTTACATGCATCTAATAATGTGTCTGCATGAGTTCGTACCAACTCTGTTAATTCTTTGTAAATACGAAGTACTTCTTGTTCTTCTGCCAAGATAGCTTCTTGTAATTCATTATTTAAGTCTACCAACCGCATCGGCTCAATATATAAAGTGGCACCTGTAGCAGATCTATCATGAATAAGACCAGGAAATGCTCCTCGATATTCTTGTTTTACAGGAATGACGTAACGATTATTACGCATAGTAACGATAGCTTCTTGAAAGTATTTTTGATTATCCTTATCCTGTAATATTCGCTGTAAATCATTTTTAATAGCATTCTTTGTACGACTCATGGTCATTCGCAACTGTTGTAGTTTAGGTGTAGCGCCATCCAGTAACACACCATAGGCATCAAAAGTTCGTTCAAAGCGCTTGGTCAGCTTATCATGACTTGGCAAATCCTGTACCCACAAAGATAATAATGGGTAGAGCAGATACTTTTCTTTAAAAAAACGATGCATCCGATTATATGCCAAGATAGTAGTATGCAAGTCCCAAAGCTCTTCACGAGTCAAAATAATTTCTTTACGACTTTTCGTACAAGTTGTACGAATATCTTTCGTGCCACTGATGGGTTGCTCCACTTCTTGCTCTAAGGAGCGCATAGCTTCCACGGTTTCATCTAGGGCATCTTCAATTTTTTGACGGTTGTGCATAGGTTGCAAATTCAGTGCATATTCTTTAGCTATGGCAGAGGAACACACATCTGCCAGCTTTTGCCGTATATGTTGAAAGTCTAAGACTTGTTCACTATTCATTATGATTCCCCTAATATTCCTTTAAAAAAATGTCCCCGTGTGATATGAGTAGCTCCTTCTTTGCTCGGTGCTTCCACAGCCCCCTCTAGTAATTGACGATACATACTCACCTCTTTAGCAATCCATTTAGGACTTCGTTGTCTTCCGTCAAGGACTAGACGTTGTAACCTAGAACGTCGTAAGTCATCGATATAGCTTTTCATATCTAACTCACGGCTATTCATAATATGGGTACGACAGAATGGATCTGTATAAATTGGAAATAGTTCACCCTTTCTATCCTGCAAAGCATAGTCTTGTTTCGTACACACCACAGGACAACCTCGTTTATAACCTGTACCGGCAAAACTGCTGATAGGACAATACTCAGAAATCATCAATTCTACACGGCCTTGCACAATAGCTCCAATAGGCATAATATTTTTACTTGCCATCGTATTCATTTGATGTAAGGTAGCCTCTAAGGACACATTGACAGTACTAAATCCTAAGTCATTAAGTATGCCCAAGGTGTGAGAGTTAAAGATTTGCAATCCTGTATCACCTTCCACCACACCTGTATATCCCAGTTGATGTAATATTTCCAAAGCCCCCAAGAAATGTACTCGAATCCCATCTGGATTGGCTTGTACCATATGGGCTACCATATCCCTAAAGGCTATACTTTCATTATCCTTAATCACCCTTGGGGTACTAAATATAATTTCTTTGTTAGCCTCACGACACATTTGTACAGCTTCTTCATATACAGGATATGCTACTGGGATTCTGTGTAATGGATCGCCAAACACAATACGGTCTACTGGCGTCATGATTGCCTGCTGCAGACCTTCTAAGGAATCCACTAAGATTTCTAATTGTTTTGTATTAGATTCTAGGGTATGCGCCTGTGTAAATCCTAACACCTGTCCTACTGTTTTTGTCATGTCTCCTAATAATTCCATCCCTGTGGGCAAGTTCGCTTTACGTGCTTCCCATGATGCCACGTATTGTTCTATTAGCAATTCTTCCATAGCCTCCACAGCATTTCTACGAAGACTATTTAAGACACTGCTAGGCCACATGAAAGAACCTTCTGGAACTGTCACATGATCTAACTCAAATAGAGTATTCCCTAACCGACCTAATTGTTCCGTAATTTTCTCCACAGAAGTAGGTTTGTGATTAGCCATTTGTAATACATATTCATCAGTGACGGTTACCGTTTGACCAGAAGCTAACATCATCGTCAATGACACAGTCCTACCTTCTTCGCCATCTAAAAACATATAGGATTTGTATTTACGAGTAAAATCTTTTAAGCCTCGTTGTTTCGTATATCCCCCTTGACTGGCACGATAGACCTTGCCTGCACTAATACTTTCCGTAAGTGGAATCCGATACATATCACGATCGGAAGTCATATCCGCCGTCACCGTAATATAGTGCACATCTCCCGTATGGGCAATGACTTTCAGCAAGTCACCTTCCGCCACAGCCTCCTTAGTGCGCAAGGATAACGTACGGCCTTTAACCTGTCCTTCTCCCAAGTATTTCCCTAAATGGTTAGGCGCACTGATGGTCATCATAGACTTGGAACCATTATTTTCTAAATAAGCCGTAGAGAACCCACGATTAAATCCTTCTTCTAAGCGAGTAAAATCTGCCTCTGTGGCTTGTCCAGATCTATCGATGATAGTCCGATACGTACCGATGACTTCATGCACATAGGATACCTTTTTCATGCGTCCTTCTACTTTGAATGAAGCTACACCTGCTTCAATGAGCTCTTTCATATACGCACTATAGTTTAAGTCCTTAGGGCTCATGATATAGGTCTCTTTATCATGAGTAATTTGTTCACCATCTAAAGTAACCAATTGGTATGGCAAGCGACATGGTTGGGCACAAGACCCACGGTTGCCACTACGTCCACCAATGAAACTACTCATCAAACATTGTCCAGAGTAGGAAATACAAAGCGCTCCATGAATAAACACTTCAATTTCAGCCTTCGCATGTTTACAAATATGACGAATTTCATCTAAGCTCAATTCTCTAGATAAGACAACTCGAGTAAACCCCAATCGTTCTAAAAATTGTACAGTCTCCAAATTAGTAGCTGTCATTTGTGTACTACCATGAAGCTCTAAGGTAGGCGCTACTTGACGCGCTATTCTTGCAACACCAAGATCTTGCACAATAATGCCGTCTACACCAATGCATTCTAGCTCCCGTAGATGCTCTGCTAAGGCTTTACTTTCACGGTCACCTACCAAGATATTCACCGTTACATAGATACCCACCTGTAATATATGGGCTAATCGCAAAGCCTCACGCAATTCATCATAGTCAAAATTTCCTGCATGAGATCGCGCATTAAAGACCTTACCGCCTAAATAAATGGCATCAGCCCCTGCTTCAAGGGCGGCCATAAAGTTTTCCATTGTCCCTGCTGGGGCTAATAATTCCATCACAACTCCTTATAATAAATCGGTCATCCCATAAGAGAGATGACCGATTGTTACATCCCGTAGGATTTACGTATTATCGTAAAGTGCAACCTTTGTCTGCTAATGTTGCTAACATCGCTTGGATTCTATCTTCAATATCAGCATCTACTAATGTACCTTCATGAGAACGGAAAGACAAGGTATACGCCAAGCTACGATATCCTTCTTGGATATGTTCCCCTTCGTATACGTCAAAGATACGAACACTCTCAAGATATTCGCCGCCTTCTTGTTTCATCACTTCTAACACATCAATAGCTTGCACATCTTTTGGTGCTACAATCGCTAAGTCACGACTAGTACCAGGGAATTTAGAAATTGCTGTGAAAGAAATTCCTTTGCGGTTCACTTGTAACAATGCTTCTAAATCCATTTCAAATAAATATGCTTTACCACTAATGTCATAATGACTTGCTACTTGTGGATGTAATTCACCAAAGCGTACTATTTCAACACCCTCTACGGAGATACTAGCACTTACACCTGGATGTAAATAATACTCTTTACTTCTACTAATTGCATAATTTTCAACACCAAGATTAGCGAGTACAGATTCAATGATACCTTTTAGATCATAGAAGTCTACATTTCTAGCCGGTACATTCCATTCTTGGCGATCCCATTTGCCTAGGATAACCCCTGCTGCCATCATCCGTTCGTTTGGTAATTCTGTAAGCGGCAATGCCTTAGGTTCGTACACAGCAGCCACTTCAAAAACGGCTAAATCTAAATTCTTTTGAGCTACATTGCGTTTTGCTGTTTCTAAGACGCTAGGTACTAAAGTAGTACGCATCACCGGAAACTCTTCGGAAATTGGGTTTAGAATAGGAATCGCTTGATGTCTGCTATCTGTTTCAGGAATTAACAAATCTTGCAAACTATCTTTATGCATGAAACTAAAAGTAATAATTTCATCTAAACCAGCTTCAGCCAAAGCATGTTTTACATCATGTACTAAGGCATGCATAGGAGATACTGTTCCCGTTTGGATTCGTGCCAATGGCGTAGTAGGTGCAATATTATCATAGTTGTGAATGCGTGCTACTTCTTCTGCAATATCTGGCATGCCTGTTACATCATCACGCCAAGATGGAATAGTAGCCACTAATGCCTCACCATCAACTTTCACGTCGAAGGATAAAGTTGTTAGGATAGTAATCATCTCTTCTTCTGCAATATTAGTACCTAAATACGAATTCACAGCTTCACTCGTAAAAGACACTGTCCGCACTTCTTTTGGCGCTGCATATACATCAATCACACCTTTTGCTACTACAGCACCTGGTGTAATATCCAACAACAATTGTGCTGCCCGATCTAAAGCTAGTGGTGTCACTTCGCTATTCACACCACGTTCAAAACGACCAGATGCTTCAGAGCGCAAGCCTAATGCACGAGAGGTACGACGAATAGAAGCTCCATTAAATACAGCAGCTTCCAATACAACCGTTGTTGTTTCATTGGATACTTCACTATCAGCACCACCCATGATACCAGCCACCCCTACAGGACGGTCAGTATCAGCGATAACTAGCATAGTGTTTGCTAATGTATGATCATTGCTATCCAAGGTTTGAATCACTTCTCCCTCTGTAGCTTTACGAGCCACTAAACTATGTCCATGAAGATGATCATAGTCGTAAGCATGCATTGGTTGACCTAATTCTAACATCACATAATTTGTTACGTCCACCACATTATTGATAGGACGAATACCGCAATTACGCAAACGATTTTGTAACCATAATGGAGATTTTTGAACTGTTACATTTTCGATTAAACGTCCCATGAAACGAGAGCATAGCTCTGTATCCTCAATGGAGATACTCAAACGACCCTCAATGGATGGTCCCTCTTCTTGTACGGTTACAGCTGGGAATGTAGCCTCTGTTTTATCTAATACGGCAAACTCACGGCTTAAACCAACCATGGAGAAACAATCTGCACGGTTTGGTGTTAATTCAAATTCGTAGACTACGTCATTAAGACCTAGCACTTCTTTTACATCTTGGCCAATAGCTGTGCCTTCCGGGAAGATATAAATACCAGTAGCTTCTTCTGGCAATACAACATCTGTAGATAAGCCAAATTCTGCTACAGAACAGAACATGCCTTCTGATGTTTGCCCACGAAGTTTACCTTTTTTAATTTCTGTACCATCTGCTAAACGAGATTTATGGTATGCCACAGGAACGATTTGTCCCACTGCCACATTGGTTGCGGCTGTTACGATTTGTTTCGTCACAGGCTCCCCTTCTTCTGTTAGGCATTCCACCTGACATACTTGTAATTTATCTGCATCAGGATGTTTTGTAATTTCTACAATTTTCCCTGTGTATATCTTTTTAATACCTGTATCACAGTTGATGACTTCTTCTACTGGAATCCCTGCTTGTGTTAAAGCATCTGTAAACTCTTGAGGATTTTCGCCGATATTCACAGATACATAGTCTTTCATCCATTGTAAACTAGCTTTCACGATAACCTCCTAGAATTGCGTTAAGAAACGTTTATCATTTTCATAGAATAAACGTAAATCATTAATACCATATTTCAACATTGCAATACGTTCTACACCCATGCCGAAGGCAAAACCTTGCACTTCATTAGGATCGTAACCATTCAATTTCAATACGTTTGGATGTACCATACCACAACCAAGAATTTCTAACCAACCTGTATGAGAACATACACGGCATCCTTCACCGTGGCACATGCAACAAGAAATATCTACTTCTGCGCTTGGTTCTGTGAAAGGAAAGAAACTTGTACGGAAACGTACAGCTGTATCTTCACCAAACATTTTTTTCAAGAACAATTCCAATGTACCTTTCAAGTCAGAGAAAGTAATATTCTTATCAATAACAAGCCCTTCTACTTGATGGAACACTGGAGAATGTGTAGCATCATAGTCCCAACGATACACTTTTCCCGGTGCAATCATACGGATAGGTGCATTTTTTTCACTACGTTGTAAGGTTCTAGCTTGCACTGGAGATGTATGAGTTCGAAGTAATACGGAATCTGTAATATAGAAAGAATCCTGCATATCACGTGCTGGGTGATCTGCAGCTAAATTCAAGCATTCAAAGTTAAAATAGTCTGATTCAATTTCAGGACCTTCTTCTACAGCATAACCCATGGACACAAAGAATTGTTCAATTTCTTCATTGATTTGTGTCAGTGGATGTAAATGACCTTTATGAACAGGACGGCCTGGTAAGGTAATATCAATGGTTTCTTGTTCTATTTTAGCCGCCAGCACAGCAGATTCCATGCGTTGCTGTACTGCTTCTAATGCTTCTTCCAAAGCCACACGCACTGTATTTACCAAGGCCCCCATAGTAGGACGCTCTTCTGGAGATAATTTACCCAATCCTTTTAATAAGGATGTAACTTCTCCCTTTTTACCTAAATAGGTAACACGAATATCTTGTAATTTCTGCAAGTTCGCAGCCCCTTGAATTCGGGCGATTGCTTTCTCTTGCAATGCTTGCAATTGTTCTTTCATTGATTCCTATCCTCCAACTATTCTTCATCTAACAACGACCATGGCAATTCTGGTAATACCAAATCGTCAAGAACCATAAAAGTTCCACTTCCCATATAGACAAGTTCTCCCATATCATTATACAAACGACAAGATGTAACCATCGTACTCTGCCCTTTGTGCTCCACATTGGATACACCACGGATTCTTGCATTTTTCGGCAATGATTTCACAAAATTACCATTAATTTGCGCCGTTGTCACTTGCTTTCCTAGTGTAATACAAGCCAATCCCATTAGATAATCTGATAAACTCAAATGTACCCCACCATACACATCGCCTCGTGGATTACTGTGCAATTGATCTTCACTGTGAAAATCTAGTTCCACATGTCCTGGTGACACATTCTTAAGTGTGACATGATGTAGCACCTCAAAAGGATGTGAACTTGTATGCTCTTGAAAGTATTCTAATAATGTTCTATGTTCCATATAGCTAACCTTTCTAAGCTTATCTTTTTATTATAGAGGAAAGTCTACCTCATTATCAATAGATAGCTTAGAAATCCTTGATTAAATCTAATAATCCTTGTTCATCCATGACAGGGATACCCAATTGTTCTGCTTTCGTTAGTTTACTACCTGCATCATCACCGGCAATGACCAAAGTAGTTTTTTTACTGACAGAACCTGTTACCTTCGCTCCATGAGCTTCTAGGATTGCCCCTGCTTCAGAACGTCCCATGGAAGTAAGCTTACCAGTCAATACAATGATCTGTCCTTCCAGTTCATTGCCAACGGCTTCTTGCACTTCCTCTTCTAACCGTACTCCCGCATGACGTAACCCTTCAATCAATTGGCGATTTCGTTCATTTCCAAAATATTCTACCAAACTTTTCGCCATGGTAGGTCCTATTTCATCAATATTAGTCAACTCATCTATGGTGGCATTCATTAAGCTATCAATGGAAGTAAAGTATTTCGCAATGGTTTGCCCTGCTTTTGCACCAATTAAACGTATACCCAGTCCAAATAACACTCGACCTAAGCCGCGTTGTTTAGAATCGTCAATCGCTTTTAGTAAATTTTGGGCCGACTTTTTGCCCATTCGCTCTAAGGATGTAATATCCTCTTCCTTCAAATGATACAAGTCCACTACCGTTTCAATACGATGATTTGTCACTAGCGCTTCTACAATACTAGGACCTAATCCATCAATGTTCATGGCATCACGGGATGCAAAGTGAATGATACCTTCCTTCTCTACCGCTGGGCAATGTTCATTACTACAATAAATAGCCACTTCTCCTTCACGGCGCACCGTAGGAGATTCACACACCGGGCAAGCATTGGGCATTTCATAAGGCACAGAATTCGATTTTCGTTTATCTACTACCACAGAAATTACCTCTGGAATGATTTCTGCAGCTTTATGAATACGTACCGTATCACCAATACGAATATCTTTTTCTTTAATAAAGTCTTCATTGTGTAAAGTTGCCCGTGATACATTCGTTCCGGACACAAACACAGATTCTAATTCTGCAGTCGGCGTTAACACCCCTGTACGCCCTACATTGATTGTAATATCTTTGACTATGGTCTCCACTTCTTCTGGTGGATACTTGAAGGCCGTCGCCCATTTGGGATCCTTCGCTGTGGTCCCCAATGTCTCTTGGTCTTCAAAGTCATTTACTTTTATCACCATACCATCTGTATCATAAGGCAAATTGTGACGTTCTACATCCCAGTAATGAATATGTTCCACAACCTCTGCTATGGATTGACACACTTTATAGTGAGGATTGACATGAAATTTAAAAGCTTCGAGTTGCTCTAATAATTCCTGTTGTGTATGTATGTTAGATCCTTCTGATGAACCAATCGCATAGGCAAAAAAGTCTAAATTTCGGCTTGCCGTAATAGCTGGGTCTTGTTGGCGCAACGATCCTGCTGCGGCATTACGAGGATTTACAAACGTTTGCAAACCTGCTTCTTCTCGTTCTTCATTGATTCGTTTGAACTCCTTATGCGGCATATAGGCTTCTCCACGAATTTCAATGAAAGGAGGCGCATTGTCAATGATTAGTGGAATAGACTGAATGGTTTTTACATTCGCTGTTACATCTTCCCCTACACGACCATCACCACGTGTGACCGCACGTACAAAGAGACCATTTTCATAATGTAAGTTAACCGCTAAGCCATCAATCTTTAATTCCACTACATATTGCGGCGCGTGACCCAACTCTTTTTCACAACGCACCCCAAATTGTTCTACTTCAGCATCATTAAACACATTGCTCAAGCTAAGCATTCGTTGTCCATGTACTACTTTTTCAAAGCTTCCTTCCACCTTGGCTCCCACACGTTGTGTAGGAGAGGTCGGCACAATATACTCTGGATGTGCTGTTTCTAACTCTACTAATTTTCGATATAATACATCATAGTCATAGTCAGAAATAATGGGAGCATCTTTCACATAATATAAATACGCATGATGGGCTAATTCTTTTTGTAATTGTTGAATGTCTTCTTGAATACTCATTGTATGATTTCCTTATTTTTTTCGTATAGGAGCGAACTTAGCCATAATTTGTCGCAATCCCTGTGTAGGGAACTCAATTTTTAATTTTACATTGGCCCCTTCACCAACTACATCCACTACAGTTCCTTCACCCCATTTAGCATGGATAGCAGTATCTCCCACAGTCCAATCTACTACTTGTGGATTTCGAATCATAGGTTTTGTAACAGGTCGATTCGCTACAGATTGATGAAATGGTACATTTCGTTGTAATTCTTCCTTCACAGTTCGTTTTGTCCGTACTTCTTCCATGAGTTCGCTAGGAATTTCTTTCAAAAAACGAGATGGTAAATACCCTGTAGTTTTACCAAATACAGTCCGTGTAGTGGCATTGGATACATATAGCTCTTCTTCGGCTCTCGTAATCCCTACGTAGGCAATACGGCGTTCTTCTTCTACTTCCTCAGGATTCATCAAGGTACGACTATGCGGAAATAATCCTTCTTCTAAACCAGCTAAGAATACCACGGGGAACTCTAGTCCCTTTGCAGCATGCAAAGTCATTAACGTCACTTTGGATTCTTCTTGTTCAAAGGAATCTACATCATTCACCAATGCTACTTGCTCAAGAAAGTCTTGTAAAGTACCTTCTGGATTTGTATCCATAAACTCTTTGGCTACCGACACCAACTCACCAATATTTTCCAGCCGAGCTTGGTCTTGTGGGTCTGTACTATTCTCTAGTTCCACTACATATCCAGTCCGATCTAGTACGGCCTCAATAATACCTTGTACGGAAAGCTCTGTAGCCTCGTTGACTAAGGTAAAAATTAAACCCATAAAATCTTCTAACTTTTCTTTCGTTTTACCTTTTATAGTAGGAATTTGGTCCAATTGACTCAATGTCATAAATAGTGAATTATTCGTTTCTCTTGCAAAATCCTGTAATTTACCGACTGTAGTTAATCCAATACTACGTTTTGGCACATTAATAATGCGTTGCAAGCAGATATCATCAAAGGGATTGATTAAAATACGCAAGTACGCCAAAATATCTTTGATTTCTTTACGATCGTAGAACTTAGTACCCCCCACCATAGTGTAAGGAATACCGCGTTTGATCATAGATTCCTCAAGTACACGCGATTGGGCATTCGTGCGATATAAAATAGCCATCTCTCCATAACTACGATTATGAATTTCCTTTTGTTTTTTGATGGTATCTCCTATGAAAGCTCCTTCTTCTTGTTCAGATTGAGCTTCAAAATGACGAATTTTGGCACCTTCACCTTTATCTGTCCACAGTACTTTTTCAGGGCGCCCCTCATTGTAATCAATGACCGCATTAGCCGCCTCTAAAATTGTTTTCGTAGACCGGTAGTTTTGCTCTAATTTAATAAGCTTTGCCTTAGGATAATCTTTTTCAAAGTCCAAGATATTTTGAATATCAGCACCACGCCAAGCATAGATACTTTGATCCACATCACCTACAACGCATAAATTATTCCATTTAGAAGCTAATAAAGATGCTAATGTATACTGTGCATGGTTTGTATCTTGATACTCATCGATCATAATATAACGGAAACGATGACTATACTTTTCTAGTACGGCTGGATTTTCTTGTAATAATTTAACCGCTACTATCAATAAATCATCAAAATCTAAAGCATTATTTTTTCGCAATTCGGCTTCATAATAATCGTACACCTTAGACACTTGTTGTGAATAAAAGTCACGAGCTTCACTGCGGAAATCCTTAGCTAATTTCATTCTATTTTTTGCATCGCTAATCTGTGATTGCATAGCCCCTACAGGGTAATATTTATCATCTAAATTTAGTGCTTTAATTGCTTGTTTAATAACTGCTTGAGAATCACTAGAATCGTAGATGGAAAAGTTTTTACTATATCCCATGAAGGAATCTAGTTCAAAGCGTAAAAATTTAGCACAAAAAGAATGGAATGTACTAAGCCAAATACGGTGTGCTGTATCCCCTACTAAGGTTTCCACACGTTCTTTCATTTCTTTTGCTGCTTTATTGGTAAATGTGATGGCTAAAATTTCATAGGGGCTTACCCCTTGTGTCAACAAATAGGCGATACGATATGTTAACACTCGTGTTTTACCTGATCCAGCACCAGCCAATATAAGAAGAGGCCCTTCAGTTGCGTATACTGCCTCTTGTTGCTCTTTATTTAAACCGTCAAATATCATAATACCTCTCTTGCATATAACAAGGGTGCGCTGTGTTTCACTACAACGCACCCCCTATTATAGATTAGCCTTTCATAGCACCCACAATTGGTGGTACTACTTGTTTTTTACGGGATAATGTATGTTCTAAATATACTTCATTGTCCACAGGTTGTGCATTAAATGCGGCTGCTACCACATCATTCGCATCTCCAACAAAGATTAAGTTTGTTGCTTCTGTTAAGATATTTGTAATCATCAGGTAAGAAGCGCTGTAATTATTGGCACTACGCAATGTTTCCATAGCTTTTAACAAGCATGCTTTACGACCCAAAATATCTGTAGTATCCATTACTTGAATTTGGCCAATACTGATGATTTTGCCATTTGCTTCAAATTCTTTTAAATCTGTACGCACGATTTTTTCATCGGAATAATCAGATACATCAGAACCGGCTTTCAATAATTCCATACCATATTCTTCTAAGTTAACACCAGCAATAGTTGCTAATTTTTTAGCCGTTTCTTTATCTTTTTCAGTGCAAGTAGGAGAACGGAATAATACTGTGTCAGAAATAATGGCAGATAGCATTAAGCCAGCAATATTTTTAGGAATCTCTTGGCCATATTGCCAGTATAAATTAGCAAGAATTGTACAAGTACATCCTACAGTTTCATAATGAATAAAAATAGGATTGTCTGTTACCAACCCACCAATACGATGATGATCGATATTTTCGATTAATTCTGCTTCTTCGATATCGTCAATAATTTGTACTTTTTCATTGTGGTCCACAAGAACAACTTTTGTTTTTTGCTTTGGAGCTTCTACATTAGAACGAATGATACCTAAGTATGTACCATTGTCTACTACAGGATATCCACCGATGTGGGAATTAGCTTTGAAGTCACGTAATTTCGTTTCTTTGCTAATCACTTGGCAAGAAGTTTTTGTGCAAATCTCACCAGCTGTTACATTCACATTGCCACCCATAGCACCTTCTAAAGCATCAATTAAGCGTTGTGCCGTAATCGTACCCACATAAGTAGTACCATTTTCTACCACTGGAATGCGGTTCATTTCATATTGTTTACGCCATGCTAACACATCTTGTAACGTTGCTTTTGCATCGACTGCTGGAATTGTTTCTAGTACATCTTCTACTGTTACAGCAAAAGAAGTTACAATTTCTGGATGTTCAAAGCCAAAATACTTTAACGCAAAAGATGTTTCTTTATTAGCTTGACCCGCACAAATTGGTTGTGCTGGAAAGCCCATTTGATTTTTTAAATTTGCATAGGAAATAGCAGAACAAATAGAATCTGTATCTGGACTCTTATGTCCTGTTACTAAAATTGTATCTCTTAACATAATGTCACCTCTTATAATCACCACTTGAGTTATTTATTAATGTTTCTTTATTATACCATAATTAGGTATAAAATGCATACAAAAAAGACCTCGTAAACAACAGTTTACAAGGCCTTCTCATTCGTTTCTATTACGCATTTTTAGAAACTACTTGTTCTCCTTTGTAAGAACCACATGTTGGGCAAACGCGATGCGGCATCATTGGTTCGTGACATTGTGGACAAGCTACATAACCAGGTACTTCTAATTTCCAGTTAGCACGACGACGATCTCGACGGCATTTGGAAAGTCTACGCTTTGGTACTGCCATTATCTGCACCTCCTTAACATAATCACTAGGTATTAATCATCATTTTCTTCCTTCAGCAATGTTCTTAGCACTGCTAATCGAGGATCTACCACAAAGGATTCACAAGAGCATGGTGAAACATTTTGATTAGCTCCACACTGAACACACAATCCTTTGCAATCATCCTGACATAACACTTGAGAGGGCTCATTGATGATTAATGTTTCCCGAATGGTCTCCGTTAGATCGATTTCTTCCCCATCGAAAGAAATCACATCACCGTCTCCACTGTTGGAATGTGTAACACCAAAAGTCTCTTCAAATGGAACAGTATGGGTATAATTAGTATCGGTTAAGCATCTTGAGCACTCATATTGTCCATTTGTTGTTATGGTACCATTCACCACATAATGTTGACCATCATAACGAAGCTCACCACTAATGGTTATATCATGACGGCTCCAAGGAAAAGCAGATACGTCACCAAGATCATCACCTGATGTCGTACATAGAAAAGGGACTACCCGTCCAATCTGTTCTTTTGCTTGCTCTACTTGCAGTTTCATAATTTTACCTCGACTATACTATTATAGCTACCTATACTATCTTTGTCAAATACTAGCCCTATATGTTGTTGAGTATTCAGAAAACTCATACAAGACTTAGCAATTAACTCTCATGTGAAAAAGAGCTCTCCTATAGGAGAGCCCTTATGTATGTGGATTAATTTATCGAAAAATTAATTACATTTCTTCGAATTGGTCTTTACCAACCCCACAAACTGGGCAAAGGTAATCAGCTGGTTGATCTTCGAATTTAACGCCTTCAACAGCTTCGTCATAAACCCAACCGCATACTACGCAAACGTATTTTTTATCCATTGTGTGCACCACCTTTCGTACTATAAGATTTGTCTCAGATACTTTATCTATAATCAGTATACCACTACAATCGAAAACTTTCAATATATTCTCAATCATTTTCTATGTTATTTTTAGATACCTATTTGCAAACTATGCATAATAGGGACATATTATATCATGATATCTACATTTAGCAAATCTACATCTATTACCATCGACGGCTCGCACCGCCACCACCGGAAGATCCACCGCCGAATCCACCGAAACCTCCACCGCCTGAACGGCCAGAGCCACCACCTCGACTAGAAGCCAATACCCATAATAAAGATTGTGTAATAGCGCCACCAAATACAGTGAAGTCCAAAATGAGTAATAAGAGAATACCTCCACCTATAAGCAACATTTGAAAAGGCGTTAATTCCTCTACATTTTGTGTTTCATAGGTACGACTTCCATCAATGGTGATACCGTACTCTTTAGCCGCTTCACCTACTAAGATAGCATAGGTATTTACTACTCCTTTACTTATTTGACCTTGTTTAAAATACGGTATGGCATAGTCATCTAAAATTTGGCCCGCTTTGGCATCATTGATTGCACCTTCTAAACCATAGCCAACTTCAATACGCATTTGTTTATCTTTAAGGGCTATCAAGAAAAGAATACCATTATTTTTATCCTTTTCACCGATGCCCCAAGAACGAAACACCTTGTTTGCATACTCTGTTACATCCTCACCATCTAAAGTAGGGATGATCAGAACCGCGATTTGAGCCTTTGTCTTTTGCTGTAACTCAACCCCCATACGATTCATCTTCTGAACATCTTCTTTAGTCAAGGTCCGTGTTTGATCCAAAATATACCCATTTTTTTGTGGACTCGGTACATCTAAGGCAAAAGCAGATAGGTTACCCAAAAATAAGACTATTGTTACAAATAAAGCACTGAGAATAGTAGTCCATGTATATTTTTTTCTCATCCTACCTCCTCATGAAAATACCCTTTTATATCGCACTATAACTTAATTCCTTGCAACGATACATAGTCATTGTAAGAACATATGTTAAAAGGATTAAAATTGCACTTTCGGTGCACTTTGCGCCCCTTGGTCTGCTTCAAAATATGGTTTCACCTGAAAGCCCATAGGACTAGCGATGATGGATGTAGGTAAGGTACGAATCTTCATATTATAGGCTTGTACACTGCCATTATAATCCTTACGTGCTACTGCAATACGATTTTCTGTACCTGCTAATTCATCTTGTAAAGCTCTGAAATTAGCATCTGCTTTTAAGTTCGGATAGTTTTCTACTACCACTAACAAACGACTTAGGGCGCTACTTAATTCTTGGTTCGCTTTCGCCGTTTCTTCTACTGTTTTGGCACCACCTAATTTTGCCCGTGCATCTGCTACTGCTTGAATTGTTTCTTTCTCATGGGTCGCATAACCTTTTACAGTATTCACTAAATTCGGAATTAAATCAGATCGACGTTGCAACTGCGTTTGCACTTGTGCCCATTGCCCATTGACTTGTTCTTCCGTTTGTACTAATCCATTGTAGGAACTAAATATCCAAATCAGAAGTACACCTACAATACCTAAACCAATTAACCATGACTTTTTCATAAGTCCTCCTTTACACTATAATTCTTATATACCTAATTTGCCATAATATACATGAGCTTTATAGATAACTTTTTTAAGCCTAATAAACTCATATACAAGCATATCACTATTTTACATTCATTAAAATACACATATGTATTGGGATCATTTTAATATCATATATGCACCATGTGCCACATATCTCTTAGTGATAAGCTTAGTTATATTATACATTGTTTTTATCATCTTTTACAGCAACTATATTTTTTCATTCTATTAAGCTATAATGAAAGCATGTTGAAAGCTCCAGTGATTTAAATAAATGAATCACTATTCTATATAGGAGGAATTATGAAAACTAGTTTAACAGAATTATTAGGCATTCAATATCCTATTATTCAAGGTGCTATGGCTTGGACATCTGAGCACACCCTTGCGGCCGCAGTAGCCAATGCTGGTGCTACTGGTGTTATCGCTACAGGCGGTCGTGACACAGAATGGGTTCGCCAAGAAATCCGTCAATGCAAATCCTTAACTGACAAACCATTCGGTGTAAACTTAATGTTAATGGCACCTAACTTAGATGATATCTTAGCCGTTATCGTAGAAGAGAAACCTGCTTTTGTTACCTTAGGCGCGGGCAATCCTGTTCCTTTCATCGAACCATTACACGCAGCAGATATCAAAGTAATTCCTGTGGTTCCGAATGTAAAATTGGCTAAACGTGTAGCAGCTGCAGGGGCCGATGCCATCATCATTGAAGGTCAAGAAGCAGGCGGTCATATTGGTACACAAACAACGATGGCCTTGCTAGAAAATGTTGTGCCAGAAGTTGATATCCCTGTGATTATCGCTGGCGGTATTGTAGATGGTCGTGGACTCGCTGCTGGTCTTACTATGGGTGCAGCTGGCGTTCAAATGGGCTCTCGTTTCATCTTAGCGGAAGAATGTAAAATGCATCAAAACTGTAAAGAAGCTATTATCAACGCTACAGATACTGACTCCACTGTGACAGGTCTTACTTTCAATCACGGAGTACGTGGTCTTAAAAGTGAATTTACAGCTCGTTATTTAGAAGCTGAATACAGTTGTGCCCCTAAAAGTGAATTGACAGCTATGGCAATCGGTACAAATAAAAAAGCTGCCGTTGATGGAGATACTGTAAACGGCGTTGTTCAAGTTGGTCAAGGTCTGAACCGCTTAACACAAGTAGAGCCTGCGAAAACCATCGTAGAATCCGTTGTAGCAGAAGCCAAAGAAGCGATTAAAAAAGCACAACAGTTTATCTAAACCATACATATATCTTCTACTAGTATCATTTATACCATTTACATCCCCTTGGCTTAGTACCTTAACCCAAGGGGATTCATTAAATAACACTATCGTATACAAAATAATATAGGAGGTTTCTATGTTACCATTTAAAGGAAAATACCCAAAATTAGATCCAAAAAGTCACGCTATGCCAGGTGCTGAGCTTGCTGGCGATGTAGAACTAAAAGAATATGCCTCTGTATGGCAAAATGTATCTGCTCGCGGAGATGTCAATAAAATTATAGTAGGCCGCTACTCCAATGTACAAGACAATTCTGTACTTCACGTAGACGATGACCACGCTTGTATCCTTGGTGACTTTGTAACCATTGGTCATAGTGCTATCATCCACGCCTCTACCCTAGAGGACCACGTATTAGTGGGTATGGGGGCTATCGTTCTTAGCCGTTGTCACATCGGCCGTGGCTCCATCATCGGTGCGGGCGCTCTCGTGCTAGAAGGCACAGAAATTCCACCCTACTCCCTAGTTGTAGGTAGCCCTGCTAAGGTCATTCGTACAGACGAAACAATGATTACAAAAATCCACAACCAAGCTGTGAAATACAAAACACTGTGGACTAAAGAATATGGATTTTTACCAGATGCTGATGGTGAAGTGTGGGATCCTAGCCAAACTATTGTATAAAATAATTCAATGAATTTTTATAAAAAGAGCTGTATAGTATTCCCTATACAGCTCTTTTAGTTCACTCTTTATCTCGTAATCGTGCATACCTATTGTCTTATAGTAGAAAATAAGTTGCTCGACGTATCCTTATCTTTTCTAAAAAATCTATTATAATTATTTGACTCTCATACATATTTAATGTGAATATCAATCAATGTAAAGCGGATATTTGACATTACAGTTCAAATATCCGCTATTTTATAATATTAATTTAGCTAGCTCATGTTATTCCAAATACAACACTACTTCTCCACTTTGCAGAGACTTTTGTATATCAATAATCCGTTGATTACTACTACCTCTAAATGCTAATCCTGGGTCTCGTAAATCATCCACAAATTTCCCATCCACTAGGATATGGCACCGCTCTAGCAATTGTCGTTTATTAGGGCAAGCCAATATTTCTTCATAGGTATATCCCGAATAGACCCAAATTAACTTTTGAGGCACTACTGCCAATACTCTATCAACAAGAGGTAGTAATCCATCTACATTTTGAAAGGGCTCTCCACCTAGTAAGGTTAATCCACTACAAGCAGGCGCACTGACATAGGAAATTAATCTCTCTGTATCTGATTCTGTCCACTCTTGGCCAGCAGAAAAGTCTTGATACTCTTCGTTAAAGCAATTATAACAACCATGAGTGCAGCCAGTAACGAATAAGGATGTACGAATACCTTCACCATTAGCAATATCATATTGTCTAAGCTGTCCATAGCGCATTGTACATCCTTCTTTCATCATCTTATTAAATATGCATTACTCGATCTTTAATTTCCTTCGTACGGCCTTCATTCCAAAAATTTTCCCCTAAATAACCGCAAGTTCTACGAATTACAGTCAAAGTATCACGATTCGTATTGTGACAACGAGGACATTCCCATTGCACTTGATCATTAACGATAATCTCACCATCAAAGCCACATTCATGGCAATAGTCTGATTTTGTATTAAATTCCGCATAGGAAATAGTGTCGTAAATATACTGCATCATTGTCAACAAAGCTGGGATATTATTATTCATATTAGGAATTTCTGCATAGGAAATGCATCCCCCAGTGGATAACCGTTGAAACTCCGACTCAAAGGCAAATTTATCAAACACATTGATTTCTTCACGTACATTCACATGATAACTATTGGTGTAGTATCCTTTATCTGTAATATCCGGAATCTCACCAAACCGAGCTCTATCAATGGAGGAGAATCGGTTGGTTAAACTTTCAGCTGGTGTGCCATAGAGGGCAAACCCAATGTTGTGTTTACTGCGCCATGTTTCTGTAGCATTGTGCAAACGTTCCATCACTTTTCTAGCAAACTCATGGCCCTTTTCCGATGTATTGGAATCTCCTACAATTAGCTTGGTCGCCTCATATAAACCGATATATCCCAAAGAAATCGTCGCATATCCACCTTCTAATAATGGTCGAATCGGAGCCCCTTTAGGAAGGCGTGCAATGGCTCCATATTGCCAGTGAATAGGAGATACATCACTGGTCACATCTTTCAATAGTTCATAGCGGAACAACAATGCTTTTTCAGCTAATTCTAAGCGTTTTTCCAAAATCTCAAAAAAAGCATCTTCCTTACCTTGTGCTAAAATACCAATTTGAGGTAAGTTAAGACTTACCACACCTATATTAAAACGACCATTAAATACATACTCACCTTGCTCATTTTTCCAAGGAGATAAGAAGGAACGACATCCCATAGGAGCAAATACATTACCTTCATAGATTTCTTTCATCTTTTTCGCAGAAATATAGTCAGGATACATGCGTTTCGCCGTGCATTGAGCAGCCAGTTCCGTCAAATAATAATATTCACTATTAGGATGTACATTATGTTCATCCAATACATAAATCAACTTAGGGAAGGCTGGTGTAATATATACATCTGCCTCATTTTTGATGCCTTGTATACGTTGTTTTAGAATTTCTTCATCAATTAAAGCAGCTTCTTTTGCTAGTTCACTATTCGGATCGAAGTGCATAAACAATGTTACAAAAGGCGCCTGTCCATTCGTAGTCATTAAGGTATTAATTTGATATTGGATAGTTTGAATCCCATCTTTTACCTCTTTTTTCGTCCGTTGCCAAGCAATTTCCTCTGCCTTTGCTACATCTGGAGCCATACCATACACTTCGACCTGCTCTTGTAATGTTAACTCTAAATATTTATCATAGGATTTTCTTACATAAGGCGCCAAAATACGATCAATCCCATTAATGCTTTGACCTCCATATTGGCCAGATGCAACCTGTGCAATAATTTGTGTAGTTACCGTACATGCTACCTGAAAGGATTTAGGCGTATCAATGCGTTTTCCATTGATAACTGTGCCATTCGTCAACATATCTTCTAAATTTACTAAACAGCAATTAAACATAGGTTGAATGATATAGTCCATATCATGGAAATGGATGGCACCACTGTCATGAGCTTGTACAATATCCGTGGGAATCAATTTTCTACGAGCAATGTCTTTACTCACTTCTCCAGCAATTAAATCACGCTGCGTGGATACAATAGAAGCATCTTTATTGGAGTTTTCATCAAGAACTGCTACATTTGATTTATTCAATAAACCAAATACATCTTTATCTGTGGTATTCTCTACACGCTTGAAAGCTTGTACTGCTTTATAATTTTCATAGGCTCGAGCCGTTGCAGGATTATTATTTTCCAGGAGTTTATAATACACTTGATCTTCAATAGCATAGATTGTAATATTGCGTCCCATTTTTTCTGCATAAGACTCAATTTCATTAGCAATTTGCAAAGCCAATCCAGGCGTATATACACCTGTACTACTATGCATAGCTTTTTCTATAGCAATAATAATTTTTTCTTTATCAAAATCAGCTATAGTACCATCTCTTTTTATTACATGTATCATAATACAGCCTCCTATATACTAATTACACCGCACATAACAAACTATACGGAGTATTAGATTTAGTATGAATCATACAAACAATGCATAAGCAAAAAATTAACATATGCGGTGCACATTTAAATCAAAATATGGACATATAAAAAGAGCAATTTCTGCTCTATCCATACTGTATCTACACATGTAGAAAATTCGTACTGCTTTTTTAGTGTATAGTCATTTCATAAGCACTGAAACAATTAATCGTTTTATCAAATGCTTAGTAACCTGTCTAACAATCAAATATATAACTTTGTAGATTACCACTATTTTGTACCCTTTATGGATATCACTAGATTCAGTTTACAACATATTGTAGTTTATTTCAACAAAAACCACTATATCATGTATACCAATTAGATATAGTAAACTTGTAAAAATAGGAGAATCCTCTACTTTTACACATTTATATTCATATTTTCTTACCTGAATTGCCTAGGTAAAAGACTTTTAAATAATGAGTAATTGATATGGGAGGTCAGTTGACATCCTTATACAACAAAAGCGACCAAATCCAAAAGGATTTGATCGCTATTCTACTTAGATAACTAGAATTTAATTTTCGTAGCAATCCAGGCAGATAGAATTGCTTTTACAATATCACCAATGATAAATGGATAGAACAAAATTCCTAAGGCTTTTTGTAATCCATCAGCAGTGAATGGTATATTTGCAACAGACATGAAGTACGGCACTGCCGCTACATAAGTAATCACAATACTCACTACTGTAGCTACTACAGCATATCTAAGAAAATTTTTTTCTGTTCCCTTTAAGCAACTAACTGCAGTATAGGCAATAGGCCAAATCAAAATAAACCCACCTGTAGGACCTAGTATTTTTCCCATACCACCAGTAAATCCAGTAAATACAGGTAATCCAACTGCTCCTAATAATACATAGACTAATAAAGTCAAAAATGCCTGCTTTGGTGGCAATATCAAACCAATCAAACATAATGCAATGGTAATTAAGGAAATCATTCCCACACCCATGGGGTTCGGAACCGATAATTGTGCCATTACACAGGCTAATGCCACTAACAAAGCCATTTTTGTCAAATCTCTAGTCTGTAACATTCATTAACTCCTCTTCATAAATCCATTTGCAGTGTGCACGCCCACCATGAGTTCCAACTAGTTCGCACTCACCAATTTGCGTATGCTTCTCTGAATGGATTATAAGCTTTTCTACAGAAATAACATCTCCACCATAAAATGGTGCAGAAAACGTAATATCTAATTGAAGTAACATTGCTTCATCTAACACATGATGTGCCATATGTGATAAAACCATTAATTCAGGTACTACTGGTACCTCTTCCCGATAGATGGAATTATCATCTTGAATAGCCTCAACAAACTCAAGTATAGATTCAGGTGTAAACACGAATTTTGTTCTTGTTCTATCTTTTAATTCACCTGGCCAAACCTTTGGCATTTCCCCCAATGAAACTTCATCATGGTGCCTCCTTTCGGAGTCAAACCGTTCTAACATCGTGGACACTAAAGTGCCTTTTGAATTACAAACAGTCACTATATGTTCTTGCTTTCTTGGGGTATAGTTAATTTGTAACTGTGGTGATCTTGTAGTTCGTTTATATTGTACATTACGTACAATCACGGTATTAGGAATTTCCCTTACACTTGTCAAGCCCTTACATAGTGTATGCATAGTGCCTCCTCCCCATGATATGGGTATACTGGATCTTACAAGCTTACATGATTCTTACATTCTGTTACACCTTTATTATAATTAATCAAGTTCAATATAGTCAACCTATTTTTCAAATTATTTGTTAACATATACTGATTAACTGTTCACATTTATCACATAAATAAATTAAAAGGACTGCAATACAAAGTAAACTACTATGTATTACAGTCCTAATATATTATCTACTATTTTTCAACAGATATCACTCTTTTCAATTAGAAAGAATAACCTACACCTGCATGCAAGCCTTTTACATCTGTTTTGTTTTGATTCATACTGTATTTATCATATTGATAATATACATTTAAATCAACATCTGGACGCAATCCATAAGAAGCGCCTAATTGATAGGTTCCTTTGATATCATTTCCGAAACCGATTTTAGCAAAACCTTCAATTTTATCAGCTAATTGAGTATGTCCAATTACACCTGCTTGGTATCCAAAACCACTTTGTTTAGGTCCCATATCTACGTATGTACCAGCACCATAGACGTTCACATTAGGATGTACTGCATAAGCACCTGCCAATTGATGATCTTTGATATCTGCGCCTGTACGACGAACTTTATTAAAAGAATATTGTGCAGCTAATGTATCAGATAGCCCTTGTTGTGCTGACACACCAAAACCATCTTTACGTTTTGTATCTTGTGCTGTTTTTTTAGACAAAGAATACTCTGCGGCTACTTTTGTTTCGCCTACATTAATATTAGTTACAGGCACAGCAGCTGCAAATGCAGAGGCACTAAATGCGGCTAATACCGCTGTGGCTACTAAAACTTTTTTCATAATATCCTCCTTATATGAGAATTTTATCGTTTCATGAAAGCTGGTACTTCTGGAGAGTTACCTGTAGCTCCAAATGGGCTTTTACGAGCAAATCCATTAGTAGAACCTTGGTCACCAAAACCTGTAGCAACAACAGTGATAAACACTTTGTCCCCTACGTTTTCATCAATAACAGAACCGAAGATAATATTTGCTTCTGGGTCCGCTGCTTCAGAAATAATTTCTGCTGCTTCATTGATTTCAAATAAGCTTAACTCTTCACTACCAGTAATATTTAACAAGATTCCTTTTGCACCGTCAATGGAAGTTTCCAATAATGGGCTATTGATTGCTTGTTTAGCAGCATCTACAGCACGGTTTTCACCTTCACCTACACCGATACCCATCAATGCTTCACCTTGGTTTGTCATGATAGTTTTTACGTCAGCAAAGTCAAGGTTGATTAAACCTGGCTTTGTAATTAAGTCAGAAATACCTTTGATACCTTGACGCAATACTTCATCAGCTGTTAAGAAAGCATCTTTTAAGGAAGTTTTACGGTCAATAATACCCAATAAACGGTCATTTGGAATTGTAATAATTGTATCAACTTTACCAGTTAATGCTTCAATACCACGTTCAGCTTGTTCTTTACGTTTTTTACCTTCAAAGCCAAATGGTTTTGTTACAACACCTACTGTCAATGCGCCAGCTTCACGTGCACATTCTGCTACTACTGGAGCTGCACCAGTACCAGTGCCACCACCCATACCAGCAGTTACGAATACCATATCAGCACCTTGCAATGCTTTTAAAATATCTTCACGACTTTCTTCTGCAGCTTCACGGCCTACTTCTGGGTTAGCGCCCGCACCAAGACCTTTAGTAGCTTTTTCACCAATTTGAATGCGAACAGGTACATTTGTACCATCTAAGGCTTGTGTTTCAGTATTAGCTACTAAGAAATCAACATTTTCCAAGTCGCTACCGATCATGCGAGATACGGCATTTCCACCGCCGCCACCAACACCAATTACTTTAATTTTTGCGAACTCTGACATCGAATGATCCTCCTCTTTACTAGAGATATATTTCATATATTGTTACTATGACATTATATTACTAGTCTATCTTATCATTATAATTTGCTTTTATTTTACAATATATTTTATATTTTTTCAATGAAAGTCAAGAAATGACTTTATTTTTTTCTATGTATGTAGTCGTTTTGTTAATAATAATCTACGTATAGCTGCCGTATTTTGAAACAGTCGCAACCCAAATGAAATCAATGCTACGTAGTATAAGTCTATACCCACTGCATTTCCTAAGAATACTAAGACCGCAGCTAGTAAGGAATTAGAAAAGAACCCCGTAATAAAAATAGATAATTGAAAAGTTCTTTCAATAGCTGCTCTAGTGCCGCCAAAAACAGAGTCTAATGCTGCTAATAGGGCGACAGAAGTATATTTTGCATACGATACAGGCACATCAAAAGGGCTTATGATTCCGATAGCAACCCCTACGATTAAGCCCCCTAGAATCCATACATATACCATTATTGTCCTCCCTTCACTTTGATGTAATTTTGTTTCATTGTTCCATCATAAGCGGGGACTGTTATATGAGCTTCATCTTGAATTTTTACTTCAATCCCCCAATATTTGAGAGACTCCACCACCCCACCGCGCATGGTCAAAGAGGAGTGTAATGTTTTAGTATCACCAATAGCTTTTATAATAAAAGGAGGAGCAAAAATCTTTCCATTCACGGTAATCGTAGGACCAGAACAACGTATTTCTGATGTTCCTATTAGCCGTTGATCATTAATAGAGATTGCCTCTGCACCAGCTGCTCTTAGTTCATTTACAATACGCAACATATCTTCATCATGAATTAAATATAAATTTGGGTTTTCTCCATCTTTTACGGGAGTCTTACTATCCGTTATTGTTAAGACAACTCCGGGTCCTTCTACATCGACTAAGGAAGCCCTAAGAGATAATACTCTATTTTCTTCTTTAATTCCCTCTAAACTTCCTTCTTCTTTCATAGTAGCAATTTGCTTTCTTAGACCTGCTCGTTCTTCTTGAAGAGAATTAATCTTTAAGGCTAATTCTCCACTTCTTTGCAAGTTTACATTGCCTTCCGCAATGGTTTGTGTCATTTTGTACTGCGTAACAAGCATAACTCCTACAATCATACTCACTGCAGCTATGGCTATTCGCCCTTGTTTCAACTTTATGCTCCTTTATTGTGTTTTAATAAAAGGGGTTTTAATATTAACATCAATATATTCAGCATTGACATGGCGCTGTGCAATATCTACTAGCATATCTGTCGTTATTTTTGCTTTTTCTTCTAAATTGTTTTGATCACCAATATGAATTGGCAACCCATCAACTGTATAGGCAATGATTTTTTCAGCATCACCTACATTAATTTCACCAATTTGTTTGCGCTTATCCTCAGTGAATGCTTCCATATATGCAATAGCTACTCGAATACCCGCTGCTTCTATAGTATCACCTAATAATGCATTTCCTAAACGAACGCCTGAAATAATAGGAACTGTGGTATCTGGAATAGTAGGGCTACTAGCAATAACCATCCCCTGTCTATCCAACGCTACAAATCCAAATTGTGATGGCACTACAACTACAGCTTTACGAGCTTTTATATCGACTTGCAATGTCAACGGTAAGGCATAGGACACATGCGCAGTATCTACCCGCATATCTTTTTGCAATCGTTCTTCTAACGCACCTGTTCGTACGCGCAAAATATTGACTGGATATCCTAAATCACCAATAGCTACCACATCTTCCGAAGTTAATTGTTCTGTTCCATTAACCTGAATTTGCCCAATAGGTAATGGTAATGTAAAAACACCAATTAAAATGAATGCTCCTACTACAATTTTCCAAATTGCTGGTTTGGATCTTCGTGTCGGTTTTTGTTTTCGTCTACGTCGTACACGTTTAGGCCCTTCAGGTGTATCTATAGTGACAACTTCCCAAGGATTATCTTCCTCTTCTATAGGATGGATTGGTCTTTCACTAGTTGGATGTTCCCTATATGGAGGCATTCTTTGTCCCCTCTGTTCTTGAAATCCATTTACATTCATAGCTACTCCTAAAATTTATGCAATCCAGCTGAATGAAGAATTTGTTCGCACAATTCAGGAAATTCAATTCCTATAGCTTTTGCTGCTTTAGGTACTAAAGATGTAGCCGTCATACCCGGTACTGTATTATATTCCAGTACAAACATGTCATCTGTGCTGTTCATCATAATGTCCACACGAATGACACCGGCGCATTGCATTTGTTGATATACAGCTTCGCCAATGCGTTGCATAGTAGCAGCTTGTTCTTTTGTAATTGGTGCTGGCACTAAATAATCAGTAGCACCAGTTGTGTATTTAGAAGCATAATCATATTCACCCGAATGTGGTCGAATTTCAATCACTGGTAAAGCTTTGCCATCTAATACAGATACAGTAAATTCTCTACCATCTACAAATTCTTCTACTACGATGACATGGTCTATGTCTAATACTTGTTTTACTTCTGCATCAACAGTGGCTTCATCTTTAATAATCGCTACACCAATACTAGAACCTTGACTAGCTGCTTTGACCACAAATGGCACTTTAAAGTTAGCGTGAATATCTTCTAGGATTGCATCCACAGATTCTAATTGATTATCATAGGATTTTGAATTTGCTGTGGGAATCTGAGCCCCCAAAAATACATGCTTGCTCATCTTTTTATTCATACCTACAGCATGAGCCATAACACCGGAGCCTGTATAAGGAATACCTGCCATTTCGAGGGCTCCTTGTAAGGCTCCATCTTCACCATATTTGCCATGAATCGCATTAAATACAACATCACAATTTAAATTTTGTAAATCTTGTACTACTGTACTAGGATTGCATTCTAATGTTGTAGCTGCATACCCTTTGCTTTGTAATGCTTCTGCAATAGCCGTAGCCGTCCTTCTAGATACATCAGCTTCTTTTGATGGTCCTCCCATGAGGACAATAATACGTTTATCCTTCACTTTATTTTTCCTCCAATAAAGCTAATAATTTAGGTCCAAATTGATTAATATTACCTGCCCCCATAGTGATGACTAAATCATTGGGTTGAACATACTCTAACACAGTTTGTGGCAAGTCATTTACATCTGCCACATAATGAATCTCTTTACCTGTCAATTCTTTAATCATCAATGGAATAGACATACCATCAATCCCCGCCTCAGGTTTTTCACCAGCACTATAAATATCGGTAATGAAAACTAAGTCAGCTTCTTTAAAGGCGGTCCCAAATTCACGCAGCAACAGCTTTGTACGACTATACCGATGCGGTTGGAATAAAATCACAACACGATGATCTTCCAAAGATTTTGCCGCTTTAATTGTGGCTGCAATTTCTGTAGGATGATGTGCATAATCATCTACAACCCAAACATCTTTTACATGCCCTTTTGTCTCAAAGCGACGCTTAGCTCCAATAAATTTACGCAAGGCTTGAGCAGCTACTTCAAAGGAGATTCCTTCTCCCAAAGCTACTACAAGTGCTCCTAGTGCATTCAACGCATTATGTTGACCTGGTACTGCTAATCGTAACGTGCCTAACACGGCATCTTTATGGACTACTTCAAAGGTAGTAATCCCTTGTTCAATACGTAAGTTTTCAATGCGATAATCATTGCCTGCTCCTAAACCATAAGTAATACATTGACGTTTAATATCTGGCATAATCCGTCGAATCGAAGGATTATCACCACATACCACAGCAATACCATCTTCTGGTAGCTTCATAGAAAACTCTGTGAAAGCTCGTAATAAGTTTTCTACCGTTCGATAATGGTCCATATGGTCATTTTCAATGTTCGTGATCACAATGCGTTTAGGATTTAAATGCAAGAAAGACCCATCACTTTCATCAGCTTCAGCGATACTATATTTACCTGTACCTACATGGCTACTACCATTTAAATAATCAACTTCTCCACCAATGATGATGGTTGGATCTTGGTTTGCTTCCATAAAAATTTGCCCAATCATAGACGTAGTTGTAGTCTTACCATGTGCACCAGCAACAGCAATGCCATAGGTTTCATCTAACACTGCTTTCACCACATCAGAACGGTGTAAAATTGGAATATTTCGTTCTCTAGCCCCTAGAATTTCAGGATTATCATCATTGATAGCAGTAGAGCGGATGACCACATCTACTCCTTCTACATGTGCAGCATCATGCCCCATAAAAATAGTAGCCCCTGCTTGTCTAAATTTTTCTGTAATCGCAGATTCTTGAATATCGGAACCAGATACAATAAATCCTTTTTCAATCAATACATGCGCAATGGCACGCATGCCAGAACCGGCGATGCCGATTAAATGTATACGTTGATAGGTATCTAACATAGAGATACTCCCTCCTATGATTTCTTAATAGATAGAGCCAATGTAGCAATTTCTATAGCTGCCTGAGGCTTTCCTAACTGTAATGTAGCTTGGGCCATGCGTTGGCAACATTCTTGATCCTCTAGCATAGCATCTACCGATTGTAATAATTTTGTACCATCTAATTCTTTATCTACTATCATCGTAGAAGCACCTGCCTCTACAAATGCTTTTGCATTGAAAGTTTGATGGTCAGCAGCTGCATAAGGGTAAGGAATTAAAATAGATGGTATACCACGTACAGCCAATTCTGCCAAGCCAATTGCTCCTGATCGGAAAATAGCCATATCTGATGCAGCCATGGCCATATCCATATTATCTAAGTAAGGGACAATATATGATGTTGGGCTGTAAACCCCTCCCTCTTGTATACCTAAGCTTTCACAAACATGACTGTATTCATCAGTTCCTGTAGCATGAATAATTTTAATATCCTCTCTACCTTTATAATGTTCATGGACAGCTAGCATAGCCTTATTAATACTCCGTGCACCACGGGATCCACCAGCTACTAAAATAGCTGTTTGTGTTTCTTGTAAGCCAAAATACGCCCTAGCTTCTTCTCGATTCGCAGTCACCACATTGGGGCGCACAGGGTTCCCTGTATACACTACTTGCTTTGCATTCGGAAAATGTGGAGTCGCTTCTTCATATCCTACCGCTACCACATCTACAAAGCGACTTAAAATTTTATTTGTTATACCTGGCACTACATTTTGTTCTTGAATTAATGTAGGAATTCCACGCAAAGCAGCTGCTAATAATAGAGGACCACATACATAGCCACCAGTACCAATCACAATATCTGGTTGAAACTTAGAAATTAAGCGATTCGCTTTCCATAAAGACGATATCGTTTTTCCTGCAGTAACCAATGTATCTAAAGATAATGTACGCTGTAAACCTTGCACCGGCAATGTAGTAAATGGAATTCCTTCTTTAGGAACAATACGGGACTCAAGGCCTCTTTCAGTTCCTACATAGAGAAAGTTAGCATCTACCATTGTTTCTAATGTTTTATAAATCGTGAGGGCTGGATAAATGTGTCCTCCAGTACCGCCACCTGAAATCATGATATTCATGTATATCCCCTTACAATCGTTCTACCAATCTTCGGAAGTGATCTCCTCTATCTTCAAATCGTGCATACCAATCGAAACTTGCACAAGCTGGAGATAATAATACTACATCCCCATCTGCCGCTATACGAGCACTTAAGGATACTGCCTCTTCCATGGATTCACAACGATGAATGTGTGGCACTCCCACTTTTACAGCAGCTTCTGCAAAACGTTGTGCAGCTTCACCAATAAGAATTAGCTCTTTTACATTGGTTTTCACTAACTCCATCATTTCTTCCAGATCTGTCATTTTATCTTTACCACCTGCAATCAACACAAGAGGTGAGTTAAAGGATTCTAAGGCTTTAATAGTGGAGTCCGTATTAGTTGCTTTAGAATCGTTATAATAGGTAACTCCATGTAAGGTGCGAATGCGTTCCAAACGATGGGCTACACCATGAAACTTTGCAATAGCCTGATGGATATCTTCTACATCTACACCCAATGCATACGTTAAGGCAATGACACTCAGAATGTTTTCAATATTATGAGATCCTGGAATATGAATATCTTTTGTAGTGATAATTGGAACTGCTTTCCCTTGCATCACTGCATAACATGTATTATTTTCAAAATATGCTCCATCTGTGACAGATCTTTCTTGGCTAATTCCTAACACATGTCCTTTTACTCGTTTTGCCATATCTGCCACAATCGGAGAATCAAAGTTTAATACTGTCCAGTCCCCTAATTCTTGGTTGCGGAAAATATTTTCTTTTGCCTCTTGGTATCGTTCCATGGTTTTATGGCGCAACAAATGGTCTGGTGTCACATTTAGTAAGATAGCCCCTTTAGTGCGAAACTTATCTATACTCTCTAATTGGTAAGATGAAAGTTCTGCCACTAATACACCCGTTTCAGGTACTGCCAAGGCTTGTTCACTCAGAGAGTAACCAATATTACCGCCTACATACACATCCCATTTTGCTTCTTTCAATACTTCTGCCAACAAAGACGTCGTTGTAGTTTTACCATTCGTACCTGTGACGCCTAAAATTGGAGCTTTTGATACTTCATAAGCAATTTCTACTTCCCCTACCACGGGAATATTTCTTTTTTTCGCCTCTTGAATAATAGGTATCTCCAAAGAAATACCAGGTGATACAACCACTCTTGTAGCTGTATCAAGCAACACAAAATCTTGTTGCCCTGTAATCACTTCTATATGACTCTTTGCCAAACGTTGACTTTCAGTCTGATCAAAATCAATTTTTTTATAATCATTAAGCGTTACAGTAGCGCCTAATTTAGCCAATGTATGGGCTACACCAATACCACTAAGTCCCGCACCTAACACCAATACATGAGAACCTGAATAATCCATTCTAACCACCTAACCCTATATGCAAGAATAACGGCCCTTATTAGTAGAGCCGTAATCTATATTATTTCATGCTTAACAGTACTATACCTAAGAAAGCCATTACCAAAGAAACAGCCCAGAATACATATACTACTTTTCGCTCACTCCAACCACCTAATTCAAAGTGATGGTGAATCGGACTCATACGGAAAATACGAACTCCTCTAGTTTTAAAAGACGCTACCTGTAAAATAACAGATAATGCTTCTACTACAAATACAAAGCCTATCACAATTAATAGAAGTTCTGTTTTTGTAGCAATA
Organism: Veillonella sp. VA141; assembly: GCF_003992175.1. NCBI lineage: Bacteria > Bacillati > Bacillota > Negativicutes > Veillonellales > Veillonellaceae > Veillonella > Veillonella sp. VA141. Next base: position 217,709 of record NZ_RQVM01000001.1, read on the forward strand.
GCCATCCCTGCAAAAGCACCACCTAATGCTAAGGAGCCTGTATCACCCATAAACACTTTAGCTGGATTCGCATTGAAATATAAGAATCCTAAGCAAACTGCACTTACGACAATACCAAAGAAGGTAACACTTAAAGAACCTACTAATAATCCTACCACTGCAAAGGCAGCCCCTGCAATAGCAGAAATACCAGTTGCTAATCCATCTAAGCCATCTGTTAAATTAACAGCATTCGTGGTCCCCAATATAATAATAAAAGCTAACGCATAATAGGCATACCCAAGATCTACAGTGATATCCACTAAAGGAATCCACAAAGTAGTTGGCAAGGCTGCATAGGCGATTGAGATATAACAAAATATGACAGCCAATACCGCTTGACCTAGTAATTTTTGTTTTGCCGTTAATCCTAAGTTACGACGTTTGACAGCTTTGATAAAATCATCGCTAAATCCTAATGCACCATGGCCTAAGGTTAAAAATAATAGCATCCACAATGTTACAGAATAGGGTGGTACTATGCAAACTGTAATGACTAAAGCTAGTATCATAAATAATCCGCCCATTGTTGGTGTCCCAGCTTTAGCTAAATGTGCCTGAGGTCCATCTTCACGAATCGACTGTTGTGCTTTCAATCGCTGCAATAGAGGAATCCCTATTTTACCGAATACTAATGTACTTACTAGGGCTAAGCCAAAGGCTAATGCATAGTCCATATTCATGTCACATGTCTCCTTACTTATTCATGTCGTTCTTTAAAATCTTCTATAATACGTTCCATTTTAAGACCACGAGATCCTTTCACTAGAATCACATCGCCATCTCGTTTTACATCATAATAGGCATTGGCAATATCAAGATGACTTTTCCCGACATACACATAAGGAACACCCACTTGTTTAGCTATAGAAGCAGTGGTTTTCATCATATCACCAAAAGTAAATACCATATCATAGTGCTCTTCTCCAAGAAGTTTACCAATCTCTTCATGAGCTAGTTTAGAATGGTCTCCCAATTCTAACATATCTCCTAGCATAGCTATTTTACGAGCTCCTTGTAATTGACTCATGGCACGAATGGATTCTGCCATACTATTTGGGTTCGCATTATACGCATCATTCAGAACTGTAAAGGTTGGAAATGCTACAATTTCTTGACGCATTGGAATTCCTGGAAATTCTTTAAAAGCTTCCACAATTTCAGCTTTTGGTACACCCAAAATCGTGCCAACTGCAATAGCGGATAAAGCATCATATACATTGTGAATACCAATCATTGGCAAAAATACTTTCCATTCACCAGAAGTATCACGAACAGTAAAATTAATGCCTTTTGATGTATATTCTAATTGAGTCCCTTGTACGTGAGAACCCTCTTGCATACCATAGGTCATAACCTTTGCATCCGTTACCTGTTCCATAGGCAATACAAAAGAATCATCATGATTCAACACAGCTGCCCCCGTACTCGGTAATGCTTCTATCAATTCTTGCTTAGCTTTTCCAATATTTTCTTGAGACCCTAATAGTTCAATATGGCTAGTACCTACATTAGTAATAACTCCTATTGTAGGTTCTGCAATCTCCGCTAATTCAGCAATTTGACCAAGCCCACGCATCCCCATTTCAAGAACGCATACATCATGATCTTCCGTCAATTGCAATAACATCTTTGGAACACCAATTTCATTATTATAATTTTTCTCTGTTTTTAATACTGTAAAAGCTTTCTCCAATACAGCACTAATCATTTCTTTTGTTGTTGTTTTCCCAGAGGAACCAGTGATTCCAATAATAGGGATAGGAAAGCGTCTACGATGATAGGTTGCTAACTGCTGATACGCCTGTAGTGTATCTTCTACTTCAATACAGACTAAGCCCTCTATCGTTTTTCCTCGTTTTACTACAGCACCTGTAGCACCACGTTCTTTGGCAACTGTTAAGAAGTCATGACCATCAAATGTCATTCCTTCCAAAGCAATAAATAATCCATTTTTTCCAATTGTACGGGTATCAGTTGATACATCAGCAAAGGAACAAGTACTTGTTCCTGCATAGAACCCTTGTGTTGCCTCTAGAACTTCTTGCACTGTAAATTGTGCCATATTATTTCTCCTTCAAGGCTTCTCTTGCCACTTCACGATCATCAAAATGAATCGTTTCATCTTTTAAAATTTGATAATCTTCGTGACCTTTACCAGCAATAATAACTACATCTCCAGTAGTCGCCTCTCCGATTGCTTTATGAATAGCTTCACGGCGGTCTACAATCACTTCATAAGTCACAGCATCTTGTAATCCTTCTTTCACCCCTACTTCTACATCTTTTACAATTTGTATAGGATCTTCTGTACGTGGGTTATCGGAAGTCACAAACACTCGATCTCCAAACTGTGCTGCAATACGCCCCATGATTGGACGTTTGGTAGCATCTCGATCACCACCGCAGCCAAAAACAACTAAAATACGGTTATCAACAATTTTCTTCGCTGTTTGTAAAATGTTCTCTAGTCCATCTGGTGTATGTGCATAATCAACAACCACTGCAAAATCTTGTCCCTCTTCAATGAGCTCAAAACGTCCTGGCACGGCTGTAAAAGTAGTTAAAGCATTTACAATCTCCTCCATCGTCAATCCTTCATATAAAGCCGCTCCTACCGCAGCCAAGGTATTATACACATTGAACATACCCGCAATTTTCGTGGAAATTGAATAGTTTTTTCCATCATAGGATAAAGTGAATTGGGAAGATTTAGCAGTAATCACCAAATCAGAAGCATTCATTGTACCTTTGCCTTCTGTACTGTAAGTAATCATAGGTGCTGTAGTCACATCTACAATCTCTTGACCATAGGCATCATCTACATTAATAACAGCGCCCTTACCTTCTTTCACCTGATAGGATGCACTTACTTGTTTAAATAGCTTAGATTTTGCTGCTAAATAATTATCGAATGTCTTATGAAAATCCAAATGATCTTGAGTTAAATTAGTAAATACAGCTGTATCGTACTCTACCCCCGCCGTACGACCTAATGCTAGCGCATGAGAAGATACTTCCATAATACAATGTGTCACACCAGCATCCACCATTTGCTGTAAAATTTGCTGTAAATCCGCTACATCTGGAGTTGTATTATGAATTGGATAGGATTGATCATCAATCAAAATATGAACTGTACCAATAATCCCCACTGTATAACCTTGGGATCGTAGCATATGTCCAATAATATGTGTAGTTGTAGTTTTACCATTTGTTCCGGTTACACCAATCATCCGCATTTTAGAAGCTGGATAATCATAGAAGAATGGAACAGCATCTTGCAAAGCTTGACGCGTATCGTCTACGTATAGAACGGTTACATTATCTGGTACTATGACTGGTTTTGATGCAATAATCGCCACAGCCCCATCCTCTATAGCCTTATTCACAAAGCTATGACCATCGACAGTAGCACCTACTAAACATATAAATAAACTTCCTTCTTGCACTGTTCTGGAATCCGCAGTAATATGACTTACTACAGATGTTACAGGACCTTCTACCTTCTTAGGAGATACAATTTTTACTATTTCTTCCACTCGTTTCATCTGCATTCCTCCAATCAAAGTGAAAGCAGCCCAAAAGGACTGCCTTCATTATTCTCTAATATCCTTTTTCATCGTAACATTACGTTCTTCCACTGTATTCTTGCTAGTGTAAACGAAATTATCTGGTAATACCATGCCAAGTTTTTGTTGTGCAATCTTTTGAATGCGTGTAGGAGATTTTAACTCTGCTAATACTAGATTATACTCATAATTAGTGCGATTTTCTAAAACTATTTGATCTTGTAGATTGACAGTTTCTTTTCTTGTATTTTCTGTGACACCAGTTAATAGCAAACAAATCATACCGAATACAATTCCCATAAGAACTGTAGCCAAACAGTGTCGCATATCTGGCGTAAGATCCATAATAAAGTCAGGGGCATTGGATTTCTTTCTTCTGACTGGTTCAACATAGGGCGCTGATTGTTCCCAATACGCGGCCTTTCGCACTAACATAAATATTCCTCCTAACTATAATTTTACGGCTACCCTTAACTTGGCACTACGGGACCGTGGATTTACTCCTACTTCTTCTTTGCTTGGCTCTACAGCCTTATTCTTAGCTTTCACTGTTGGCACATGATGACATACACAGACTGGTAAATTAGGTGGACATGTGCAACCTTGAGATAATTCTTTAAAAGTTTGTTTGGTGATTCTATCCTCTAGGGAGTGGAATGTAATCACAGCTATTCTTCCATCAGGCTTTAGCATGGATGTAGCATCTACAAAAGCATCATGCAAAATTTGAAGTTCCTGATTCACTTCGATACGAAGTGCTTGAAAGGTTCGTTTTGCTGGATGCGGACCATCTTGTCTAGCCTTTACAGGTATGGCACGTTTGATGATATCCACCAGCTGAAATGTAGTCACTATAGGCGATTCTTCTCTAGCTTCCACAATAAATTGAACAATTCGTTTCGCCCAACGCTCTTCCCCATAGTCCCAGATAATGCGATACAAGTCATCACTCGAATAGGTATTCACTATTCTTTCTGCCGTTAAGGATCCACTTTGATTCATACGCATATCCAAAGGTCCATCTTGCATATAAGAAAACCCTCGATCTGCCGTATCTAATTGATGGCTAGAAACCCCTAAATCAAATACAAATCCATCTACTTCATAAATGCCTGACTCTTGTAAAGCTTGTTTTAAGTTAGAAAAGTTTGTTTGAATCACTTTCACCTGACAAGACAAATCAGATAATCTCTGAGAGGCTGCCTCTAATGCCGCTACGTCTTGATCTAAACCAACAATCATACCTTTTGAGGATAACCGTTCTCCAATGGCATGGGAATGTCCCCCACCACCTAATGTACAATCCACATAGGTTCCATCTGGTTTAATTGCCAATCCGTCTAGCGTTTCACTGAGTAATACACTCACATGATGAAAGTCCATAATGCCTCACTTAAAATCCAATATCATCCAAATCAAGTTCTTCTGCCATCGCCTCAATATTACCGTAAATTTCGTTGTTATAAGCTTCCCAACGAGTTTTACTCCAAATCTCGATGCGTTCACCATTACCAACTACAACTACATCTTTTTTTAACTCCCCATGAGCACGAAGATTGCTAGGTATTAATACACGACCTTGTTTATCAAACTCAAGGTCAGCAGCACCACCTACAAAAAAACGCACTAATCCACGTTGGTTGGCTTTATTAGAGCTTTGAGAACTTAATTTTTTTGCAATTTCATCAAACTTTTCTTGTGTGTAAATAGCTAAGGTGTTATCAAAATATCTAGTAACAACACAGGTATCACCTAGTTGTTCACGCATTTTGGCAGGAACTATCATACGTCCTTTACTATCAATTGTATGTGAAAATTCACCTTTAAACATAGCAAGGACACCTCCTTTTCCTACACCTTCTCGCCCTTATTACCACTATATGGTAAATTTTACCACAATTCCCCACTTTTAACAACAAACAAATACTAATTTAATAGATATTTATACAAATTATTTTCTTATACTCATTACTACCGAACATTATTGCTAATATTTATTAATATGTTCGTATAATTCACTTTAATATCGAACATTCTATTATTTAAAAAAGGTGGTAAAAAGTGGGAGTAATTTTACATATTTTGCCAATATTTATATAAAATGATATCCAATTAAACAGTGCATCCCTAATCCTTATACTTACTAATTTTAAAACAAAAAAAGATAGCCAAATCATTGATTCAACTATCTTTTTATCACTTCTATAGTAACTATTCTATTGTCTCTATTTTTTCTCTTAGTTTATAATTGCCCCACTCGTTTCATAGCATCATAAATTCGTTGTGCCAATCCAGTAATTTGTCTTTTAGGAATCGAGCATACAGCAATGCGAACACCACCTGATACAGGAATTAAAAATACATTTTCTTTTTTCAATTCATCTGCCAAGGCCTTTGGATTATCGCTTGGAATTGTTGCAAAGAAACCACCCATGTATGGCAACATTGGTAAGCCAATCGCTTTTCCTTCACATTCCAAGATACCTGCCCGTTCTTCTACGAGACGAGAGTAGCAATTACGTTCCTCTTCATAACGTTTTAATTTTTCAGGATCAAGCACGATATTAGCAACCGTACGCATAGCAGGTCTATTAATATTAGACCAAGTACCACGAGATGTCATTTGGTTAATATCAAAAAACTCCTGTGCCACTTCTTTATCAGAAGTAATACCTAACATACAACCAACACGTTGACCATACATGGTGAATCCTTTTGAAATACTATAGCATACAACTGTTAAAATATCTTTTGACAAATGCTCAAACTTTTTAAAGAATCGACGTACATCTTCTTTAGGTCCGGAGAAATCAATATACGCAGCATCTACACCAATAATAACTTTATTTTTACCTGTATTCACTATACCTTTCACTAAGTCTAATACATTATCCCAATCGCTGTCGCACAAGGAAAACCCTGTTGGATTATTGCCAGGTGTGTTAAAAATAACTACCACATTTTCTTGTTTCTCAGCAATATCTAGCACTAAAGATTGCAAAGCTTCAAAATTGAACTTATAGTTCTCATCAAATAATGGGTATGTAACTAATTCTCGTCCATTATCTTGGCATATTTGCTTGTATGCCCCCCAGTACCAATCAGCGGTAATTACCTTATCACCTAGTTCTGTATAATTGTGAACCAAGTGATGAATACCACCTGTACCACCCGCTGTGGCTATCCCTTCAATATAGGCATCTGGCCGAGATTGTCCAAAACATTCTTGTTTACATGCTTCCACAAACTCTTTTAACCCTTCAATCGGTGCATATGCAACATATTCATTACGTGGCAAATTACGAAACTCATCTTCTACCACCTTCAAGAAAACAATATCGCCATTTTCATCTAGGATAGATCCGACAGTTCCAATTAATACATTTTCTTTGCCATATTGTTTCGCTGCCTCTTGAGCTTGTGAATTTGTCGCAAAGATAACATCATTTGCTTTTTTCCCACGCGCTTGTTTTGCTGCCATACTCATAGTAAACACCTTCCTATATTAGTTATATATTTTATATTTATAATACTAGTTTACAAGAAAAATCATTCTCCTACAAGACATGTAGCTCATGTATACACAATAGTTTTTATCACCATTCAATTTTCTTTATATTGTAAAGAATAGATTCTGCACACTCTTATGATAGTATACATATAGTCACTTTCTATCGGCAGCAACTACAAATCGAAAACACTTAAACTAAAAAGCAGATACACAACCACAACGGATTGTATATCTGCTATCTTTTTATAGTGTATTATTCCACTTTACCACCTAAGTATGCTTCCATAACTCTAGGGTCGTGGCGAATTTCTTCTGCTGGTCCTGAAAGAACGATTTTGCCTGTTTCTAATACATATGCATAGTCAGCGATTTTCAAAGCTTGACGTACGTTTTGCTCTACTAACAATACTGTGGTCCCTTCGGCACTAATCTCTTTGATAACTTCAAAGATTTCATTCACTACCAACGGCGCCAACCCCATGGATGGTTCATCTAGTAACAACAGTTTAGGACGAGCCATTAAAGCACGACCAATGGCAAGCATTTGTTGTTGTCCACCAGACAAAGTACCGCCTAATTGGTAACTACGTTCGTCAAGAATAGGGAATCGTTTGAACACTTTTTTAATATCATCGTTGATTTCAGCATCCTTACGAATATAGGCTCCCATTTCTAGATTTTCGTAAACACTCATATCTTGTAATATTTGGCGACCTTCTGGAACAAGGGAAATACCAGATTTCACAATATCATGGGTTTTCATAGATGTAATATCTCTACCTTCAAAGGTAATGCGACCTTCTGTAGGTTTTACTAAACCCATGATAGAACGCATAGTTGTCGATTTACCAGCACCATTGGCACCAATCAAAGATACAATAGAACCTTGAGGAACTTCTAAGTTAATAGATTTTAAGGCTGTTATATGACCATAACCAGCTACTACATTTTCAATTTTTAACATATTATTCCTCCTTTCCTAAGTACGCTTCGATTACATCTGGATTGTTTTGAATTTCTTGCGGAGTTCCTTCTGCAATCTTTTTGCCGAAGTTCAACACTGCTAAGCGGTCACAAATATTCATCATCAACGCCATATCATGCTCGATGACCACCACGGTAATACCTAAATCACGAATTTTTCCGATCAATTGGCGCAACACCTCTGTCTCACTATCGTTCATACCTGCTGCAGGCTCATCCAATAAAATCAATTGTGGATGCGTTGCTAAGGCACGAGCAATTTCCAAACGACGTTGCTTACCATATGGTAAGGATGTAGCCACTTCTTCAGCATCTTCCTCTAACCCAACCAATTTTAAAAACTCATAGGCAATACCACGGCAACGCTCTTCTTCAATGCGTTGGCGTTTTGTATGGAAGAAACTAGACAACACTCCAGAACCTGTGCGACAATGCATGCCTGTCAATACAGTCTCCAACGCCGTCATATTACCAAAGAGACGAATATTTTGGAACGTTCTAGCAATCCCCATTTCCACTGTACGATGTGGTTTTATGCCAACTACATTCATACCATCAAAGACAATATTACCAGTACTTACAGGGAATACTCCAGTAATTAAGTTGAATAACGTAGTTTTACCAGCACCATTAGGTCCAATAACACCAAAGACTTCCCCTTGATTCACTTGGAAGGTAACCCCTGTCAAGGCAGCCACGCCGCCAAAGCTTTTACTTACATCATCTAATTGTAATAGCATGGTTACCTCCTATTCTTGACCAGACTTGCTCTGTGTTTTATAAGCTTCAAAGCGTTCTGTTAATACTTGTGATTCTGGAATGTATGGTTTCTTGTTTACACCTAGTTTACGATAGATTTTGTCCATTAATTCTTCTGTCAAAATACCATCTGGACGAACAGCCATCAAGATCACTAACAAGGCACCATAAATAATATCACGATAGTCTGCTAAGAAACGTAATACTTCTGGTAGCAATGTCAAAATGAAAGAGCCTAGTACAGATCCCCATACTACATTAGAGCCACCAAAGACTGGGAACAATAAAATTTGTACTACTTTGTGATAGCTAAAATCTGTAGGGTTAATAAAGTTTGTAATATGCGCATACAAACCACCGCCAACACCGGCAATAAAAGCACCGATGACAAAGGCTAACATTTTGTAATACACTACATTGATTCCCATTAATTCTGCTGCATGGTCATCTGCTTTAATCGCTTGGAATGCACGACCTACACGACTATTGTGGATGCGTAAGCAGAACAGAATAATCAATGCTAAAATAACTAGCAAAATGATGATGGTCAACAAGTTACCCCATGTTAATGCATCGATATCTAACAAACCGTCCATATCAAATTCATACACATAATTTGTCAATTCTTGCGCAATAGCTGGAATCCCCGAAAGTCCTAGTGCACCATGTGTCACTTCTAAGTTCAAGAAAATAACACGCACTACTTCACCAAAGCCTAACGTTGCAATCGCCAAGTATAAGCCTTTCAAACGCGTCGTAGGCAAACCAATTACAATAGCTACTAAGGCCGCTACGATACCACCAATGAAGATAGCAATCGGAATAGGTAGCTCAACTTTTAGAGTAAGCAAAGCACCTACGTAGGCACCCACACTCATGAAACCAGCCGCTCCCAATGTCAACTGCCCTGTAGAAAGGGTGAAGAAAATGGAAATACCCATAATGGCATTAATAATGAAGAACATTACAATTTGTAGATAATATGGATTTAAAATTTCACTCATGGTCGTCCCCCCTTATCTTTGGATCCGAATAACCCTTGTGGTCTCCAGAACAATAAGAGAATGATTAACCCAAAGGCTACAGCATCACGGTAAGAAGATGCTCCATAGGCAACAGAGAATACTTCAGATACACCTAAGATGAATCCGCCTACCATGGCACCGGTAATATTACCAAGACCACCTAAGATTAATACAGCTAAGCCTTTAAATCCGATGACAACACCCATCATAGGCTCTACGGCATCGAAAGATAAGCCAACTAATACACCAGCTGCAGAACCTAACGCAGAAGCGAGCATCACTGTTACAGAAATAACCAAAGTAGGGTTAATACCCAATAGAGATGCCGTTTCTGTGCTCAAGGATACAGCACGAATGGCTTTACCGATTTTAGTTTTTTTAATAAGTACATTTAAAATCAACATTAACACAATGGATACGCCAAGGCCAATGATTTGAACCATGGAGATTTTGAACATACCAAAATCAATAAGTCCTCCAATAAAATCTGGTGGGAAAGAACGTGTTTGTGGGCCCCACACAAGTAATGCTATACTTTCAATAAAAATAGATACGCCAATTGTGGAAATCAATGGCGCCAAATGGGATACATTTTTCTTACGAAGTGGACGAAGTGCCACAAACTCTAACAAATATCCAAGAATTGCCCCTACCAGCATAGCCACAAGGATGGCTACGAAGATATTAGCTTCAAAGACTGTCACCATAAATAAACCCACGAAGGCACCTATCATAAAGATGCCTCCGTGAGCCATGTTGATGATGTTCAACACACCAAAAACCAGTGTCAATCCGATCGCTAATACTGCATAGAGACTGCCTAAAGTAAGGCCATTCACTAATTGCTGTAAAAACATCGTGTAACTCCTATTTTTGTAATGCGTCGAACTGACCGTTTTTAATTTGTAAAACTTGAACTTCCATAGATGGGTCACGTTTTTCGTTAAATTGGAATTTACCAGTTACCCCTACGAAGTCTGTAATACCTTTTAAGGCGTTACGGAATTTTTCACGATCTGTTGTAGAACCTGCTGCTTTCAACGCTGCTTCGTACAAGAACACAGCATCATATGCTTGTGCTGCGAATTGATCTGGTTCATGACCATATTTTTCTACATAGGCTTTGCGGAAGTCGCGAACTTTTTGGTCATCTTTGTTAGGGAACCAAGGTGTACCAACGATAGCACCATCAGCAGCAGCGCCTGCATTTTTAATAAATGCTGGGCTGTTGAAACCATTAGAACCTATTACTGGTTGGTTCATACCAAGTTCACGCATTTTTTTCATAATCAATGCCCCTTCTTGGTACAAGGAGGCAACGATGATAATGTCAGATTTTGCTTGTTGAATTTTAGTCAACTGTGCAGAGAAATCTGTATCTTTATCAGCAAATGTTTCCGTCGCTACAATTTGAACCCCTTCAGATTCCAATGCTTTTTTCGCTGTATTGTTTACAGAAACCATTTGGTCATTGTTGTTGGAATACATAATCGCTGCTGTTTTGAAACCTAATACTTTATGAGATTGACGAATCGCTGCGTCTACTGCCAAAGATTCTGGTACAGCATTACGGAAAATATAATCTCCGATATCAGTGATGCCTTCTGCAGTTGTAGAAGTACCCAATGCTACGACTTTATTTTTGTTAGCAATCGGTCCTGCCGCCATCATTTCACCAGATAACATAGGTCCGATGACAGCTACGACTTTATCTTTAGCAATCACTTTGTTCATCGCATTGATGGCTTCGTTTTTGTCACCTTTTGTATCTTCCACTAACAAATTAATTTTTACATTGTTAGCATCTGCGTTAATTTGTGCTACCGCTAACTCTGCACCATTCTTAATAGATTCACCATAGGCAGCTGCCGCGCCAGACGTAGTTGTCAGTAAAGCTACTTTTGCTTCATTTGCATTGTTTGTTGATGAACTATTGCCACCGCAACCAGCGATCGCTGCGGCTAAAATAGCTGTAGCACCCAATGCTAGTGCACGTTTGAACATGGATTTTTTCATGTTACACCCTTCCTTCTTAAAATTCCTCTTTTGGATTTTCTAACTGTGAAAGTCATCTTTACCTTTTTCACTTTATCAGCTTAAAGAACAAGTGATAACTCTATAGAAAATCTATGCTTTCCTATTATGAATGTAACATGAGTAGTTTGTCAAATATAAATATAAGAATTTAGTTATGAGTTTATCTAGTAAACCCATAGCGTATATTTTTCTCATTTTTGTATTTATCTAGTAGACAAATATCTTTTTTGAATAGTAAATATAGGAATAGATAGGTTCTGATAGCAATTATATCCTTTTAGAAATATGATCCAATCTACTACTTAGGCATATTAAAACTGGCGACGAAAGTTAGCACCCTCATCGCCAGTTTCACACAGTTGAACTTTTATTTACTTTGTATCAATAAAATTTCACCACTATTAATTCACAGTATATAAATAATCGTACTGTTCTTGTGTCAATGTATCTAAGTCATAGCCCATGGATTGTAATTTCAGTTTCGCAATTTCTGCGTCTACTTCATATGGTAATACATGTACATCATCTGACATGTCTGCCCCATGATGTAAGATGTACTCCGCTGCTAATGCCTGCATAGCAAAGGACAAGTCCATAATTTCTGCTGGATGTCCATCCCCTGCTGCTAAGTTCACAAGTCGACCTTCTGCTAGCACATACAATTGACGACCATCTTGCATATGGTAAGCCTCGATATTTTGACGCACTCGTTCATGAGATACAGCCATTGCTTCTAAGTCTTTTACATTTACTTCACAATCGAAATGGCCTGCATTACAAAGTACAGCGCGATCTTTCATCACAGCATAGTGCTCTTCTGTAATAACGTCTTTACAGCCTGTGACCGTACAGAAAATATCGCCAATTTTAGCAGCTTCCACCATTGGTAATACTTTGAAACCATCAAATACAGCCTCGATTGCTTTAATTGGATCTACTTCTGTTACATACACGTGAGCACCTAGGCCTTTGGCACGAAGTGCCACGCCTTTACCGCACCAGCCGTAACCAGCAACCACCACATTTTTACCTGTTACTGTTAAGTTCGTAGTGCGCATAATACCATCCCAAACAGATTGGCCAGTACCATAGCGATTGTCGAATAAGTATTTACAGTTAGAGTCGTTAACAGCGATCATTGGGAATGTCAACTGTTCCGCTTCAGCCAAGGCTTTTAAACGGTGTACACCTGTTGTGGTTTCTTCACTACCGCCCAACAAACGTTCTTTTGCATCAGTTCGTGTTGTATGTAACAAGCTTACTAAATCTCCACCGTCATCGATGATGATATGAGGTTTATGATCCAGTGCTTTGTTCAGGAACATCGTATACTCTTCGTCTGTACAATTGTACCAAGCATATACAGTTAAGCCCATATCTACCAGTCCTGCTGCCACATCATCTTGCGTAGACAATGGGTTGGAACCTGTAACGATCACATCTGCACCACCACGTTGCAACACCGTAGATAAGTACGCAGTTTTCGCCTCTAAATGGACGGACACAACGATAGTTTGACCTTTGAAAGTTTGCTCTTTTTCAAAACGGTCCCCTAATGTGTTCAAAGTAGGCATGAAATTAGCTACCCAGTCGATTTTTTTACGACCTTCAGCGGCTAATGAAATATCTCGAATTAAAGATTGCATTGGAGTTCTCCTTTTAGATTCTTCACCATAGATTATAATTGAAAGCCACCATATTCAGCCATACGATGATGCGCTGGATAGTCTGCATTCACATCGATGCCTTTAATAACTTCTTTAACAAGGGATTGCAATTGTTCTGCCATTTGTTGCATCATGTCTACCACTTCGCCATGGGTCAAAGCAGATTCAGAAATACCTGCCGCGTAGTTTGTGACCATGGAAATTGTCATATATGCCATTTCCGCTTCATTCGCTAAGGTCACTTCCGGTACGTTTGTCATACCCACTGTTTGACCCCCTAACATAGCATACATGCGGATTTCAGCCGGAGATTCAAAGCGAGGTCCCTCTGTACATACGTAAGTGCCCCCATTGTGAACCGTTAAGCCTAAGGATTTAGCGGCGCTTTCTACAATACCTCGCAACTCAGGGCTATATGGTTCTGTCACATCCACATGTGCCACCGGACGATCGCCGCCTTCGTAGAAGGTATTCACCCGGTTTTTCGTAAAGTCTAGGAATTGGTCGGTCAACACAAAATGACCAGGTCCAAAGTTCTCATCCAAAGAACCTACTGCTGTAGTTGATACGATGAATTTCACACCTAATTTTTTAAGTCCCCAAATATTAGCACGATAGTTAATCTTATGCGGTGGAATCGAATGATCTCGACCATGACGAGCTAAGAAATACACCGTCTTATCTTCATACGTACCACACACATAGTGAATCTCACCATAGGGCGTCATAAGCGAAGATTCCGTCATAGTTTCAAACATATTTGGATCGTACACACCGGTACCACCAATAATAGCAATGGATGACATATCGTTCCTCCTTGTGAAAGATAGAAAAATATCTGTTATGAATTTATTATAGCATGGAAAGGACAGTTTTGTGGAAATAGACTATCATTATTAGCAGTTATAAATTTTTCACCATTTTCTTCCCCACTACAAATCATCCATAAAATGCTATAATATACACAACAACTATCAACACGTTAATCTATACAATAAAGGAGTTCTCCATGATTCGTATTGCTTTTGGACAAATTCAGGTACACCCTGGTGATCCTGCTACAAACTTTCAATCTATGATGCAAGCTATCAACTATGCCAAGGCTGTGAGCACGGACATCCTTATCTTTCCAGAATTGTGTCTCAGCGGATACATAGTAGGTGATTTGTGGGACCAAGTGCCTTTTATAAATGATTGCCTCTACTATGGTGAAGAATTAGTAAAAGCCACCGCTAACACAAATCTCACCATTATTTTTGGTAATGTAGGTATTGATGAACGTCTACGTAACTTGGACGGCAATCTTCGCAAATATAATGCCCTCTATGTAGCCTCTAAAGGACAACTGGTATCCAATCCATCCCAGCCTTATCCATTTACAATTAAAACCTTATTGCCATGTTATCGGTACTTTAATGAACCTCGACATTTCACTAGCGCCAATGTAGTCGCGAAAGAGCGTAATCTTCCTTTATCGGATATCAATCAGCCTCTCACGATTTTCACTCGACAAGGAGCTTTTACTATTGCTCCTGTTATCTGTGAAGATAGCTGGGATACGCACTATCCAGATTGTCCCACTAGTCTTATGGTAGAATCTGCAAAAGCGAAAGGTCAGCACATCGATCTGATCGTGAATTGTTCCTCTTCGCCTTACACAATTCATAAGCAAGAACAGCGCCGCGCCCTATTTAGTGCACAAGCCAAACAATACAATACTCCTATTGCCTATACGAACCATGTGGGAATTCAAAACAACGGCAAAAATATCTGCATCTATGACGGTTGCTCCACGCTATATGACGTGAACGGTTCTGTTGTGGAAGAAGTACCTGCTTTTGAAAATACGGTACGACCTACCTTGTTGAAAGATACCTTATGGCAGCCGATTTCATCCAGCAATAGTACTACTAATCATATTGAGCATCCCAAAGATGACATACTATCTACTCATTTAGAAATAAATAAGACCAATACTACATATGATGCACATCATACAGACGATACACATAGTACAAATGAACCATATGCCACAACACCTGCATACATCCCTACCCTATTCAAAGCCCTTCAATACGGCATTCGTCAATTTTTAGCACAAACTGGGATTAAAAAGATTGTCATTGGTGCATCTGGTGGTATCGACTCTGCCCTTAATGCTGCTTTGTACAGCACGGTATTACCGCCAGAGAATTTATACTTAGTCAATATGCCAAGCCGTTACAACTCAGATATGACGAAAGATTTGGCCTACCAATTAGCACAGAACATCGGTTGCCATTATGGTGTATTCCCTATTGAGGAAGGTGTGAACGCTACTATCGCACAACTAGAAGGTCAGACTTTCACAAAATTCCATCAAGAAACACATGGTTATGTACACGACCATACACTGGCAAATGATACCGCTATCCATAATTCTGATACAGACAGTATATCTGAACCACAGCAAAGGACTTCAAATCTTAGCGAGCAAACTCATGTGGATACCGACTTAGATACTACCACATTCTTACAGCTATCCACCCTTGCCAAAGAAAACATCCAAGCCCGTGATCGTTCGTCTCGTATCTTAGCCGGTATAGCATCCGCTGTGAATGGGGCTTTCACATGCAATGGCAATAAAACGGAGTTCAGTGTCGGTTATGCTACGATGTACGGTGATTTAGCTGGCTTCCTTGCCGTAACAGGGGATGTGTGGAAAACAGATGTGTATGCTTTGGCTCGTTATATGAATGAATACATTTTTAAACGGGAGGTCATTCCTCAAGGATCCATCGATGTGGTCCCTAGTGCTGAGTTATCTGATGCACAGGATGTAACACAAGGACTTGGTGACCCATTGCAATACGAATACCATGATTGCTTGTTCCGTGCCTTCGTAGAGGGTACACCTCATACACTGCCTCATCAGCGTTTGACTCCTGAGGATATCTTGTGCACCTACGAGAACGGTACATTGGAACACCTATTAGGATTGCCAAACCCAATTTCTCACTATTTCACATCCACAGAACAGTTTATCAACGACCTCGAACGCTGGTGGAAATCTTTCAACGGATTAGCTGTGGCAAAACGCATCCAATCTCCGCCACTGTTCCTTGTCAGTGAACGTGCCTTCGGTACTGACCTAAGTGAAAGCCAATTAAAACCATATTTCTCACGTACTTACCATATCATTAAAGAGAGAGTTCTATATCACCATATCATTAAAGAGAGAGTTCTATATCACCACACCAAAAAGTGAGTATATTTCTTGATTTTAAAAATATAAATCTATACTATAGTAACGCTATATACAACTTTGTAATATACCTTATTAGATATCTTACATCCTGTATATAGCGTTATTTAATGTTTGACTATTTACTCATACATCTCTTTCAAAAATAATATAACCCATAAAAACTTTTATATTGTAATGATAATTATTATAGATTACAATAAAGTTAACCCTATGGGTTACGTTTTAATGTGTATTTGGAGGTATATTATGCAACAAGCATGGAAAGACTTCAATACAGGTGTATGGGATAAGTCCGTGGACGTACGCGATTTTATCCAACGAAACTATGTGCCTTATGTAGGCGATGATTCTTTTCTAGTAGGTCCTACAGAACGAACTACTAGACTTTGGCAACGGGTATTAGATTTATATGAGGAAGAACGACAAAAAGGTTCTGTCATCGATGCAGACACTGATGTAGCAACTCATATTACGGCGCATGCCCCTGGATATATTATTCAAGAAGATGAACAAATTGTAGGTCTTCAAACTGATTATCCTTTGAAACGTGCCATGTTCCCTTATGGTGGTTTACGAACTGCTAAAAGTGCTATCGAAGAGTATGGTTACAAAATGGATCCAACTCTTGAAGCATTCTTTAAAACTCATCGTAAGACACATAATGATGGTGTATTTGATGTATATACACCTGAGATGCGGGCTGCTCGCTCTGCTCACATTATTACGGGCCTACCTGACGCGTATAGCCGCGGCCGAATTATCGGTGATTATCGCCGTGTAGCCTTATATGGTGTAGATTATTTGATCAAGGATAAAGAAGATCAATTCAATATCACCATGGGCGATATGATGCCAGATATCATTCGTGACCGCGAAGAAATTCGAGATCAAATCCGTTCTTTGAAAGAATTAAAAGAAATGGCTGCGTCCTACGGATTTGATATCTCCAAACCTGCTACCGATGTAAAAGAAGCTATCCAATGGCTATACTTTGGCTATTTGGGTGCTATCAAAGAACAAAACGGTGCAGCTATGTCCATCGGACGTAACTCCACTTTCTTGGACATCTATGCAGAACGTGATTTGAAATCTGGTAAATATACAGAAGAACAAATCCAAGAAATGGTGGATCACTTCATTATGAAATTGCGCATGGTTCGTTTCGCACGTATCCATGAATACAACAATTTATTTACTGGTGATCCTGTATGGACAACTGAGTCTATCGGTGGTATGGGCACTGATGGACGTACACTAGTGTCTAAAACGGCATTCCGTGTCCTACATACATTGCAAAACCTTGGTCCTGCTCCTGAACCAAACTTAACAGTACTTTGGTCTCCTTCCCTCCCTGAAGGTTTCAAAAAGTTCTGTGCGAAGCTCTCTATTGCAACATCTTCCATTCAATATGAGAACGACGAAATCATGCGCCCAAATTCTGGCGATGATTACGCCATCGCTTGCTGCGTATCCCCTATGCGTATTGGTAAAGAAATGCAATTCTTTGGCGCTCGCTGTAACTTAGCGAAAGCCTTACTATACGCAATCAATGGTGGCGTAGATGAAAAGCTGAAAAAACAAGTAGGTCCAAAATTCCGCCCTATTACTTCAGAATACCTTGACTTCGACGAAGTCATGGAACGCTTTGAAGATATGACGGAATGGTTAGCAGGTGTATATGTGAATGCTTTAAATATCATTCATTACATGCATGACAAATACGCCTATGAAAAATTGGAAATGGCATTGCATGACCGTAAGGTAACACGTTGGTTTGCTACAGGTATTGCTGGACTTTCCGTAGTAGCCGATTCTTTATCCGCTATTAAATATGCGAAAGTAAAACCTATACGTGATGAAAATGGTATTGCTATTGATTTTGAAATTGAAGGCGAATTCCCTAAATATGGTAATGATGATGATCGTGTAGATGATTTAGCTGCTACGGTGGTATCTGGGTTTATGAATAAAATTCGTAAACATCCAACCTATCGTCAATCCGTGCCTACTATGTCACTATTAACCATTACATCGAATGTGGTATACGGTAATGCCACTGGTGCTACTCCTGACGGACGTAAAGCAGGTATTCCATTTGCTCCTGGTGCCAACCCTATGCATGGTCGTGACGAACACGGTGCTATCTCTTCCCTAGCATCTGTTGCTAAAATGCCATGGCGTGATTGTTGCGATGGTATTTCTAATACATTCTCTATTATTCCAGATTCTCTTGGTAAATCCGGAGAGTCTATGGTTACATTAGGCGACTTGGACCTAGATATAGACCTAGGCAATATTGAACATGCATTAGCCGATGGTTGTGAAAATCTAGCTTGCCGTGAGCCCAATGTTACATTCCCTGAAGAAAAGGAGTAACTATGACAAACGAACAACAAGTTGATAATTTAGTACAGTTATTAGATGGGTACAGCAAAAAAGGCGGCCACCATTTAAACGTAAATGTATTCAATCGTGAAACATTATTAGATGCTCAAAAACATCCTGAATTGTATCCACAATTGACTATCCGTGTATCTGGTTACGCGGTTCATTTCAATAAGTTGACAAAAGCTCAACAAGACGAAGTGATTGCTCGTACATTCCATCAATCCATGTAATACACTATGGTAGGTCGTATTCATTCCATTGAGACTATGGGAACTGTGGATGGTCCGGGCATGCGATTTGTCCTCTTTCTTCAAGGTTGCCCATTGCGATGTGCCTATTGCCATAACCCAGATACTTGGGATCCCTCTACGTATGCCCAAGAAATGACGGTGGCAGATGTGTGGACACAATTTGAAAGGAATCGAGACTTTTATATCACTGGAGGCATTACTGTCACTGGTGGCGAAGCATTGTTGCAACTCCCTTTTATTATCGAACTCTTTACTTTCTTTCACGGAAAGGGAATTCATACTTGTCTAGATACAAGCGGGATTTGCTACACACAGGAACAGGCTAGAGAGTACAAACTGCTTCTTGACGTAACGGATTTAGTCATTCTTGATGTGAAAGAGATCGATTCCTCTATACACGAAACACTAACCGGCAAACCTAATGATGCGGTCCTAGAGTTCGCTCAATTTGTAGACGCTCATGGAACAGATTTTTGGGTGCGCCACGTGGTAGTCCCAACCATCACAGATAATCGCGATCGCTGGTATCGGCTTGGTTTCTTTCTAGGTGCCTTCAAACATTTGAAAGCCGTAGATTGCTTACCTTACCACGTCATGGGGGTTAATAAATATGAAAGTCTTGGCATTTCCTATCGCTTAGATGGAATACCGCCCCTCTCAAAAGCTGACGCACAGCGTGCACTCCGCGTTGTCCTTTCTGGAATACGCGACTACCGCCGAGGTTTATGGTGTCCTCTTAAAACACCAGAAAGTTAAACTCATAATAATACTTTCCTGATCTTTCATAAAAGCGCACTATCCTTCGTGGACGGTGCGCTTTTTTTGTTCATATATTAATATTTATTTCTTATGGATAGCTTTTACATATTAGATGTTTAGTTGTATAATAGGAGGGTATTATTTCAGACTATCTCACTATGATTTTGGTTCAAGTGAATCCTATGTGTACCATTGCACCATCATAGTCTTTTGTATCTAAAGTTAGGAGGCATTTCATGGCATCGTCGTACATGCTACAATTACATCTTGGCGCCGTAGAAACGGTCATACTCTCACTGTTTTCCTTCTTACTGGGAACCTTTATGCACAAGCACATTAACATCTTGCATCGTTGGGCTATCCCAGTGCCTGCTATTGGTGGTTTAACTGTAGCAATAATTGTATTTCTACTACAAATTTCTGGTCTTATACTCATTACTCTGGACAAGTCTGTTCTCGTTCCTGCTATGGTGGCATTCTTCGCCACTATGGGGCTAGTAGCGCCCGTGCAAATTTGTACATCTTCGTTAAAAGCAATCCCTCGCTACTGGGGCATGAGTACTTTGCTTGTGATTATGCAAATCAGCATTGGCTTAGGACTAGCTAGTCTATTTGGATTAGACAAACACTATGCTATTTTATTAGGCTCTTTATCTCTTGAAAGCAGCTACAACTTTGTGTCCGCCTTAGGTCATGACTTAGGGAATGCCTTAAATGGTGAAACTGTGGCACATGGTATCATTGCATTCACTACCATTATCGGTGTGTTCATCGGCGGTCCTATGGGACAATATTTAATCGAAAAGTTCAATCGCTATGAAACAGCACCTCCTCCACCAGATTCACCAGCACCGACACCGGTTGGGATTATCATCAACTTATTGTTGGTTCTAATCTGTGTCAGCATCGGCATCGGCGGTTCCCACTACTTATTAGATACCTTCGGTTTGCACATTCCTACGTTCATTGTATCCATGTTATTGGCCATTGCTATTCGTAATGGTGGCGATGCCATGGGCCAAACGTTCATCAATTCTAAAGCTATTGCCTTATTTAGTCAAATTAGTATTACCATCTTCTTAACTACTGTGTTCATGAGCGTACCTGTCATCGCATTACGTGCGCTTACAGGACCAATGCTTGTGATTCTTGTGGTACAAGTCATTGCGATTATTCTGTTTACACGATTCATCGTATTCCCTGTGCTGTGTAAAGATTACGACGGCGTTGTCATCGGCGCCGCCCTCCTTGGCCACGGCTTAGGAATCACACCAAACACGGTAGCAACTATCGCAACCCTCGGTGGTCGCTACAGAAAATCTGTAAAAGCTTTCCTAGTTGTTCCAATTACAGCTACTGTATTAATCAATGTATTGGGTATCCCTATCTTACATTGGATCATGCAGTTCTATTGGTAAATATATAATATAAAATCCCCAATCCATTCACTGGACTGGGGATTTTTTATTATAAGAATAAATTAATGATTTCTACACCAATTAATCCACATACGGCAATCACTGTTTCTACCATACACCAAGAGCGTAATGTTTGTTTGACAGATAATCCGAAAAACTCTTTAAATAACCAGAATCCTGGGTCATTTGGTGGGCTAAAGAATACAGAACCAGCACCTACTGCAATTACCATCAATTCAGGGCTTACACCTGTTAATGGAATTAACGGCGCCACAATGCCGCCAGCTGTCATAGCTGCCACTGTAGCAGAACCAACAGCAATACGAATCACCACAGCAATTAACCAAGCTAATACTAATGGAGATACATTCACTTGCATCACTAATTCACCGATATAGGTACCCACACCGCTATCGATCAATACTTGTTTTAGTGCTCCACCAGCTCCTACAACAAATAGAATCATAGCTACTGTTAATATCGCTTTTTCAGAAGTAGCCATAATATCTTTCATAGATTTGCCACGAGCGAAGCCAAACGTATAGAAAGCAATAATAATAGAAATTGTCAACGCTACAGAAGGATCACCAATGAAGTTAAGAATGACCATAATGGTAGATGTTTTTGGTAGATTCATCATTTTACCAATAGCTGTAGCGGCCATCAAGATAACTGGTACTAATGCTGTAAAGATAGATACTCCAAAGGATGGCATTTCCTCTTCTGTAAATACCTTATCATTATGAAGGCCTTCAGGGATATCTGTTTTGATATCTTTCACAGTATTATACAATAATGGACCTGCCAAAATAACTGTAGGAATACCGATTAAAATACCATACACCAATGTTAATCCAATGTCTGCATTAAATAATACAGAAATCGCTGTAGGACCTGGATGTGGAGGCAAGAAACCATGTGTCACAGATAAGGCTGCTACCATTGGCATACCTACCTCTAACAATGGAATATCTGCAGATTTAGCAATGGTAAAGATCAAAGGAATCAATAAAACGAAACCAATTTCATAGAATAAAGCAATACCTACAATAAATCCAGTTAAACATACAGCCCATCTTACATTATTACGACCAAACATGTTGATCAATGTAGTTGCAATACGTTGCGCTCCACCGCTATCGGCCATCAATTTACCTAAAATAGCGCCAAAGCCTACTACGATTGTTAAACCACCTAAGGTAGCTCCTAAGCCTTTTTGAATAGTTGGGAAAATTTTGTCAAGTGGCAATCCTTCTCCAAAGGCTAATAATACACAGACTAATAGCAATGATAAAAAGCTATTCATCTTTACTTTTACGATTAGGAAAAATAGTAAAATAATTCCTAATGCAAGAATAACTAATGGCATTTCTAGTCTCCTTTCTAACTATAAACGACTAAATGGATGTTCCTTTTGGAACTGAACAAGACGTGCCAAATCGTCTTTCATATGAATATACAAACTTTCATAAATAGAGAAAAGTTCTTCATATACGGCTTGATGTTGCTCCTTAGGGTGATAGATACATTCAGGCTGTACTAGCTCTGCGGTATCCTTAATATCTGACAAAGTTCCATCAGAAATAAACCCTAACACAGCGGCGCCAAAGGAGGCACCTTCACTATTATTTGGTAATGTGATATGTTCACCGAATATATCACTCATAATTTGTACCCATAATTCAGATTTAGTGAAAGAACCACTAATGCGGATATCTTTTACCTCTTCAAACTCACGTAATGCATCGAGAACAAACCGCAAGCTATAACAAATTCCTTCCATTGTGGCGCGAATCATGTAAGAGCGACTATGATTTAAGGATAAACCTACGAAAGCACCACGCAGATCAGAGTTCCAATAGGGAGCTCGTTCACCAGTAAAGTATGGCATTAATAACAAGCCACCAGATCCAGCCGGTACATGTCTTGCTTTCATAGTCATTAAATCATAAGGATCCACCGATAATTGTTCCATTTGGGAGCCATGATAATGTAGAATACGATCTCGCATCCAACGCAAAATCATACCACCATTGTTGATAGCTCCACCAGCCACCCACATGGTATCTGTTAAATTATAGCACCAAGTACGACCTTTTGGATCCATTTGCGGCTTTTCTGTAAGCATGCGTATAGCCCCAGATGTACCTATAGTAGCACTTAACTGCCCTTTAGATACAGCGCCAATACCAACATTCACCAGTACTCCATCAGTAGCACCGATGACAACCGGTGTATTCACAGGTAAACCTAAACGCTCTGCTACGCCTGCTACTAACTTACCACTATACGTAGTAGATACTACCTTAGGTAGTTGTTCTTCTTGAATTCCTACATAGTCTAAAATCTCAGAATCCCAAGTTTCTGTAAAAGCATTAAATAAACCAGAACTAGATGCCACTGATTTATCTGTTACCCATTCTCCTGTCATCAAACGGAACATGTAATCTTTAATAGATCCAATATGCGCCATACGAGCAAAGATTTCAGGTTGATTTTCTTTGACCCATATGATTTTTGCCAATGGATAGGATGCATGTAGCGGACAGCCTGTTCTATAGTAGAATTGTTTACACGTTTCGTCTTGTTCCATACGGTGTACAGTGTTGGAACTTCTGCTATCTGCCCAAGTAATCATATTCCCTAATAAATCAAAATGTTCATCTTGAGGAATAAAACTATGCATCACTGAGCTTAAAGCAATCCCGGATATAGTGACTAGTTTATATTGTAAATCTTTTACAACTCCAGCAATGACTTCTTCTGCCGCATCATATATTTGTTGAGGATTCTGCTCTGCTCGATCATATTGTGGTGTTTCTAATGGATAAAAAGCATCTCGTACAGCTACAGATTTACCTTGTGCTGTATATGCCATAGCACGCACGCCTGTAGTTCCCACATCAACGCCTATCCATACTGCTTCTCTAACTTCTGACATATATACCTCCTATCATCCAAATAAACTCATTTGCTCATCTTCTGGTAAGTCGCCTAAACAACCTAATTCCACCATGCGATTGGCAATGGTTTGAGACATTTTTGTACGTCTCCGCAAATCTTTAATCGATAAGAACTCTGCTTGCTCTCGTTCTTCTACGATGGCATCTGCTACCTTTTCGCCTAAACTAGTAACAGCTACAAATGGCGGTAATAAAGAGGTTTCATCTTTAATCATAAACCGTCTTGCTTGAGATTTGTATAACTCTACATTGGCAAATGAGTACCCTCGCTGTTTCATTTCCAAGGATATCTCTAAGGCAGACATTAAATCTTTTTCCTTTGGTGATGCTTCATACTTCGCAGCTAATACTTTCAAACGTTTAAACTCTTGCTGCTGCTCTTCCAAGGAGCCCATCATAATTTTCAAGTCAAAGGCTTTTGCTCGAATAGAAAAATACGATGCATAGAATGCTAATGGATAATTAATCTTATACCAAGCAATACGGAATGCCATCATAACATAAGCTACGGCATGGGCCCGTGGGAATAAATAGGAAATCTTTTTACAAGACCCAATAAACCACTCCGGCACTTGGGCTGCTCGCATTTGGTCTTCATAATCTGTTTGGGCAATCCCCTCTTTATTACGCTTTTCGATACCCTTCCCTTTACGCACATTTTCCATAACAGAAAAGGCTACATTATCTGCTACACCGTGATTACGCAAAAAGTTCATAATATCATCACGGGTAGAGATAGCTTCATTCAATTTACATGTCCCTGTTTTAATCAAGGTCTGCGCATTATCTACCCATACATTTGTACCATGAGAGAAACCAGAGATCCGCACTAAGTCAGAAAAGGTTTGTGGTTTTGAATCTTCCAGCATAGCCCGTACAAATCCAGTACCTGATTCAGGTACTGCCAAGGTAGCCACTTTATCCCCTTGTAATTGAGCCGGCGTCAAGCCTAATGCTTTCGTTGAGGAGAATAAACTCAATGTGGCGGGGTCATCAAAAGGAATACTCGTAGATGGTATACCCGTCATATCTTCTAACATACGAATGATAGTAGGATCATCATGGCCCAGTATATCTAGTTTGGTCATACGACCTTCAATAGAATGATAGTCAAAGTGTGTGGTAATAATGCCACTTTCTTTTTTATTAGCTGGATATTGAACTGGTGTGAAATGATGTACATCCATATCTCGTGGGCAAACCATGATGCCTCCCGGATGCTGACCTGTGGTATTCTTTACTTTTGTAAAGCCTGTAGATAACTTTTCAATAAAACCTCGTCGTTTTTGTAAATCATTCACATCTGCATATTTGTAGGCATAGCCAATCGCCGTTTTATCCGCAATGGTACCGATGGTTCCAGCTCTAAATACATTGTCTCGTCCAAACAATTCTTCCGTGTATTTATGGGCACGGCCTTGGTAATCTCCAGAGAAGTTCAAATCAATATCTGGGACCTTATCCCCATGGAATCCCATAAAGATAGCGAAAGGAATATCGTGACCATTCGCGATGAGTGGCGTACCGCACTCAGGACAATTACGACGTGGCAAGTCAAAGCCCCCCGCATATTCCCCTTTTAAATAGAACTCACTCCATTTACACTGTGGACACACATAATGTGGCTCTAATGGATTTACCTCCGTAATATCCGCCATGGTGGCTACAAAGGAGGATCCTACAGAACCACGAGAACCTACTAAGTATCCATCATCTAAAGATTTTTTTACTAGTTTATGGGCAATGTAGTACAACACACCGAAACCATTGCCGATAATACTCTTAAGTTCATAGTCCAATCGATCTTGCACTGTCTTTGGCAAGGGATCTCCATAGATAGACTTTGCTTTCGCATAGCACATATCTTCCAAGGCTTTATCAGCCCCTTCAATTTTTGGTGAATAGGTGCCATTAGGAATAGGTACAATATAATCAATACTTTGCTCTATGGCTCTCGTATTGGTCACTACCACTTTGTAGGCATTGTCTTCTCCTAAGTAAGCAAACTCCTCTAGCATTTCATCAGTGGTACGCATATGCTGATCTGCTTTGTCTTTTGCATCTTTCACACCGCTAGCGGTAAGCATGATTTCACGGTACATTTTGTCTTTAGGATCCATATAATGCACATTACCTGTAGCTACTACAGGCATTTGCAAGGTATCCCCTAAACCGACGATACGACAATTAATCTCTTTTAAATCTTCCTCATTTTTTAACAAGCCTTCTTTTATAAAACTCTTGTAATTATCATGAGGTTGAATTTCTAAATAATCATAAAATGTAGCAATTTCCTGCAATTCTTCATCGGTAGCACCGTGAACCATAGCTTGAATCAATTCTCCAGATTTACAAGCCGTTCCTATAAGAATCCCTTCACGATGGTCTTCAATGACAGCTCTTGGCAATCTTGGGTACTCATCAAAATAATTCAAATGGCTAATAGAAATCATCTTGTACAGATTCCGTAAACCTACCATATTTTTTGCAAACATAATAATATGATGTGGTGTCGATTGGTCCTCTTTTTCAATTAAATAGGCCTCTACACCATAGAGAATCTTCACGCCTTTTTCTAAGGAATAGGCCTGTGCCTCTGGGAATGCTTGTACCACCCCATGATCAGTAATGGCTACCGCTGGGTGTCCCCAATCTTTCACACGATTCACAATATCTTTCACTGCTACTAGCGCATTTTTCTCGGACATTTTTGTATGTAAGTGAAGTTCTACTCTGGCTTCCTCGTGAGTATCTGTGCGCTTCGCATTGTCCGTATCCTCCACAGGGCGCACAGAATCCATGTTTAACACATAGTCTCGTACAAATTGCTCATCATAGATGACTTCCCCTTTGATTTGCACCTTCCCAACAGATTTTAAAATTTTTAATAGCTTGGGTCCGTCTTCAGAAGGGCTAGTAAATCGTTTAATTGCCAAGCTATTGTGATTGTCCACTAGATGACCAGTAATAATATACCGTTTTTTAGGCTCCTCACCTTTTTCACGTGCTTTTTGTACAGCCTTACTATCTTCCTTAGGTCGAATTTCTCGTATATCTAAACTGTGAAAGTGTCCCGATATGACAACCTGTTCTCCAGTTCTTACAAAGAAATCATCTGTCTGATGCGTGTCTGCCTCATCAAAAACAGGGCCTAATAACATCCCATCTTCAGTGGTTAGCTTCCGTCTCCGCATAGGATATGAAGAATTACCAGTCACAGTTAAAGTCGGAGTATTAGGACGATCTATGACCACTGGTGCATCATACAAATCATCATAATCCGACGAAGTTTTTATGGTACCATCACGACTCACATAGAGTTCCATTTCATCGAACCGATTCTCTTCATCCATATCCCAATAGATATCGTAATCTGCTACTTCATTAGCCTGTTGTAAAAAAAGATACTCCGCATCTTCCAGAGGGCTATTTCCTAAATCATCTCCAACGACTTGCTCTACGTTTACATTAGGCATTCGAGTGAGAATAATTTGGTTCATGAAATCCCCAGTATCTATCACTTCGTAGGTACATCCAATAGCATGACAAATCTCTTCTATGCGTTGTTGCACCACGGGATCTAATGTTCCCTTAGCGGGAGAGCCAAATATATGCAATTTTCCATCTTTTAAGTAAAAGTAAAAATCTGTTTTAGATTCTCCTCTTCGTACTAAATGATAGTATTTCATCGTACTACTCCCTTATTGATTCAACTATCCATTCTTTTTATTAGAATCCTCTTTGCGCTTTTTTACCACATTAGGACCTGTGACAATAACCGTATCTACAGGTTCATAATAAGAATTAAAGGTATAGGTAGAAGATCGCCCATCTCCATATACTATGGTTCTCGTCGTATCTACAGAAACTCCCTCATGACCTGCTTCCTCTACAGTTTCCTCTTTCACAGCCTCATCGATTTTTTCTATCTTTTTATTAGGAATTCTTTGTTCTTTACCCTTTGTAATCGTTACAGACTGTGGTACATCTTCCTTAGCTCCTAATATAGTAATTGTCACATAGCCAGCACCTTCTTCGGCAATCACATAGATGGGATGAGAATAAGGGTTTTTAAACTGAAAGTCAATATATCCCCACGCCACAGTAGCATCTAAGCCTACTGGTATATAGGAAACAGGAGCAAAATGCGTATCACGTTCTACAATATCCATACCAGATAACAATGCAGTATTAAATAAAGTAGAACTTACTTGGCATATTCCGCCACCAATACCTGGCACCAAACGTCCTCCCATAAATACAGGTGCATCGTCATAACCCGCTTCAGCAGTCCGTTCTCCTACTACTTGATTAAAGGAGAAAATACCCCCTGCCGGAATAAAAGTTTGATGAATTTTTTGAGATGCTAAATGAATATTATGGGCTCGGCTTGTATTAGAGCCATCAAAATAAGTCGTAAAGGACCCCAATATGGAAGTGATAGACACTAAATCTTTATCTGTTATCGTAGGCTGTGCAGACTCATTGATAACAAGTTCTAGGGTCTTTACCTTACCTTCTTGCAATTGTTCTTGCAATCGCTTCATAGTAGCTGTCACATCTAACTTACGGCCTACCTTAGCGGGCTGATGTACCACTGTGTTACCTTCTAAAGTAACAGTGGCATTAGTTCCTACTTGTCCCATGGCCTTAGCGTAAT
Organism: Veillonella sp. VA141; assembly: GCF_003992175.1. NCBI lineage: Bacteria > Bacillati > Bacillota > Negativicutes > Veillonellales > Veillonellaceae > Veillonella > Veillonella sp. VA141. The sequence continues at coordinate 246,989 of NZ_RQVM01000001.1, forward strand.
TCATAAAGTAGGACTCAGCCATAGGTCCATCTACTTTATATCGAATGTTCATCGCTTTTCCATGAAGTAACGCATCTACTCGGTGCATGACATAGGTCATGACATCACTTTCATAGCCATAATCCATTACATCAGTTAAGGTTCCCACCCTATCTATGGTAACCCCTAAATCTGTTAAATTCACGGTCGTTTCTTTTCCCTTAGGATCCACTATGCGAATCCTTTGTGACTGTGTGTTCCGCTCTTGTAAATAGGTGTCTACTTCATCCATACTTTGATGAGATATACTATGACCATCTATAGTTAATCCATAAATAGTGTTTCCCGTAGGCCATACAAGCCCTGTTACAGCTCCCCCAACGACAACTATAAGAGCTGACACAGTGGCAATATACTTTCGTTTCATACTTCTCCTAATTTGCGCAATAGGCTAAACAAATATCTTGAAATTGGCTCATATCTGCTATACCTTGACGGCTTTGCAAAATTAAATGATACAGCTGGCTAATCAATGTTGCTACCGCTGGGATTTGAATTTTTCGGCGCGCTTCAAAGGCTAATTTAATTGTATAGGGATTGGCTTTCATCACTTTTTCCTTAAATAAGCTTTGAATCTCAGGTAATGTCATCCCATAATAGGCACATTCACTGACCATGAGTTGTAAATGCATTTGATTATGCACATAAGCCATCGCCATATCTACACTTCTATTCTTTAGCATAGAGGGGAATAAATCTAGTAATGTTCGTGCATCTTTCGCTAATAAAGCATCTTTAAAGCGAAAAATATTTTTCTCTCCAAAGTCTGTCATATGCTCTTTTAAAAATGGCGCTGTCATCGATTCCCCTTTTTTTAGCAGTAGGAACAATCGATCAAATTCTGTGCGCAAAAATGCTAAAGGCACATCTTTCCACAAATCTACCAAGTCACGTAGATATGCCATGCCATCGAGATCTATCTTTTGCTTATGCGCCTTGCAATGTTGTTGTATCCACTGAAAGAGAGCTTCTCCCTCTACTTTTTCAAACTTAAAGGATTCTACAGCTCCCAAAAATGCTTTATTTCCTTGCAACCGTCCATCAATGGTTTCTGGATACACTACAATAATAGGATCATCTCCAGTATAGCTTTGCAAATAGTCTCGCAATCCTTGCCACTCTGGAGCCAGCTTTTTCTTCGGTTTATCAAAGATAGGCAAATGGACAAGCAGAAATACTCGTGGTTCACCAAAGAGAGATACTTCTTGTAATTGTCCTAAAATAGAACCGGGACCTTGCTCTTCACGCAAGGTAAGCAAGGTCCGATCTGTATATTGATGTAAGAGATTCTGTTTTTTTTCTTCTAATAATTGTGGTTCATCTCCATAGAGCAATGTAACCATCTGGCACCTCTTATAATGTTACTACATTGTTTTCATCACTACCTACAATATACACGCCTTCCTCCACATCAAATTGACTGTGCAAGGTATTCCACACGATAAAATGCGTTGCCCCTCGTTCTTGATAGTGCAATAATTGATTGCTAGCGGTCAAGCCATATATTGTATTTGTTTCTCTCTTAGTATTATACACTATTTCTTGAACTTTTTCTCCTTCTTTTCTAGGGTGAAAGTGAAACTTTCTGTGTCCTGTTACGATAATTTCATAGCCTGCTTTCCTGTGAAGTTGTACAGATAACCAATCTAGTGTTAGCTCTTTAGCTGCTTGCCCTTTACTATAAAGATGTTCTAAGGTATCCACATGAGTGTACCCCTTCTGATATCCTTCTACAAACACACCATTCCAACGACTAAACCCACGATGATGCAAGGCATCTACACATTGTTTCATCGCTCGCGGTGAAATATCGCCATTCTTAGCATCTATATAAAGATACGCCTCCTTATGAAAGCCTGTCTTACAGACCATGAAAGCTGGTCCTGAGGAGATAGCAATAGGCACGACTTGCACCGTTGGTTTTACATACGATAGTACTAAAGGCAACATCCCTACTACCAAGAGTGCAATACTTGCCATCCTATTCCATGCCACACGAATAGGCTCTTTCAGTGCTAATAACCAATATATATACGCCACGCCTAGATACCACACTACCACTAACCATAAAGGCATCGGCGGTGACCACAATAGACCTAGATTACGAATAGCAAATAAAAGAGACATGCTGGCTTTCAGAATGAAACCTAAGAGGGACCAACCTAATGTAAAAGTAAATACTAAATTTAGGATAGCCAAGAAAAGACCTGCTATAATCGCCATATCTAGCAAGGGCCCTACTATAAGGTTGGACAAAATACTAAGAAAACTAAGTATATGAAAATAATATAATTCAATTGGAAATATAAGAACTTGTGCAGAGATACATAAAGCCACCCCTTTAGAGATAGGATTCGGCGGAAATAGCCGATACACATAGGGATACAATCCGATGATCCCCAAGGTAGACCCAAAAGATAACACAAAACTAATATCTACCGCGAATAATGGCTTCCATAACAGTAAACATAAGGCAGATAGTAGGAGCGCATGTAAAGCACGATACATACCACCATGCATAACAACGTATCCACTTAAGAGTCCCATCATGGCAGATCGTAATACTGGCGGACTCCAGCCCACAATTGTACAGTATAGTAAAATCAAAGCACAAGTGATGGAAAATTCTACACCTTTACGTAAATGCAACCGCTGCAATACGATAGAAATAATGAGAAATAACAAGGCAATATGAGACCCTGACACCGACAAAATGTGGATAAGCCCTGTTTCACTGAATAATTTTACCATCGTTTCTGGTAGCATAGCATATTGACCGCCTAGTACCAAGGAGGAGCCTAAGCTAGCAATGGATGGATCTAGATTCTCTTCAAATTGTTGTGCCACCCAATGATGGACTCTATCTAGATAAGCGCCCAGCGCATACCCCGTATCAGCTATCCATGTGCCTAGGGTCTTCTCTACTGTATAGGGACCTTCTATGGTACCTTGGTACAAATTTCCTTGCAATCCATCATTGATATGTCTCGTTTTCATAGACAGAGAACCACTTTGCTCGTAATAGGTAAAGCCTTTCACAGTACCACGAATGACGTAGCGGTCTCCCATATGAATAGGTGGTTCTCCTGGCACATAGATACGAATACTTCCCTTAGCTGGCACATGCTCAGTAGCGCCATTCTTATCTATATCCATACCTTCTACATCAGCATCTACCATGGTCATAATCCCATCTAGCGTCACCGTAGGCTGTGGGTTACTAGTTAATTGCACATAATAGGCACCATCGGCACCATAATAAAACGGTCTATCTTCAAAATAGTGTGTGATGACTCGATCTGTATGTACATATCCTATAGCAGTAAATACAGAAATAATACCCATTAAGCCCATCACATATCGCATTATTTTATACATATGTTCATTACGTTGTTCGTATCCACGTAATCCTATTATCCCAAGGATGCCAAATATAGTAATAATACTTAACCAATACATAAGATAGGTGTGTAATTCGTTTTCGTATAGGCTCATACAAATTCCCAATAGCATTCCTAGCACACTGGTGATACCTAGATCTATTGGCTTGGGTAACCTTTTCATAATCGTACTTTCTCCACAATTTTTTTATACAATGCAGGTCCTATGCCCTTCACCTGTCGTAATTCTTCTAAACTTTTGAAAGGACCATGTTCTTGACGATAGTCCACAATCTTTTTCGCCATCTTAGGGCCTATGCCCGATATTTTTTGTAAATCTGCTTCGGTTCCATCATTAATAGAGATATTTTGTTTTCGCAGTAACTCCTCAGGACTTCCGTGAAAGTTGAAATCTACATGAATATGTGTGCTTTCCTCTAAGGTATCTTCTAAATGTAGATGATTCACATCTGCATAGGGCAATAGTCCTTTGCTGGCCTCAATAGCTGACTTCACCGTCGCAGGGCTTTGTAGCTCATACAAGCCTGGTTCTTCTACCGCTCCTGTGACATACACCAAAATTGTATCTGCTTTCGTTTCCTTCTCCACTGGACCACCACGATTTCCTTTGTCTAACTGCCTCACAATCTTTTGGGTATCAGATGGTGATCCATCGCCTTTCATTGGTGTATCTGCTATAATAAGATAGTATCCACATACACACAGTAGGAATAGGCATACGATGATGCCAATTCGTTTTCGATTTGTTACTTTCATTCTATCACATCCTTTCAAACAAAAGGTTCGTCATAGATGAGTAGTATCCTTTAAAATTCACTACCAGTATATATTGGGAGGTATTATGAAAGAAGATTTACAACAATATGCCCGTCTTTTACTACAAGAAGGAGTCAATTTACAACAAAACCAACTGTTAGTCATCAATGGAGATGTAGAAAATAAAGATTTTGTATACATCGTTGTGGACGAGGCCTATGCACTGGGTGCCAAAGATGTGCACATTAATTGGCGTAGCACTATCACAGCTAAGTCTCGTCTATCCAATGTAAAAGATGAGGTCTTATCTAATCCCGCGCCTTGGATTAAAGATATGTATCACCATATCCTTGATTCCAACGCATGTATTTTATCCTTAATCAGTGCGAATCCATTTGCCTATGAAGGCGTTCCTTCTGAAAAAATCGCCCTCGCCTCTCGTAGCATGGGCAAGTTAACTAAATTTTACCACGAGGCCATTATGGATTCCACCCTTACTTGGTGTGTAGCCTCAGTAGCTACTCTCACATGGGCTGATTTGCTTGGTTATGAGGGCACAGACGAAGAGAAAATCAACCGCTTATGGAATACTATCTTTACCTTATGTCGTATGAAACACGTACCAGAAGAAGAATCCTTTGCCAACCATTTAGATCGCCTTGCTAAGCGCACCAAAACACTGAATGATTTACAATTGGTATCCTTACATTATACCTGTCCAAACGGTACAGACTTAACTTTACAAATGCCAAAAGGGCACTTATGGTTAGGTGGTAAAGAATCATCTAAAAAAGGAATTATCTTTGATGCCAATATTCCAACAGAAGAAGTATTTTCTGCACCGCACTATAAAGGCGCCAACGGTATCGTGTATTCTACGAAACCATTGATCTATGATGGAAACCGTATCGAAGACTTCCATATAACATTCAAAGATGGTAAGGTCGTTGACTACGATGCCAAACAAGGTCGTGAGTATTTAACAAACCTCATCGAAACCGATGAAAACTCTTGCTACCTTGGAGAAGTAGCCCTTGTAGACCATTATTCCCCTATTAGCCAATCCAATATGATTTTCTTTGAAACCTTGTACGATGAAAATGCATCTTGCCACTTAGCATTAGGTGCTGCATATCCAACTTGCTTAGCCCACAGCGATGGATTATCTCAAGAAGAACTACACGATCGTGGACTAAATACATCCTTAGCACATACAGACTTTATGATTGGTCATGAAAAAATGAATATCATGGGCACCACTAAAGACGGCAAAGAAGTTCCTATTATGATTGAAGGACGCTTGCAAGTATAAGGGCGCTCTATCTAACAAACTACTATGCATGTTCCCCATAAAATCATCAGAACTCCCCATCTTATGGGAAGGGTATGAACTAACATATAGTAATGCAAAAAAGAGGTACCTCGCATGACCGCAAGGTTCCTCTTTTTATTGTGTCTATTTGTTTTCTGCCATATACTAGTAATCTATTCTATGACGAGCCTATGATCTTCTAGATCTATAACCTAATTGTACTGTGAATAGTGCCTTATAGCAATGTATCTACAGCAATATTTACTAGTACATCGGATGGGCTTTCACAGATATAATCAGCACCAGCAGATTCTAATTCTTCCACTGAACCATAACCGTAGGATACCCCCATAGCCACACAATTTAATGCTTTGGCTGCTTCCATATCGTATTTACGATCTCCCACCATATACCAACGGGAGATTTTATATTTTTGGGCTGTAATGGTCTCCATATCTTGCAGCGCCTCTTTCAAAATATCTAGCTTATGGACTAAACCAATTTCTCGATTGGCCCCACGAATTACTTCAAAGTATGGATCTAGTTTAAAATGCTTAATAATATCCTTCGCTTGTTCTTCTGGTTTTGCCGTAGCAATCCCAACATAGGCACCTGTTTTACGAAGCGCTTTTAAGGATTCTTCAATTTGGGGATACACTGCATTTTCATATTTTCCAACGGAATCATACCGTTCTTTGAAAAAGTTGTAGGCCTGCTCCACCTCTTCATCTGTCATATGGCAATGTTCTTTAAAAGAATCCGCCAACGGTGGACCAATGAATAATTGTAATGTGTCCTCATCAGGAATAGGATGATTCATACTCGTTAAGGCATGACGTATAGATTTTAAAATTCCCTCATGAGAATCTGTTAATGTTCCATCTAAATCAAAAATAACACAAATCATAATGACTCCTATCAAAATAAATGCGGGGTAATATATAGGTTAATACAGATAATAAGTAATCGTTAGTTGTTTCCATGTGTCAGTTCTACTTTCAAAAGTATACTAGTTCTATATCTTCTTAGGTACAGGATACATTTCTTAGCTGTGAAAAATACCTTTACAAGTCATACAGTAAAGAGTATACTGTATATAGAAAAGTTTCTATATAGTAGGAGGACAGTATGGAAGATAATCAAATTCCTACGGCCATTTTAGATAAATTAACAAAAGTTTGTACTTGCCGTAGTATTACAAGAAAAGCAATCAAAGAAGCAATCTTAGATGGTTGCGATACATTTCCTAAAATTAGAGAGCGCACTAGTGCTGGTACCGGTGCATGCGGTGGCAAAGGCTGTGGCCCACGAGTGGTGAAACTTTTAAAGGAACACCAAGAAGGACAATGGTAAGCACGACCAACATAAGAACCATAAGATAGGTGATACATATCACCTATCTTTTTTATATACACAAAAAAGGCTGCTCAAGAATGTACATCATTCTGTAGCAGCCTTCTTTTTATTTCTTTAATGCTTCACGCAATGTATGCCAAGCAAGCACTGCACATTTAACACGGGCAGGCATGTTAGAAATATTTTGCAAAGCAATCGCATCTTCTAAGGCTTCTAATTCGTCTTCATCAGTCACTTCTTTTTTGATCATTCCTAAGAAAAGGTCCACTAGTTGGAAAGCTTCTTCTAAGGATTTACCAGTAATGACATCAATCATCATAGATGCCGATGCTTGGCTGATAGCACAGCCGGAACCTGTATAAGCAGCGTCTTTTACAATACCGTCTACCACATTCACTTGCAATGTTAAATCATCACCGCAACTTGGATTATGACCATGTTCACTAGCAGTAAACACCTCTAACAAACGCTTATTACGCTTGTCTTGGTTATGCTCCAAAATCAGTTCCGTATACACTTGATCCATTTCCATGGTATTGTTCTCCTTACTCTGACAAGCCCATGGTTGGTCGAACTGTTTTCAGGGCTTCCAAAAATTGATCTAAATCTTCTTTTTTAGTATAAATGTACATACTAATACGGTTAGATGCCGGTACTCCATAGTAAGCACCTAGTGGTTGCGCACAATGATGACCAGAACGTAAGCATACCCCATGGCTATCCATGATAGTTGCTACATCGTGAGGATGTACATCATCCACAGTGAAAGCAATGACTCCATGCTTTTCTTCTGGATTGGCACTACCTAATACATGAATATGTGGCATAGCCGCTAGTTTAGGTAATACATAGCGCACTAATTCTTGTTCATATTCATGAATAGCATCCATACCAAACTGTTCCAAATACTCAATGGCAGCTTTTAATGTAACAGCACCATGTGCATTGGGTGTGCCAGCCTCAAATTTATAAGGTACTTCATTGAATGTTGTGGTTTGCTCTTTCACATATTCAATCATGTCCCCACCAAATAAGAATGGATCCATGTCTTCTAATAAGTGATATTTACCATACACCACACCAATACCTTGAGAAGCACACATTTTATGGCCTGAGAATACGAAGAAATCACAATCTAAAGCTTGTACATCAATAGCTTGATGAGGAGCCGATTGCGCTCCGTCTAGGATAGCAATAGCACCAACAGCATGAGCGCGTTCCACCAGCTCTTTTACTGGAAATTCCATACCTAACACATTACTTACATGGGCAAAGGATACAATTTTTGTAGATCCATCAATTTTATCCATTTCACCATCTTTGATGTGACCATTTTCATCTAGGTACATATATTCCAAAGTGGCCCCTGTCACTCGGCATACATATTGCCAAGTCACAAGATTTGCATGATGCTCCGCTATAGTGATGACGATTTTATCTCCCTCTTTTACATGCTTCAAGCCATAGGAATGAGCAATTAAGTTCAAGCTTTCAGTAGTGTTTCGAGTGAAGATAATTTCTTCGCGTTTACGAGCATTAATGAATCGTTGCACCACATCACGAGCACCTTCATAGGCCTCGGATGCTTCCATAGCAAGCACATGGGCTCCACGATGGGGATTTCCATTATGATTCGCCATATGCGTTTCTAATGCTTTCATCACTGGCACTGGAATTTGTGTAGTAGCACCGCTATCCAAGTAAGCAATGCGTTTACCACGATGAGTTCTTGTTAAAATTGGAAAATCTTTATATGCCTCTGCTATTGGTTTCATACTATCCCTCTCAATTATATTTTTTGTCGTAGTACTGCTAAGGCAGTTTCTTCCATTTCTTCATTGCCAATACGATCAATCAATGGTCGTAACATGGATTCTACGATGATATGTTTTGCTTCCTCTTCGTTGAAACCACGGCTCATTAAATAGAATAATTTGGCTGGGTCTAATTGACCAGCACTGGATGCGTGATTACCAGATACATTATCTTCTTTACACAATAATAATGGTAAAGAAATGGATTTAACTTGTGGAGTTAATAGCAAACATGTATCTTCTTCTGCACCTTCAGATGCCAAGCTACCACGCAAGAAATCTAAGGTACCACGGAATGATTTTTTAGAAGAACCATTCAATGCACCTAAGTTATTAATATTACTAATTGTTTTTTTACCGATATGTTTCATTAACATGGCAATGTCAAATACTTGCGTACCAGTACCGCAGTAGCCTAAATCATGTTCTACTTCTGCGTAGTCTCCTACTAAATCTTCTTGATAGTTTAAGAAATTTTCAGAGCCACCCAACTCAATATTGATGAACTCTACATGACCAGACTCTTCTACTCGTGTATAACGATGTTCAAATTGTTGTACCTTACCAGTTAGCAACTGCACTTTTTTGAACACTACGGATGCCCCTGTGTGGGACACGATTTCTGAAAGTAACCCCACATGACCATCAGTAGCTTCACCTTTCAAGCAAAGCGTTAACTCTAGGGTAGAGTCTTTTTCCGCTTCGATTTGTAAGCGTGTTCTTTCACTGACAGCACCTTGTACATCAAGAACTATGGTCAATGCTTCCTTTGCACCAGCTGGCACTTGAATGTGATAGCCATGTGTAAAGTGATGAGATGCATCGCGCAACGCACCAGCATGGACACCTTCATAAGAGGGTTCTAATAGTTCTTTATTTGTAATGTCTGTTACAATGTGCTTGGACCCTTCAACTGTCACTGTAGCACGTTCTGTACCAGCCCATACATTGCCTTCTGTATGATTTACCTTTAACCAACGGAAAGTCGGTCTAGGCAATTCATTAAAATGTAATGTGTTGCTCATCCTAACCTCCTATCCGATAGAACCTTCAAGTTCTAAGGTAATCAAATTATTCATTTCTACCGCATATTCTAATGGTAATTCTTTAGAAATTGGTTCTACGAAACCACGTACAAGCATTGCTCTTGCTTCTTCTTCACTAATACCACGAGTCATTAAGTAGAAAATTGCTTCATCGGAAATACGGCCGATTTTTGCTTCGTGCCCTAAATCGACATTGTCATTTTCAATAGTAATAGATGGAATAGTATCGGATTGAGACTCTTGGTCTAACATTAAGGACTCACAAGATACTGTCGCTTTAGAATGGTCTGCATTTTTGCCGATGTTCAAGACACCACGGTAAATCGCTGTACCACCACTCTTAGAAATAGATTTAGAGTTAACATTACTTGTTGTATGTGGTGCGGCATGAATAACTTTTGCCCCTGTATCCAAATATTGTCCTTCCCCAGCAAATGTAACGCCTGTGAATTCACAATGCGCGCCTTCACCAGCCAAGATACTCATTGGATATAAGCAAGATACCGCAGATCCGAAGGATCCAGATACCCACTCGATTGTACCATTTTTACCAACTCGACTACGTTTTGTATTCAAGTTGTACATGTTTTTAGACCAGTTTTCAATAGTAGAATAACGTAATGTAGCATTATCTTTTACGAATAACTCAACACAACCAGCATGTAAGTTAGCTACATTGTATTTTGGTGCAGAACAACCTTCAATAAAGTGTGCTTTCGCGCCTTCTTCTACAATAATCAAAGTATGTTCAAACTGACCTGCGCCTGGTGCATTCAAACGGAAGTAGGACTGCAATGGAATATCTACAGTCACTCCTTTTGGTACATACACGAAGGAACCGCCAGACCATACTGCACCGTGTAAAGCTGCAAATTTATGATCTGTAGGTGGCACTAATGTCATGAAATATTGTTTTACAATATCCTCATGTTCGTGTAGTGCTGTCTGCATATCAGTATATACAACGCCTTGACGAATCAAGTCTTCTTGAATACTATGATATACAACCTCAGAGTCATATTGAGCGCCTACACCAGCCAAAGAAGTTTTTTCAGCTTCTTGGATACCCAGACGGTCAAATGTCTCTTTAATATCTTCTGGAACTTCGTTCCAGTCTTCTTTCATATCAATTTTAGGTTTTACATAGGTCACAATATCTGCCATATTTAAGGCGCTAATATCTGGCACCCAATTAGGAACCTCTAATTGATTGTAAATTTCAAGAGATTTTAAACGGAAATCTAACATCCATTGTGGCTCATTTTTGTTAGCCCATATTTCACGAATGATATCTTCTGTTAAACCAGCTTCTGATTTATAGGAGAAATCAAATTCATTACGAATGTCATAGACGCCGCGATCCATCTCCTCAATTTGAGTTTTCTTTCTCGCTTCCATGAAATCCTCCTATACTAAATTTTTATATGCGTCGTAGCCTTTTTCTTCGATTTCACGAACGAGTTCAGGGCCACCAGTTTTTACAATACGGCCATCGATTAAGATGTGTACATAGTTTGGATTTAATTTTTGAAGAATTTGATTATGGTGAGTGATGATTAGCACCGCATTCTCTTCATTATGGAAACGGTTTACACCTTCAGATACGATACGAACAGCATCTACATCAAGACCGGAATCAGTTTCATCAAGGATAGCCAATTTAGGATTCAAAATAGACATTTGAAGAATTTCATTTTTCTTTCTTTCACCACCGGAGAAACCTTCGTTCACATAACGGTTAGCGTAAGAAGTATCGAAAGATAATTCTTCCATTTTTGCTTTCAATTCTTTTTTGAAAGCTAAAGCACGTACGTTTTCACCAGTAATTGTGTTTTTAGCCGTACGGATAAAGTTTTCTACTGTAATACCAGGCACGGAAATTGGATGTTGGAAAGACATGAAAATACCTTTTTTCGCACGATCGTTTACAGCTTCTTCAGTGATATTCTCACCATCAAATACGATGGAGCCTTCTGTTACTTCATAAGCAGGGTTGCCCATGATTACATTGGCCAATGTAGATTTACCAGCACCGTTTGTGCCCATTACTACATGGATTTCACCTTTATTAATTGTTAAATTGATGCCCTTTAAGATTTCTTTCTCTTCAATAGAGGCACGCACATTTTCTACGCGAAGTAATTCTGCCACGTATGTCACTCCTTATCAAATAAGTTACTATATACAAAAGAAGACTCGTTAGGTCTTAGCATATGTTGAATACCGTAAAAAAACGGATTCCACCAAAGTGTAATCCGCTGTTATATTCATAGCATGAGAACGCCACTTTGGCTTAAATCTAATTTAGTAAATATACTATTTATATTATACTGTGTATAGACTCGAACCGCAAGGTAATTTCTACTATTTTACTATGATTTTAATGATATATTAACATATCATCTATTCATTTATAGCATATTGAAATTTAAATTCTCCACCAAGAGACTCAACAATGTTTATTATACCGAATTTTCTCAATATTGTAAATGCTATTCCCATATTTTTTTAGGGATATAAAGCATTTTACTCTCTTCATATAACTACACTCAATTTCTATAAATATAGACTTGCAATTTATCCTACACAATTATATACCAACTCTAATAGATTGCCCCTCACGATTAGATGCTAATTATATATAAATAGACATATACTCTATTTCCCTGAGATGTATAACAATGTCTCAGAAGTAACTAAAGCATATGTCTATATTAGCCTAAATAACTATCGTAAAGAACAGCCCTTTACATTTCTACTTATAAATTAGAAAAATCTAATGTAGCAAAATAATCATCTAGTGTTTCTGCTCGGCGAATTTGTGTGACACTGCCATCTTCATGTAGTAATAGCTCTGCGGAGCGTAATTTACCATTGTAATTGAAGCCCATAGCATGACCATGAGCACCAGCATCATGAATCACAATGCGGTCGCCCATGTCAATTTTTGGTAATTGACGATCGATGGCAAATTTATCATTATTTTCACATAAAGATCCAGTCACATCATAGGTCATGTTAGCTGGCTCATTTTCTTTTCCCATCACAGTAATATGATGATACGAGCCATATAAAGCTGGACGCATCAAGTTAGACATACATGCATCTAAGCCAATGTAATGTTTATAAATATCTTTTTTGTGGATCGCTGTAGCCACCAAATACCCATAAGGACCTGTCACCATACGACCACACTCGTATGCCAATTGAATCGGGCTATGACCAGTTCCTGTAATCAAACGGTCATAGGCTGCTTTTACACCTGCACTTAACACCTTATAATCTACTGGAGTCTGCTCTGGTTTATAAGCAACACCAATACCACCGCCAAGGTCAATAAAAGATACTTCTACACCAGTTTGTTCTTTCACACGCAATGCTAGGTTAAACATCAATTCAGCCGTGCCTACTAAGCCATCAACATCTAGTTCATTGGATACCACCATCGTATGTAAACCGAAGTTAGTAATACCTTTTCCTTTTAAGTAGTTGATAGCTTCCATGATTTGTGCTTCCGTCATGCCATATTTCGCTTCTTCCGGAAGGCCGATAATTGTGTTACCACCTTCTTTTAAAGAACCTGGATTATAACGGAAACAAAAACGATCTGGCAACTCACCATGTTGTTCCAAATAGGCAATGTGCGTAATATCATCTAGGTTAATAATCGCACCTAAATCCATCGCTTTTTTGTATTCTTCGTACGGCGTATCATTGGAGGAGAACATGATGTCATCTCCTGTGATCCCCACCTTTTCGCTCAAAATTAGTTCTGCCATAGAGGAACAGTCTGCACCAATACCGATTTCTTTCATCATTTTCATAATATATGGATTTGGCGTTGCTTTCACAGCAAAATATTGTTTGAACCCTGGTGCCCAACTGAAAGCATCTAAAAATGAGCGCATATTATCCATAATACCTTTCGCATCATAAATATGGAACGGCGTTGGATATTGCGCGATAATCATTTCTAATTGTTCCTTTGTAAATGGTGTTGTCTTTGCGTTCATCTTAACTCCTCAATCTATTTGTAATGTACTATGTGACAGCCTCTTTCTGTAACATAGCAATATATTAAACAATAGGCACTCTTTCTGTATTATCTCAATAAGGGGTTACACATTTCGCCTAAGCCTTAATAAGATATATAATTACCTATGAAAGATATACATAACACTATGCCATCAAGCTAAAGGTAATCCAGGAATACCGTAACGTATTGTAACATACATTCTATAGAATTGTAAAGATTCTATAGAATGTATATATTAAATGATATATATGACTTATAAAAACATAATCTCACCTATGGAATGCCGTTGCAAATAGTAGCCTTGTAACGTTTCTTACTACTTAGTTTACACAAGCACAAAAGCCGATGGCGTGCTCCTCCTTAAGAAACGCAATTGAGCGTAGTAGACTTGTGGCGTTCCTTACTGCATACATTAGATAGCCTCAAGAAGAGCACGGTGTGCTCCGAACAAACATTACGTAGTGCCGTTTGTGAGGAGTATACCGTGCTCTTCCCTTTACTTCTATTCAGTTTAGAATGCCACAGACTACATAGCACAACAAGTTACTTCCCAAATAAAGACGCATCTACACTATATCGTCCACCACCCATAAAGAATATAGCCAGTGCAGCAAATCCCATTTGTGATGGATAATCCCATGCAAAGAAACCTGCATCTATATGAAGAATCGTAGCTGTAAACAAAACTCCAGCTAATAACAACGCTCCAAAGCGTGTAAATAATCCAAAAACAACCAACATACCACCAATAAATTCACAAATTGCTGCAAAAGCTCCAAACACTTCAAAGTACCCAGGCAATCCTAATGATCCTAACATAGCACCTACTTTATATAATCCCGATGCGCCACTTAAGAACTTCACATATCCATGATAGACCATAGAGATACCAAGAGCTAATCGCAACACCAATATTCCAAAGTTAACATACGTAGGTTTACCACGCAATAAAAAATGAACCATATGTGTATCCTTCCCTCAACAAATTTTCTTACAATTAATTAACTAATATACATAAGTATACCATAACACCTTACCACTCTCCTAAATGCAATTCTATACATACCCCTATACCTTATATCCTACCAAGAATTGCTTAATACGATTGCCCCATGTTCCCCTACCACCTTGAACGCAGTTGTGCGTAGAAGTCTATGGCGTTTCCTTTGCTAAAATAACGACAACGCAAAAGGAGTGCGACATGTTCCCGAACAAACATTATGAAATACCGTTTGTGAGGGAATGTGTCGCACTCCTACTATTATGCTATTTTCAAAGGAACGCCATAGACTGAATAGCGCTGCAAGTGTTACCCGATGTCAGCAGGTGTAGAGAAATCTACTGTAATACCCAATGCTTTCGCTACGCCTTCACCATATGCAGGATCACATGCATAGCAATGTTTAGCATGACGTTCTTGGATGAACAATGGAACTCCTGCCATATTGCGAGCTGTATTACTAAACAATACTTGTTGTTGTTCTGGAGTCATGAGACGGAACAATTTACCAGGTTGTGTGTAGTAATCGGAATCATCTTCACGGAAGTCGTATTGGTATGCTTTACCAGACACGTCATATCCTGGATCTTTGTATTGTGGTTGGTTAGCCCATTGGCCAAAGCTATTTGGAGCATATCCAATAGTAGCGCCATGGTTGCCATCTACACGGCCTTGTCCATCACGATGGTAAGAATTGAATGGGCATTTAGGCGCATTCACAGGAATGGATGGATAGTTTGTGCCTAAGCGGTAACGTTGTGCATCAGCGTAGGAGAACAAACGACCTTGTAACATGCGGTCAGGACTGAATCCAATACCAGGAATGATTGTGGATGGAGCAAATGCAGCTTGTTCTACATCTTGGAAGTAGTTTTCTGGGTTGCGGTTCAATTCCATTACCCCTACTTCGATTAATGGGAAGTCTTTTTTATACCATACTTTTGTAAGGTCAAATGGATTGTATGGAAGAGCTTCTGCTTGTTCTTCTGTCATCACTTGAATGTATAATTTCCAACGAGGGAAATCACCTTTAGCGATCGCGTCAAATAAGTCACGTTGTGCACTTTCACGGTCATTCGCAATGATAGCAGCTGCTTCATCTTCTGTTAAGTTTTTAATTGGTTGTTGGCATACCCAGTGGAATTTCACCCATACGCGTTCATCGTTTGCATTGATTAAGCTATATGTGTGGGAACCAAAACCATGCATATGACGGTAGCCATCAGGAATACCACGGTCACTCATAACGATCGTGATTTGGTGCATTGCTTCTGGCAAGCTAGTCCAGAAATCCCAGTTTGCAGTAGCGTCACGCAAGTTAGTTTCAGGATTACGTTTTACCGCACGATTCAAATCAGGGAATTGCAATGGATCGCGGATGAAGAATACTGGTGTGTTGTTACCTACTAAATCCCAGTTACCTTCTTCTGTGTACATTTTCACAGCGAAACCACGGATATCACGTTCCGCATCAGCGGCACCACGTTCACCAGCTACTGTGGAGAAACGTACAAACAAATCAGTTTGTTTACCTACTTCAGAGAATACTTTTGCTTTTGTATATTTAGTGATGTCGTTTGTCACTGTGAAAGTACCGAATGCACCGGATCCTTTCGCATGCATACGGCGTTCGGGAATCACTTCACGAGCAAAGTGGCCTAATTTTTCCATCAACCACACATCTTGCATCAATACAGGACCACGTTTTCCAGCTGTAGCACTGTTGTTATTATCCGGCACTGGAGCACCAAAGGCTGTTGTCAATTTTTCTTCTTTCATAACTTTCTCCTTTGTAAACTTATACATATTATAATAAAATTAAAACCTATATCTTTTACAACGGATAATAATTATCCGTTACTTTATGATGTAATTATAAAACTTTTTCTATGTATTGTCAATAATGATTTTCCATTAATTTTCATTATTCTTCATGTTATTAACTATAACATTATCAAGTTATTAATTATATATCATCCATATATATATGAAACTATACCCCAGAAGGATACCCAAGGCATTCAAGGGCATTTCTATATATCCCATATAACAAAAAGGGACTATGAAAGAATAGTCCTCTATTCTTTCACAGTCCCCATAGTATTTACTTAGTCAATACTGCGATCCACGGATGCAATCTGAAATTACATCATACCGCCCATACCACCCATTGGAGGCATTGGAGGCATCATTGGAGCATTTTCATCTACTTTGTCAGCTACAATGGATTCAGTAGTTAATACTAATGCTGCGATGGATGCTGCATTTTGTAAAGCAGAGCGTGTTACTTTAGCAGGGTCCACGATACCAGCTTTTACCATGTCTACATATTCTTCTGTTAATGCATTGAAACCGATGCCGCTTTCAGTAGATTTTACGCGTTCTACTACCACGGAACCTTCTAAACCTGCATTGTAAGCGATTTGGCGTAGTGGTTCTTCCACAGCACGGCGAACAAGATTTACACCTGTCAATACATCGCCAGTTGCTTCGATACCGTCTAATGCTGGGATGATATCGATTAATGTAGTACCACCACCTGCAACGATACCTTCTTCTACAGCTGCACGAGTAGCGTTCAATGCGTCTTCGATGCGAAGTTTTTTATCTTTTAATTCCACTTCTGTTGCTGCACCTACTTCGATCACAGCGACACCACCAGACAATTTAGCCAAACGCTCTTGTAATTTTTCTTTATCGAATTCAGAAGTAGCTTCTTCTGCTTGTGCGCGAACTTGTGCTACACGACGAGCAATCACGTCTTTATTACCATTACCATCAACGATGATAGTTTCGTCTTTTGTAATGCGAACTTGACGAGCTGTACCCAAGTGTTCTAAATCTACATTCTCTAATTTCAAGCCCACTTCTTCACTGATGACAACACCGCCAGTTAAGATAGCGATATCTTCTAACATAGCTTTACGACGATCGCCAAAACCAGGAGCTTTCACAGCCACTGCTTTTAATGTACCACGAAGGCGGTTCACTACTAATGTAGCCAATGCTTCGCCGTCTACGTCTTCAGCAATGATCACAAGTTCTTTACCAAGTTTTACAACTTTTTCAAGAGCTGGTAATAAATCAGCGATAACGGAGATTTTGCGGTCAGTGATCAAGATCAATGGTTCGTTCACAACTGCTTCCATTTTATCTGGGTCAGTCACCATGTAAGGGGATAAGTAGCCACGGTCAAATTGCATACCTTCTACTACGTTCAATTCAGTTTGTAATGTTTTAGATTCTTCTACAGTGATAACACCATCGTTGCCTACACGGTCCATTGCTTCCGCGATCAATGCGCCGATTTCTTCGTCAGCTGCAGATACGGATGCTACTTGAGCAATGTCTTGTTTACCATTTACATCAATCGCTTTGGATTGAATTTCAGCCACTAATTTTTTAACGGCTAATTCGATACCTTTTTTAAGGATCATTGGGTTAGCACCAGCTGCTACATTGCGCATACCTTCTTGAATCATAGCTTGCGCCAAGACTGTAGCAGTAGTTGTACCATCACCAGCTACATCGTTAGTTTTAGTAGCAACTTCTTTCACTAATTGAGCACCCATGTTTTCAAATGGATCTGGAAGTTCAATATCGCGAGCGATAGTCACACCATCGTTAGTGATTGTTGGGGCACCAAATTTTTTCTCTAATACTACATTGCGACCTTTAGGTCCTAATGTTACTTTTACTGCATTTGCTAATTGATCAACGCCACGGCCTAATGCACGGCGTGCTTCTTCGTTAAATAAAATTTCTTTTGCCATTGTATAGCCTCCTATATGGGGTTGTCCCCTTCTTTGGTCAGATTATAATACTGCTAAAATATCTTTTTCGCTGATGATTAAATGGTCAATGCCATCAATTTTGAACTCAGTACCAGCATATTTGGAGAACATAACTGTATCGCCCACTTTAACTTCTGGTGCTACACGTTCGCCATTGTCACATAATTTACCAGGACCCACAGCAATAACCGTACCTTCAGATGGACGTTCTTTTGTGGAAGATGCTAAAAAGATACCACTTTCCGTTTTTGTTTCTACTTCTAATACACGAATAATGACACGATCGCCTAATGGTTTCATTGTTATACCTCTTCTCTTATACACTATAATATCGATGTTAGCACTCAAGAGTGGTGAGTGCTAATCACAAGTATTATTATAAATCATTTTTAAATTTTTGCAAGTCTTTTTTGACTTTTTGACTAAATACTTTTTCATAGTTAAAACTTTGCTTCATAGCAGCCATAATTTTTTTATGATTTTGCTTCATGAGCTGCGATAATCTTTTTGCAAGTTTCCACGAGGCTAATGCGTTTATCCATACTGAAAGCTCGTATTTTCTCGTACGCTTTTTCCTCAGAAAATCCATGTAAACTCATCAATATGCCCGTCGCTTTCGCCACATATTTTCGTTCTTCTAGGGAACTTTCCAATCCTTTGACCTGTTCTAGCAAGTTTTCTTCTTCTTGAAAACGACCCATAGCCATCTGTAGAGCTGGACCTAAGTCCGATTCTCGTAGAGGTTTTATTAAATAACCATACACTCCAGATTGAGATGCCTTTTGGATTAAATCATCTTGGCTGTACGCTGTTAATAGTACCACTGGAGCCAATCGTTGATGGCGAATTTGTCGAGCCGCTTCTATGCCATCTAATTCAGGCATCTTCACATCCATCAATACTATATCTGGTTGTACTGTTTGACATAGTTGAATAGCCTCTACACCATTACAACCTTCCCCTACAACGGTATGACCTTGGCTTTCTAATATATCTCGCAAGTCCATGCGAATGAGCGACTCATCATCTACTACTAAGACGCGCATACTCTTCTCCTTTATGTATCCAAATATCTACCACAGTCCCTGTTCCTTTAGATGTCCAAGAAATTCTTCCATCCAATTCATTTCGCACTAAATTCTCTATAATCTGTAATCCTAAATGGCTCTTTCTAGTACTTTCAAAATCGTCTGGCAAACCACAGCCTGAGTCACGGATACTAATGTGTAGCATGTCATGATGTCCAACGTCCCTTACGTCTCGTACCTCTACCTGTACTTGACCTTCTATTCTATCTTTGAAAGCATGTTTAAAAAGATTGGAAAAGAGTTCATTCATTACCAAGGACACATAGCTGGCTTTGTGAGATGACATAATAATGTCTTCTCCAATATATTCCATGTCTATGCGTTGCTCAGAAGACCCTAACCCTTGTCGCAACAAGCGCCACAGTTCTTCTATAATACTGCGCAACGCCACATAGTCTTCATCAAAATTAGACACGATTTCATGGACAAGAGCCATACTTTCAATCCGATGAATACTGTTTTGTAAGGCTTGTTTTACATCTTCGGAAGTACTTCTTCTACTTTGCATGCGCAATAAACCCGCTACAGATTGCAAATTATTTTTCACTCGATGATGGACTTCTTTAATGACAGAATTTTTTACTAGTAACTGTTGATCCCGTTTTCGAAGCTCCGTCTTATCTTGTAACACCAAAATACCACGTTTCCATCTAACTCCAAGAACAACGGGAATCATCACTTGTCGCAAGGCAATATCACCATATAATTCTTCGTCAATCGTACCTAGTCTATCTTCTAAAGCCTTTTTAATACGACCTACTTTCAATGTGCTGCTATAGATTGATGTACCCTGTATGCGTCTGTCGATACCAAATATATCCCCTAATTTTTTCGCAGCACGGTTCGCATATAAAATAGTTCCATCCTGTTCAAAGAAAATAATTCCATCTAATACGGAAATCCCATCATATAACTCAGGTTGTTGTAATTGTGGTACTAACATTCCTTGAAACGTAGTCTGTGATACCATGGACATAAATTCATCATAACGATTAGAATACACTTCAGACACAGGATTAGTAAAGGCACAAGCACCAATACATTTGCCTCCATTATCTACAATAGGATAGATATAAGCGTGATAGGTTTCTACTGTAACCCCACTATCTGTTTCTTCTTCCCACTCCAATAGGCCTGCAAAAGGTTTTCCTGTATCTAATATCTGTTGAATCGGATGCTCTAGGGGTATGTCTAATTTCTGTACTGTCCCCGTATGACGACTATCCAACGCTCCACTGAGTAAAAGGTGTCCGTCCTTAGCTTGCACTAAGAGGGACACCCCTTGCTCACTGATAGCTTTACCAAAGCTTAATCGTTCAGAGAACTGCAATAGTAAAGCCTGTTGTGTAGGATATAAATCTGTTTCTTTGTCTAGGCTGTCTTTCCAACTAATCATGTTGGTTTCCTTTCCACAAATCACTGCCCAAGGGAATGGACGGCTTTGCATTCAAAGTGTAGTTACTGAATTTACCAGCTTGTGCCATATAATAGGCTCGGCAACCAATCATAGCTGCATTATCTGTAGCCAACATAGATCCCGCTGTGAGGTAAGTCAAATCTTCTGCTTCACACATGGCTTGTAAATCTCGTTGCAATCCACTGTTAGCCGACACGCCACCAGCTAGAGCGATTTTCGTTTCTCCTAATGTATGAGCCGCTTCTTTCATTTTTTCTACCAATACGTCCGTAATGGCCTTTTGAAAGGAGGCTGCTACATCTTCATGACAGATGGATTCACCTTTTTGTTGTTTTCCATTGATATAATTAAGAACAGCCGACTTCAAGCCACTGAAACTAAAATCGAAATTTCCTTTTTCTAATAAGGGTCTTGGAAACTCTATGGCATCCGGATTTCCCACTTTCGCCAACGCATCAATATGTGGCCCTCCTGGGTAAGGATAGCCTAATACGCGAGCGATTTTATCGAAGGCTTCACCTGCCGCATCATCACGTGTTTGTCCTAATACCTGAAAGCTTTCATAATCTGTCACATGAACAATCATGGTGTGCCCACCAGATACCACTAAGCACAAGAAAGGCGGTTCTAAATCAGGGTGTAACAAGAAATTTGCAAAGATGTGACCTTCCATATGATGAACGCCTATCAAAGGAATATCTTTTGCAAAGGACAGAGCCTTCGCCGCTGACACCCCTACCAACAAAGCTCCTACTAAACCAGGCCCATAAGTGACACCGATATGATCCATATCATCTAATGTCATATTCGCATCTACCAAAGCTTGGTCAATAACTGGCATAATCTGTTCTATATGATGTCGAGACGCCACTTCCGGAACAACACCACCAAACTTTCTATGTATGGGTACTTGACTGGAAATTACATTAGAAACGACCGTTCTGCCATTTTGCAACACTGCTACCGATGTTTCATCACAACTAGTTTCAATAGCTAGTGTGTAGATACTCATGCCAGTTCCTCCATTTCTTTCCTCATAATCAGCCCATCTTCTACTGGATCTGAATAAAATTGTTTGCGTACTCCTACCGCTGTAAAGCCAAGTCTACGATACATGGCTTGAGCTGCAATATTGGAGACACGCACTTCTAAAAAAATATGCTTCATTCCTTGTTTACGGAGCATTTGCGTTAACTTACGAGTCATTTTAGATCCATAACCTGCACGACGATGTTCAGGATGTATGGCAATATTCGTAATCTGCCCTTCATCCAAAACTAACCAAGATCCTGCATAACCAATAATCTTGCCATCTTCTGCTTCTGCCACAAGGTATAGCTTATCTTCTACTTCTAAATCATCTAATAGAGCTTCCTTTGACCAAGGTGTTGAAAAACAGGCCGTCTCTATTTGGTAGATACCTTCAATATCACTTCGTAAGGCTTCTCGTAATGTGACCATTATCGTTCACCTGCTGCTTCACGGACTACTACCGTAGGTTCCACATAGTTACCAGTAGCTAAGATGTCTTTATTTTTCTCATCCCACACCACTTCCGCTTCCGATTTACGAATATAGAATGGCTCAATGGACTGCGCATCAGGAATCGTACCACTCACGAATTGTGGTAATGCCACTTGAATGACATGAGATGCCCGTGGGCGTTGTTTCGATTCATGACCGATAACAAGTCTAATAGGGTCAATACGGCCTTCTTCTACACCTAGAGCATATTCTTTTTCCAATCGCTTCAGACCATCCCCTACGATGACCACTGGAGTATCTCCAGATAGTTGTACTAATTTCTCTAGCAATTCAGTTACTTGATGTACTTCTATTGTATCTAAAGCAATCATATCCGCGCCATTCCACTCATACTGACGGCCATAGACCTGTTTCTTTTGTGCATCAATGACAGTGCATACCCGATAGTTAGAATACATAAAACTTTGGGCTAACACATCAGTGGTGAGCACGCCTACTACGGGTATATTCCAAGCATAAGCCAAGGCCTTTGCCGTGCCCAAGCCAATGCGCAAGCCTGTAAAGGAACCAGGCCCAATGGTTACAGCAATGCCGGTAATGTCAGATTTCTTTACTTTCCCCGTTGTCAGCACCGTTTCAATATGTGGCACCAATTGCTCAGAATGAGTAAGCCCTGCCTGTACAATGAGTTCGCTGCGTATTTCTTTGTTATTTCCTACCGCTACACTAGCAATGGCGCTACTCGTTTCAATTCCTAAAATCATAGGTTCTCTCCTATGCATTGTAATGTTTCCGCTGAAAGTAAGTCCGTACGAACTGTAAATTGACGAGATCCATCATCACCGACAGAAATCTCAATCCACACTGTCGTATCTGGTAATTCATCGACAAACTTACTAGCCCATTCCACAACGGACTTTGTTTCTTCTGTATATTCGTAAAAGCCGATGGTTTCCAGTTCTTCTACCGAGTCCATTCGATACAAATCGAAATGGTACAAGTTAGAACCATCTACTTCATAGGTGTTCATCAAGGCGAATGTAGGACTTGTCACTTCTTCTGTAACTCCAAAGCCCTTTGCAATCCCTTGGGAAAAATGCGTTTTCCCTGCCCCTAGCGTGCCATCTAGGGCAATACATATAGGACTTTCATAGTCTTTCATAAAATTCCCTAGGCTATAACCTAGAGCCAACGTTTCCTCTACGGAGTGTGTTGTATATTGTATGGTGTTCATAGTATTCCTTTATCCAAATGATTATATCCTTTAGGTTCCACTCTCATCCATTGTCCATCACGGTCTACTAATACCTGTGCATTGCCTGCTTTGACATACCCAATGATGGTGAAAGTCTCAGCCGGCAACGCCTCTGCTTTATCAGCTGGAATAGTTCCCACTAGCTGAAAATCTTCCCCCCCTATCCACATAGGAAGATAAGGACTCATCTGATGACTTTCACAATAGGCCTGAACCTCTGGATGGATGGGCAACGCACTTTCATCAATATAAATAATCACCTGCGATGCTTTTGCAATCTCATTGAGCTCGCTGGACAAGCCATCGCTGATGTCGTTCATAGACGTGGCACCTAAGTCTCTTGCTATTATACCACATTCTACATGAGGAATGGGCCGTTGATGGACAGATTGACTCACGGGATAGACCTTACTACCTTCCAACAAACTATGTAAACCTACATACGATAATCCCAGATAATTCGTGATGAACACTGCATCACCATCCTGCGCTCCACTGCGTAAAACAGATTGATGTTTTGGAACATCTCCAAAGACTGTGGCGGAAATCACAAAAGGTCCTTCCGTTGATACCGTATCACCACCGATGATATTCACATCGTAGTCTGCACATATCCTACGCAACCCATTGTAAACTTCTTCTACATAGGACGTATGTCGCCCCTTAGGTACTGCAATAGACACCACCATATGCCGTGGGGTGCCACCCATCGCTGCTATGTCGCTAATGTTTGCTGCCCCCAATCGATACCCTACATCAAAAGGAGTGGTGGTGCTTTCACTAAAGTGGATGCCTTCTACCATCATGTCCGTACTAACCAGTTGATCCACATCGCAAGGCGTATCATAGACAGCACAGTCATCACCAACACCGACCTTTACGTACGTAGGATTGTAGATACTATGTTGAGTTAATTTGTCGATTAGAGCAAATTCATCAAGCGACGATACCCTACCCTCAGGTACATTAGTACTATTTTCCATATGACAGCGCATGTCCTCCGCAGTTTCACTCTCCGAAGTAGCATCATAATCTGATATAGCATCCCTGCTGATAGTATACCCATTGTCATTATATTGTATGCTTTCTTCCTCTATGTTCCCGTTAGTACTATAAATATGCATACAACGATTCGATAACAAATGGCTTTCGTCTAACAACAAATTCTGCAAGAAACGTTCTAAATATTCCGTTGTTCTATACACTCCTAGTTTCAAATTTTGATAATTGGCTCGTACTAAAGAATTTCTAAAGTACCACGCATGGTTGGCGAACATATCATTCGTCACTGTAAAGCCTAGGGTGCGGAGATATTTAATAAAAAATACAGCGGTCGTTCTCGTATTTCCTTCACCAAATACATGAATCTGCCACAATCTGGCAACAAAAGTAGCCAAATGACGAATCGTCTCTGACATATCCAAATTGGCATAGGAAAAATTTTTTTCTTGCTCTATGTCATAGCGTAAGGTTGCCCCTAGTTCAGACACGCTACCATAGGTCACCGTATCACCATCGAGAATCCATTCCTTTTTTGTGATATTGTAATCTCGTATACTGCCCGCATGGGCATAGATATCTGTAAACAATTGTCTATGAATCGATAGGTACTCATTCGGCGTAAAACTGAAAGCTTTCTCTAAGAGCAACTCCGACATACGAAGTGATACTATATCCGCTTCTGCTGTTCTATCTTCTTGATTCGGATAGGATTCATAATAATTTTCCAACAATGTATGAAGAACCTGTAGGGACATCTGCCCTTCAATATTCTTCTTTGCTAAGTCTACTAAATAGGCAGACGGCGTCAACCCATCGACAGCTTGTAAACCAATAGCTGTCTTCCAGGCTTGAGCTTTTTCATATTGACTAGCTTCACCTTGACGGATATATTCCTCAAAAGGATCCTTATGCATGGTACCACCTCGTTTCATTGTGTAATAACAAACTAACGTATCTATGCCGTTACGGATAATAACGATATACTATTGCAATTGAACTATAAGATCTGTATATCACTTTTCTATACACGTTGTTCTTATTGTACCATACTAGGGACCAAAGGATAACAAAAATAAAAGGAACCCCTATAAGGATTCCCTTTTACTATGTTTCCGTATATTTGTATATCCCTACCGCGTCATCTCCACTAGCTGTTTCACATAGTCATTACTCGGATGATTCTTTACTTCCTCCGTTGTTCCATATTGTTGTATCTTACCTTCGTGCATGACAAGGATATGTGTGCCTAGCTTGAAAGCTTCGTGCATGTCATGGGTGATAAACACAATAGTACAGTCCGTTTGCTTATGAATATGTTTCAAGTCTTCTTGTAGTTGATACCTCGTAATGGAATCCACCGCTCCAAATGGTTCATCCATGAGCAATATCTTCGGCGAGTTCGCATAGGCTCTAGCGATACCAACCCGTTGTTGTTGACCTCCAGATAATTCTTTAGGATACTTTTTCTTACTATCTAGTGGTAAGCCCACTAATGAAAGCATGCGTTCTACAATAGCATCTACTTTTTCTTTCGGTGCACCCTCTAGTATAGGCACATACCCAATATTCTCTGCTACTGTCATATGGGGAAACAGTCCATCCCCTTGAATGGCATACCCAATCTTTCTACGTAAAGAAATAATATCCTGATCAATGACACGAGTTCCAAAAATAGTAATATCTCCCTCGTCGGGTACTATCAATCCATTAATCATTTTTAACAGCGTCGTTTTCCCTGACCCAGACGTACCTACAATGCAAAGAAAGTCTCCTTCGTTGATGGTCAAGTTACAATGTCTCACCACCCATCTCCCTTGATAGGACTTTCCAATATCTTTATATTCTATAATCTGATTCATCTAGTTCACCACCAATCCTTTAGATTGCAAAAATTCCTTTGCCACTTGTTTCGGGTCTTCCTTATCAATTTCTACCCTTTTATTCAGCTGTGCCATAGTACTTTCATCTAAGATACCATCCAAACGATGTAATACCTTTTCTAGCTCAGGATGTTTTTGTAGCGTTTCCTCACGAACAACCATGCCTGCCATGTAACTTGGGTAAAAGTTTCGATCGTCCTCTAATACTACAACCCGTGGATCAGACAGTTGACCATCTGTAGTAAACACAGTCATCGCATCAATTTTCTTATCAAACAAGGCTTGATATTTTAAGCCATTGTCCATATCTACTACCTTTTTGAAGTGATAGTTATAGGCTTTAGCTAACGCTTTATAACCATCTTCACGTTCAAAAAAATCATATTCTGCACCAAATGTTAGCTGTCCTGCATACTTCGCCAAATCAGTAAATGTGCGGATACCATATTCCTTTGCTAAGTCTGCACGAATACCAATGCTATAGGTATCATTAAAGCCAAACATACCTTTCCATAGGAAGTGATACTTGTCCTTGTATTCCCCAGTCAACATGGAGAACTTGTCATTTTTGTACTCTTCCTTATGTTTTAACACGACTTGCCAAGATGTCCCTGTATACTCTGGATACATATCAAAGTCGCCTCGCACCATGCCAGGATGAATATTAGATGTGCCACCACCTACACCATGGGTGTACTTAACCTTCAAGTCAGTATCAGCCTCAATGAGAGTACCCACGATTTCCGCCAAAATGTATCCTTCCGATACAGGTTTTGATGCAATGTGAATGGTATCATTTTTACTATACTGTTGCATTCCCAGGACACCAAAAATAATCACTAAGATAGCTCCCAATGCATAGCCTATTTTTTTATTCACTACGGTATGCATTTTGTGCTGTTCTACTAGTTTACCAATAAAGCCTAGTATGCCGTCTATGACCAAAGCTAAGAGAGCAATTAAAATACCGCCAATCCAAATCAATATTTCATTGTTAGTAGTTATACCACGGTAAATAGCAACTCCTAGACCCCCTGCCCCTACAAAGGAGGCAATCCCTGCTAAGGCGATGGTCATGGTCACCATATTCATAATAGCTCCGAAGATAACAGGAAATGCTAGCGGTAACTGTATTTTCCATAAAATTTGCCTATCTGTACTACCCATAGCACGGCTAGCCTCAATAATCTTTGGATCAATAGTGGTAATCCCTACATAGGTACTACGCACGATAGGTAACAACGCATAGATGGTAAGAGCAATAATAGCCGTCGTATTCCCCACACCAGTAAAAGAAATCAAAAAGCCCAACAAAGCAATTGAGGGTATGGTGTAAGCAATATTCACTACGGATATAACAGAATTAGCCAATTTTTGCTTCCGTGTAATGAACACTCCTATAGCCAAACCAAAAATCGTGGCAATGATGACTGCTGTAAAAGTAATTCCTATATGCTCTAGCAATAAATGCATATAAAATGGCCAGTTCTTCCCTAACTCTTCTAATAAATTTTGTATCATCAAATCCTCCCTTTTTACAATATGTTTGTAGATCTTTTTTCATACTAAATTACCATGAATTTAAGGTATAAAAATCTTGGAGGCTCTTTATGAAGAGTCCCCCAACATAGTACTTAATCTTTTACGATTTTATCTTTCATTTGTTTCAATGGACGCGTTAAATCAATATTACCATACGTCGGCAAGGTCACTCCTTTTACCTTTACATATACCTTATGTACACCATCAAATTCCACTGCTGTATTGACGATAGATGCAATGCGAAGTGTGGCTGTTAAACCTGTAGCATCCTGTAAAAAGTCATCATTCAATACCACGGTCACAGTATCATCATGTTTTGATGTTTCTACTACTTTTGTGCCTTTTGCAAAGACTGGATATTCTGCACGACCATCTTGCTCAATCATCAAATTTATGGCATCTTTTACCGTTTTACGCTCTTTATCAATCGTAAGCGGTTGTGGCATTACGCCTTTCCCATCTTGTCGCGGTACATAGACCACAATTTTTGTCATCTTATCCATCGCTTTTTTATCTTCTGATGTAGTCGATTGAACGGTTGTTTGTTTTCCTAGATCTAGTTTCAAATCTTGAGAATTACAACCCGCCAAAGCAATGACACAAACGCTCATCATAGCCACTAAGCCATAGCGTAATGATTGTTTCATGAATTAACCTCCAAAATAGATTTCCAACCCTTTTGCTAATTCATTAGCAAATTGTTGTCGTGTAGATGATTCTTTTAAATGACCTTCCTCCTTAGGATTTGAAATAAATCCTAACTCTACCAATATAGATGGCATAAAGGAGTGTCGTAATACATACAGATTTCCTGGTTGAATACCACGATCACCATTAAATCCACTATGATCAGCAATCTGACCTTGTACGGAAGAAGCTAGTTTTTTCGACTGCTCAGATCCGTCAAAATAGTAGGTAGCAATCCCACCTACATTAGGATTGGAAAAAGAATTAATATGGATACTGATAAATGCATCAGCTTGATTAGCATTTGCCACATTCACACGAGCTTGTAATTCATCAACACCACTCGCATGTGGACCATACACATCTACATCTGTAGTACGAGTCAAGATAACTTTAGCACCTTTCGCTTCCAGTATAGATTTTAAATATTCTGATATAGGCAAGGTCACTTGCTTCTCTTGTAATCCGGTTGGTCCAATAGCACCTGGATCACTACCACCATGTCCAGGGTCCAACACAATAATCTTACCCTTGATGCCACCAGATGTGCGATAACTTACTGATTGTGGCACTGGTTTTTCTGGGATTGTTGGTAAGACAATTGGTTTTTTAGGTCCTTCCTTGGATTCTGTTTTTGCCGGTGAGTTTGCCTTAGGTTTCTCCACCTTAGCCACTGGTTTTGGTATTTCCTTAGGTACAACAGGTTTTACCTCTGCAGATGTAGTAGCTACCACTGGTTTAGCAGCTACAGCAGATTTAGCCTCCACTACAGGCTTTTTCCCATAGTAGTTTTCTCGTGGAGCCACCCCTTTTTTCTGAATATCCACCACCATACGGTATGGCTTATTATTTACAGTGTCTTTTTTTAATGTAAATACTTTTAAATCTTCTACATCAATAGCTTTTGGTGTTTCAATTTTTACTAGCGTATCTTGTCCTTGTTGTGAAAGTGTTGCACTTTTAGCAATACCATCATCCATCATAATTGATGTAGGTGCTCCTGCTAGAGTAGCATTTTTTAGCACTAATGTAGTCGATGTACCACTAGCACTGATAGAAGCCGTAGCATGAACAGGACTTGATAAACTAAAGACCATTCTCACAAAAGGAATTGGTGCATCATTTCTTGTCACCCAATGAAGATCTGTCACATTCGCAGCCTTCGTGACACCAAACAGAACTGGTAACACCAATACTAACATACCCAATAGGGCAAATAACTTACGCAAATATCTCACTCCAATCTATGTTGCACTGGATAGTTTTCCTTTAGACAGTATCTTAATTATACCATACTTGTGAGCTATATACATGAAAAAGTAATAAAAGTTATTCTTTTTACAATTTTATCTAAAATCCAGAACTAGCATCTGCTTCTGTATTTCTAGAAAAGATTCACTACATTGAGCATTTCATACAGTATATAAAAAGAAAATAAAAAAGAAACATAAGTAGGCTTTATGTATCCATCAAAACTGACTATAATACATGCCTACTTATGTTTCTTACTTTTATATATACATGTTATGTAGAGCTTTCCACTCGATCATTCATAACCTACTTGTAGTCCTCTAATGGTAAGAACCCACAAATATCTTATGAACTTATTATTTTAGGCGACTAAGCTGTTTGTTTTCCATTACGATTCATAATGTAGTACAATACAGCACCTACTACTAAGCCACCAAGTCCCCAGAATACTTTTTCCAAAGAAGATTGTGTTATCAACCAAACACTAACTACAATAGCTAATACTGGAATCACTGGTCCCATTGGAACACGGAACGTTCTATCCATATCTGGGCGTTTGCTTCTGAACACAAGTACTGCTAAGCACGTAGGTAAGTATTGAGCAAAACGAGATACTACGGAAATAGCTGCTAATTTTTCAAAACTACCAGTCCAAGATAGTACAACTGCAAATACTACAGTGACAATAATCGCTACATAAGGAGCATCTTTTTTATTACGTTTGGATACTACTTTAGGAATCAGTCCATCATCCGCCATAGCTACCCCAGAACGTGGTGCCAAGAAGGAAGATGCTACGTTAATACCACCGATAGAAATCAGTGTACCTGCTGTAACAATTGCTTTCGCCAAAGGTCCCATGAACACAAAGGCTGCATCGGCTACAGGAGTTTTAGATGTAACAAGGGAATCACCCATGATACCAATACAAATCGCTTGAATTAAGATATATACAATAGATACCAGTGTTAATACAAGAATAATTGCTTTTGGCACATTGCGTTCAGGGTTTTCCATATCTTCCGCTGCTACCGCAATAGATTCAAAACCTGTGAAAGCGTAGAAAATAATTAAAGCCGCCGCTCCAAAGCTTGCTTGCGTCATATCTGGCACGGATTGCATTGGTTGGAAGTTAACACCTTTCACATAGAAAATACCTACTAGGATGAAGAAAATTAATGGCAACAATTTACCTATAGTTACGATATTATTGATAATTTTTGAAATCTTAACACCCATGATATTCATGATACCAAGTACCACGATAATCAATGTGGCAATCACATTTTTACCCATTTCTGTGCTTGCTGGTTCCCATACCGCACCAAGAGCAGTAGCAAAACCTACTGCCATAGCAGACCAAGCAATTGTTGCAATTGCCCATTTCATAAAACCAACTTCAAAACCTACGAAGTTACCAAATGCTTCCTTTGCATAGACATATGGACCGCCGTTCTTATTGAACATACCGCCCATTTCGGCAAAACATAAGGCAATGGACATCACTAGTAGAGCATCGAATACGATAACCCATAAACTGTTGACGCCTACCAACGCAGCCGCTTTACCTGGAAGCAGGAAAATTCCTGTACCAATAATTGCATTCACCCCTAAGAGTATGATACTCATGAGGCCTAACTTGTTGTTTAACATACTACTTTCTCCTTGTACTGTTACCTTTCAAAGCTTACAGTTGTACTACTAGAATGTATATACAGACGGTATATACATGTCATCACATCATATTAGAATAATGCGTGAGCAATAAAATACCCGACAACACAGCTTGTAAATACTCCAATTAAGCCTGGAATGATAAAGCTATGATTAATAACAAATTTACCAATTCGTGTTGTACCAGAACGGTCAAAACCAATACATGCTAAGTCAGATGGATACGTTGGCAATACAAAGTATGCATAACATGCAGGTATGAAGGATAACACAATCAATGGATCTACACCTACACTTAAGCCCATTGGCACCACGATGGCAAGTGCTGCTGCTTGAGAGTTAACCAATTTAGAAATGATAAACAATACAAGTGCATAGGTCCATGGATGCTCTACTACCACACTCGATAGAGTTGTTTTGAATTGTGGAATATAGGCACCAAAATAGGTTTCTGCCATCCAAGCTACACCGTATACCGACACAACAGCAATCATACCAGATTTGAATACAGACCCACTTGTTACATCGCTAACTTTTACTTTACATACCAACAAAATTAAAGCTGCCATCACAAGCATAGCAATTTGAATTGTTGGAGTCATAGATAATGGTTTCCATAGACCTTTTGCATTAGGAACTAATGGCAATAATTGGTTAGGGAAACTACCGAATAAAGCAATGACCAAAATACCTAGTAAGAAAATGATGGTTGCCCAATATGCTGTGCGAGGAAGTTCTTTTACAACACTAGCTTCTTTATTCTCTTCATAGATATAGGCACGTTGTTCAGGATCTTGAATACGAGCTTGGAAGTCAGGGTCATTGGCCAATTCCTTACCACGACGCATACTCCATACACCAGCTACAATAACGCCAATAAATGTAGCTGGAATTGTAATGGATAAAATCGTTACCACGCTAGCTGGGAAGTTGACTGCCCCTAACATAGCTACTACAGATACAACCGCAACGGATGCTGGAGATGCACAAATCCCCATTTGAGAAGCTATGGATGCCACAGCCATTGGTCGTTCTGGACGAATCCCCTCTTTGATAGAAATGTCATAGATGATTGGGAACATCGTATACACTACGTGTCCTGTTCCGCATAACACAGTTAAGAACCATGTTGTGATCGGCGCTAAAATAGTAATTTGTTTGGGATTACTACGAAGAAATTTTTCTGCGTATACAAGCATGACATCCAAACCTTTGGAAGCTTGTAAGAAACCAGAACAAGTTACAACTGCCATAATCGTTAGCATTACGTCAATTGGCGGTTTACCGGGTACAAGACCAATTACAAATACGTAAATAGCAAGACCGATACCAGATACAGCGGCTAAGCCTAAGCCACCATGTCTTACACCAACAATTAAGCAAGCTAACAATAGAATAAATCCGAATAAAATAATCATGAAATTACTAAATCCTTTCTAATAAAAAAATCACTTGTCGTATACATTATACGGCAAGTGACGTAATAAAAACAGTGATAAACCGCTTCTATAGGATATATTTTACATGAAAGTTAGTTATTAATTACATTCATTTCCACTAATTCTTCACAAACTCGGTTTGCTAAATGACGATTATGCGTAATCAGCACCAATGTCATATTGTGCTTATCTACTTCTTCTAAAATGACAGACCATAATTGCGCTTGTGTAATCGCATCTAAACTAGCGGTAATCTCGTCTGCTATCAATACTTTCGTCTGTGGTGAAAGAGCACGTAAAATAGAGATCCGTTGTAATTGACCACCAGATAATTCATTAGGCCAACGAGACAACCATTCTCTTTCGATGCCCATACGATCCAATAAGGACTCTGGAATATCCCAAGCTTCATCTAAACTCTTTTTGAGTTTCCATCTAGGGTTTAAGGCTTTTTCAGGATGTTGATAAATCAATTGAATCGGATTGTATCCTTGTATCTCCCGAATATCTTGCCCATCTAAGGTGACGATGCCACTTCTTTGCAACATATACCCTGCTAAAATTTTAGCTAATGTGCTTTTACCATATCCACTAGGCCCCAGTAATGCAATACGCTTACCTTGTTCAATTTGTAAAGACACATCATTCAGTACAAATTCACCCCCATGATACCCAAAGGTGAGATTTTTAATGTCTAACATCATATCCCTCCTTTGTCATCAAAAATTGTTCAACTTCTGCTTTAGAATAGTCTCTAAACTCATTCTGTGGTAATGCATTAAATAAAGCTTGTGTATACGGATGTGTTAACAGCTCTGGACTTTGAAAGTTTCTTGCCTTTGTCACATCAATTAAGCGACCATCATAAAATACAGCTACGCGATCTGCCACATGAATGGCCAAATCTAAGTCATGGGTGATGAGCATACAGCTTTTTCCTTCATTCGCCATATCACGGAACATCTGTAAGGCTTGCACAGCATCTTTCATTTCCATACCAGGAGTTGGTTCGTCCGCTACAATAAACTGAGCATGACTAATCAATGCTGTCGATACTAGCACGCGCCGTGCCATACCACCAGATAGTTCAAAGGGATACATACGACTCACACCTTCACGCAATGCTAATTTCGCAAATACGGCTTCTTGTTCCGCCATATTCCCTGTTAGTCCAACAACTTGTTTTCCCACTTTCATAGTCGGATCCAAATAGGTGATCGACTGTGGTACTAGAGCCATCTCTGAACCACGATAGAGTTCTTGTTGCTTTGAAGTTAAAGTTTCTCCCTTATAAAAAATTTTTCCTTCCACAGTAGAGTTATAAGGCAATAATCCCATAATAGCATGCGCTAATAAGCTTTTTCCTGACCCGCTGGCACCGACCACGGCTAATATTTCTCCTGTATAGACGTTCAATGAAATGTCCTTAATCCCCTGTACATGGTGTTTTGAAAGTTTCCCTTGGTACATTTCAAAAGTGACTGCAAGGTTCTCTACCCGCAATAATTCTTCTTTCATGAGAACCTCCTATCGCTGTGAATGTGCAGGGTCGAATAACTCTTTTAAAGCTTCTCCCAATCGATCAAAGAAAAATACCACAACCATTAATGTCATACCAGGGAAAAAGGCCAACCACCATAATCCTAAAGAGATATGACGAATCGATTCAGACAATATGATACCAATAGCTGGTAAGTCTAATGGTAACCCATAGCCTAAAAAAGTAATGCCGGCTTCATGCAAAATAGCATGAGGAAACAATAACACAAGACCAATGATATATTGTGGTAAAATATGTGGCACAAAATGTTCTTTGGCAATACGGAAATAGGAATGACCATAATTACGCGCTGCCAACACATATGGTTCATTACGAAGTTGCATGACCTCTGCCCGTATCAATCGTGTTAAGCGAGTCCAATGTGTTGCCACCACGCCGATGACAACTCCTTTCATTCCGCCTCCTAAGGACACAGAAATCATGAGGATTAACAAAATATGAGGCACCCCCATACACAAATCAACGAGCCACAAGATAAAGGCATCAACTTTTCCCCCAAAGGTAGCAGATAAGGTTCCTAACACCAATGCTATACAAGAACTAACAAAAGCAGCCAATAAGCCTACTTGAATACTAATGGATAGACCTTTGATACAACGATATAGCATATCTCTTCCCATATGGTCAGTACCAAATATATATTGCAAGGAAGGCTCTGCATATTTATTACCATAATTGATTGCATAACTTTCTTCTGGCATAAGTGCCCCTGCAATGGTAATCAATACAAGGACAACAGATACAAAAGATGCTAACAGTAACATTTTTTTACGTCTTGTCCAAGAATGAACAGTCGATACTTCTATTACATCGTCATTCATATCTCATGTCCCCCTTTCTTAATTTCTGGATTCACCACTGCATACAATATATTAGCAATTAAATTGCCTACAAATACAAAGATGGCACTAAAAAATGAAATACCTAATAATAAAGGAACATCGCCTCGCAGACCTGCCAATGTCACTGCACTACCTAAACCAGGATAGGAGAATACAACTTCTGTTAAAATGGCACCTCCGAATAGTTCAGCAAAAGATGCAAAATGTAATGTAATCGCTGGAATCATCACATTCCTCAACCCATGTCGTAACACACGTTGCCACAGCGTTTCCCCTCTAGCTTCTGCAAATAACATATAATTACTGCCTAAGCAATCGATCATCTTTTGTCTCGTATGTAGAGTGATAGCAGATACACCCGTAACCGCTAAAGTTAATGCGGGTAAGACCACATGGTATAATCGCTCTGCCCATGTGACATCTGCCCCGATTTTACCAATGGGAGTGGATAAGGCAAAGGGAAACCATTGTAATTCCACTGCAAAAATAAATAGCACCACAATGCCTAACCAAAAGGTTGGTATAGATACGCACAACAAGGAAAACCCATTGATGATTTTATCAATCCATGTTCCCTCGTATACGCCACTGACGATACCAAAGAAAAACCCTACCAATCCAGCTAGTACCCATGAAAGCATCATTAACAAAAGAGTTTCTTGGAACTTCTCAGCAATGACATTAATAACAGGTTCATTGTAAAGGAAGGAAACTCCCCAATTACCTTGTAACAAGTCTGCTGCCCAAATACAGTATCGTTCTACTGGTGGCTTATCAAATTGCCAGAAAGCAGCCATAGCCGCTTTTTGCTCCTCCGTCACAGATAATCCCGAAAAGTACGCATCAATTGGATCAATCGGAGAAATAACTAAGAGCAAAAAGCTAACTACGCTGACAGCAAATATCAAAAGTACCACACGAATAAGTTGTTGTCTAATAAAAGACCAAATTTGCTGATTCATATGTGATCCTTACTATACTATTTCCATTGCCATTGAGAAAGATTTGCTATAATACCCATGCCTTGTCCACGTTGATTAACGCCTACATTACCTAGGTCTAGACCATCACGAACTAAATATGGAACGGATACATTGGCAATCCATAAATATGGTACATCTTCTTTTATACCTGTTTTTCCATCCCATTGAGCCAACTTAAATTCTTTAATCGCTTCATCCCAGCTGTTAGCTGCCAATGCCGCATCAATATGAGCATCTACTGTTGGATTGCTATACATAGCTGGGTTATTAATTACGTTTTTACCAATTTGGGAACTATGGAAATACATGTAAAGAGACAATGGATTAAAGTCACTAGAAGCCCAAATTGTAGGTACATTACGAGCAATTTTACGAGCATCAGACCATGCCATAGATTCCGCAATCATATTGATGCCCAATTTTTTTGCATCCGCTGCTAGCGCTACTGCTGTATTATAACGTTGTAAATCGTTGGAACGACCGGAAATTTTAAATTCAGCTTTTACGCCATTTTTTTCACGAATTCCATCACCATCTGTGTCTTTCCATCCAGCATCTTCAAGAATTTTTTTCGCTTCTTCTACACGATTATCTGTGATATTTAATTCTGGATTAACCCATGCTAGCTCTTTGGAATACATGTATGTTGGTTCACCAAATCCATTCAATGCATTTTTGATAATTTCTGCACGATTAATACCAATATTTAAAGCTTTACGAATGGCTGGGTCAGACGTAATATTATTACCTACTTTCATACCATTTTCTTCACGTTCTGGTTGTGTTGGAAGATTCAATGTAAAAGAAGCTATAGTTTGCATCGTAAATACTTTCATATTATCTACTTTTGCATTCGCATAGTCAGAGTTCAAGAATAACACATCCACTTGACCAGATTTAGCCGCTGCTACTGCAGCATCTTCAGCAATATTTAAAACTGTCACTTTTTTTAATTTTGGTTTTTCACCATAATAATATTCATTCGGTTCCATAATTAACTGTTGCTCTTTTTGGAATGCCACTACTTTCCATGGACCAGAACCAATTGGTTGTGAACCGTAAGTTTCTTTATTATACGCATGGGCTGGTACAATCCCCAATGTAGAAGTTATTTCAAGAAATAGAGACCAAGGTTTTTTCAATGTAAATTCTACCGTATAGTCATCTTTTGCCACGACTGATTCCATGAAAGTAAGATCTACATAGCCACCTGCCTTTTGTGCTGTTTCATAAGTAAATACAATATCTTTAGCTGTTAGTGGTTGACCATCAGAGAACTTAACATCATCACGAATTTTAAATGTATAATGCAAGCCATCTGGAGATATGGTTACATCTTTCGCTAAATCCATTTCCAGTTCTTTTTTATCATTTCTTGTATATAACGCAGAGTGGAATGGATCCGCAGCCCACATACCCCATCCACTAGTAGGGTCATAACCACCATTAATCATATATTTCCCCATGGAAATAACAATTTCTCCCTTGGCTGCACGATCAGCTCTCGCCTGATCTGTATTGCCACCGCAACCAGCAATCATTAAAAATGCCATAATCGTGGTTACAAGCATAAATAATCTTTTTAACATAACGTACGCCCTTTCAAAAATAAAATATTTATACCCTAACCTTAAAACCTATATCCTCCTTTCGAATAAAACATGATGATTAAACGGATATATAATTAATCATCTTTATAAAAAATCCATAGTGCACCTATTGTATAAAAAAGATACCCTCTTCTTAAATAAATTAGGTAACCACTATGGATTACAAACATCATAAAACAACTTTAGATATATTCTAAAAAGACTTTATGAATTAAAACTTTCTAATATCTTATCAGTTCTTTTCCCTATATGTAATTATCTTTAATGCTACAATACACGATCGCCATTTGTCAAATGACTTTTGGTTATATGTGAGAAATAAATATATTCTCAAATTAAAAGAAACATAAGTAGTATAAAAGACCATCTATAAATATATATACACGCATCCATATACTAACTTATGTTTCTTCTCTACATAATTGACATATTTTTACTTTTTCTTTCCAAAGAAAAAAGATACTACAGCAATGACAATCACTGCACCAATGACTGAAGGAATCAACGCCATTCCAGCTAAGCTTGGTCCCCAAGTGCCAAAAATTGCTTGTCCCACAGAAGAACCTATTAAGCCCGCAATAATTCTAGCAATAATACCCATAGATCCAGCTTTTTTAGTAATTTTACCTGCAATAAATCCAATCAATCCACCAATAATACATGACCAAATCATACTACCCCTCCTTTATAAAGTGTATATATTTATATGAAAGCACTATACTTAGTAGCTTCTGTAATAAAGATCTCAATTGTATTCTACATCAACTGTGATGATTAATCAAATTCGCTTCCCTCGAACTCTTGGACATCCCTGACATGGGCCGATCTAATACTTACTGCATCACTTAGCTCCTTGTCAGCAGCACCACAGCTTCTGTATGATACGTCTGCGGGAACATATCTACTGGTTGAACTTTCACCAATTGGTAGCCCTGTTTTGTCAGTATTTCTATATCTCGTGCCATGGAGGATGGGTTACAAGACACGTACACTATCCGTTCTGGCCCCATCCCAACAGCAGCATGTAATACATCTTCTTTGCAGCCTGCACGGATGGGATCGAATACAATCACATCTGGCTTAATGCCTTGTTTATACAACTTAGGCATTTCCACCGCTGCATCGCCTACGATAAATTCTGTATTATCGTATCCATTTCGTTCTGCATTCTTTTTCGCATCTTTGATGGCAGGCTCAACGATTTCAATTCCAATGACATGTTTTGCTTTGTGAGCCAAGAACAAAGAAATAGTTCCTGTTCCACAATACGCATCTATCACCGTTTCACGGCCTTTCAAGTCCGCAAATTCCAAAGCTGTATCATAGAGTACCGTGGTTTGTTCTGGATTCACTTGAAAGAAGGAATGCGGTGACAACTGAAAGGATAAATCTTTAATATAATCCGTAATTTGGTCTTTTCCATAAATGGTACGATTCGTAGGTCCTAAGATCACATTCGTTTGTTTCGGATTGTGATTCACTACGATGGATGTCACTTGTGGTAAAGCCTGTACAATCTGATTCACTAATTCTTGCTCCTGCGGAATACTAGCTGTACGGCTTACGAGAATAACCATCCATTCGTCTTTGCCAATCCGCCCTATAACATGACGAATCACACCTCTTTCGGTATGCTCATCATAAGGCTCGATACCTAATTCATTCATAGCCTCGTAGCAAACTTTACGAATCTCATCATTGCCTACATCTTGAATAGGGCAATGTTCATGGTTAATGATGCTATGGGATCCCTTTTGGTAAAATCCCATACGAATTTTATCTACGGTTCCACCTACAGGCATTTGCATCTTATTCCGATATCTCCATGGTTCTTCTGGCCCTATGCAAGGTAATACTAACTCTGGGTCACATTTAGCAATCCGTTCGATAACGGCTTTCACAGATTCTGTTTTTAGTCGTAATTGTTCTGTATAGGACGCATGTTGTAATTGGCAGCCCCCACAATTGCCATATACCTCACATTGCGGGTCCACTCGCTCTGCAGATGGTGTGAGCACCTCTACAATATCTCCTACAGCATAATTCTTTTTGACTATAGTAATCTTCACTTGCACCGCTTCATTCGGTAAAGCATAGGGCACAAATACTGTAAACCCTTCGTATCTGCCTACCCCTTCGCCACTACTGCCGGTGCCGCGAATCTCTATCGTATATGTATGTCCAACGCACACCGGTGCTTTCTGTTGTTTCTTCTTCTCACTCATCTATATATCCTTATACACAATGTAATCGTTTGTATCAATGTATTTCCTTTTATTATATCATTTTTTATGTCTTCTTAATACGGATTCTAACATCATCGCTAGTAAAAGCTCTACAGTAGTCAAACATTTGTGACACAACCTCCTAAAGATTTATTTAAGAAGTACTCTGCTATATATTCATTGGGTGATTTAAACCCCAATACTTTCTGTGCTATGTTATTATATCTACTTGCATATCGTTGATGTGCCTTTAAAAGAGCATTAAGACTCCTAAACTTTCTTATATAGAATCTCTCTCCATCAACCTTATGGCTTCGCTCTACCTTTCCATTTTGCCATGGAGAAAATGGACGTATTAGCTTATGTTTTATCCCTAATTTACGTAATACGCGATCAAACAAACACTCTCGCTCCTTAAGACCATAATTAGTAAACTCTCGTCCATTATCTGTCTGTATCGTATGTATTTTAAAGCCCATACGAGCCTCTAAATCTACTAAGAATCTACTCGTATTAGTTACGCTCTTCTCGTCTACAATGGATAGTATACGTTTCCTAGAGTATTCATCTATAGCCGTAATTTGGTAGTATTTAATGCCATTAGTGTCAAATAGTAAGCACTCATTAGGTACATATTTAATATCAATTTGAACTTTTTCACCTGGATATGTAACTACATCAGGCTTCCAATTGCTTTTATAATATTGTTTAGATTCCTTTGTCTTAGGTATATGCCTGCGTATTTGACAGCACATCGATCCATAGGAGCGAGTATATCCGCGTTTCTTAGCTTCTATATATACTTGTGCCAACCCTTCATGCTTAAATTTCGAGTATACACGCTTAATTAGCGATAACTCTTCTGCTATATGTTGATTCGGATGTGAGTGAGGTCTACGGCTCTTTAACCGTAAGGATGCAATCGTTCCATCATAGCGCTTTACCCAACGTTGTACTTGTTGTCTACTTGTATTATACCGTCTAGCTGCTTCAGCATTGTTTTTATGTTTGATAGCATATTCACAAATTAGTTTACGAAAGCGTAATTCTTCAGTTATAATAGATGACATAAGAAGGCCCCTCCTTTGAGATAATGATTCGGTTTAGCAACTTTCATTATAATAGAGAGCCTTCTTATTTTTTTATTTTTGTCACAAATATATTATACTCTTACATTTTTCGAAAAATACAAAGCTCAGATTACCATATATGAAAATGCCCTTCCAGAGCTTAAAAAATCATATTCCAAGCTGCCAAATTCAAAGGATATTTTGGACAGACTTGATAAATTGCAAGAAAAGAAGAATACCCTCATGCAAGAGTATTCGTCCTCAAAAACCAGATGAACGAGCTTTACAAGATACGGAAAAATTATGGGATTTATTTGGGTAAGGAGATGGCGAGATAACCAGCTCCTTATTAACCCCTACTACATTAAACATCATTCATACATTGTAAAATCTCATAATTCTGAACATGCATCTCATTATTTAGTAAGTTATATTTTTTATTTTCTAAAACTTTTATATTTATATTCGAATTAATGCTATAATCTTTTTCTAAAAATCCTATTGCCGAAACAATTAACTGGCTAAATTGATCTGATGATTCCATAATATACTCGACTAATGTCTGTTTTTTCTCTTGGTCTGTCTCTACATTATTAGAGCTATCAAAAATCATCGGAAATGTTATTCTTTCAGGATTAAATTTCTGTTTTAAATCATTTTTCGGAGAACTCACAAGCTCCAAAATGTTATAAAAATCATTTATTCGCATTTTTACCTTCTTCTTTTTTCCAAACAAAAAAGGTGGTTAGATTTTACTCTAATCACCTTTTGATTCTGTGTATTGCAACTTACTGCAACTTAATTTTTCTGCTACAAAACCTTATTGCATGGTACTTTTAAAAATCAATTACCTACTAAAAATCATGGTTCTGCAACTTACTTTTACTCGTTAAGTTCCCAATGACCATTATTTCCACTACCTACATATTGCAAATTATCTATTTCCTTCAAAGTTCTTTGTATCGTCTTTACACTTACCCCTGCACCTTCTGCAATAGCCTGTCTTGTAATTTTATTATTTAATCTTATTTGTGTTTTTATAAATTTAATCAGTTCATCTCTGCCCTGAGGGACATCGTGAGGGACACTGTGAGGGACATCTTGAGGGACATTCCCTCCACCCACCTTTTGCGTCGCTATCTTCTTCAAAGGAATAATCGTTCTAAATATATCTCCTTCCTCAAATAGCGGATTTTGTCCTGAATAAAGCTGTGTGTACTTGTAGGTATTTCTCATTCCTGAGCCTAATTCATCAGCAAGACCTATTTCTCTAAACACCTTTGATATAGCAGGGTTTTTAGGAAATGGCTCAAATTTCTGTAAGTCTAATGCTCCCATACCATGAGCCAAGTTGCTGTTTTCAACAGTAATTCTCTCATCATCAATAATCATCTTTGCAGGATACCCACTTGAATAATCCCTATGAGCCAATGTATTGGAAACTATCTCTCTAAGTATCCTATCTCTTGCATTGACATTGACTATTCCGTCCAATACAAATAAATCATTCAAATGCTTTTGCCCAAACTCAATAAGCATATCATAGCTATCAATCAGATTCGTTATGACAACATCTCTATCATCATATCTATCCTTGTTTTC
Source organism: Veillonella sp. VA141 (assembly GCF_003992175.1). Lineage (NCBI taxonomy): Bacteria > Bacillati > Bacillota > Negativicutes > Veillonellales > Veillonellaceae > Veillonella > Veillonella sp. VA141. The sequence goes on from NZ_RQVM01000001.1 coordinate 290,156, forward strand.
AACTCTGAATATACCATCAGTTTTGTGCTGTGGAAGAACGGACATAATAGAGTTGTCTTTTCCAAATAACAGAATAGCTGCTAATGTAATTCCCTCGCGCTTTGTTTCCGGATCGGTCAGTATCAAATTGGCACTTCTAAGAAGTTCTTCATTGCTCATATTCGCCCAAACATGATTTTTATTTCGGAAAACAGCCATTTTCTTAGCTTTATCAATAACAGAAGCATCAAGAAAATCAATATCAAGATTCGGATATACTTTATTAATAAAATAGCTTCCTTGCTTTCTTGCGTATAGCTTATATACAAGTTCGGAATGGTCTGTTATATTGATGTCTCCCTCATAAGACCTATCCCAAATTCTTCCATTATGCCTGCACACCTGATAGCCTTCCGGAACTCTGATGTAAATTACTTTTTTCTCGTCTATATCAAAGATTTCAGGGAGCAAATAAAGTGGCGGATACATCTTTTGCGGATTATTGATCGCCGTAGTAAATTCCTTAATCACTTTATCAACTTTCTCTTTACTAACACCAACAATCTCTCTTTTATCATTTACACCAAGTAAAATATGTCCACCATTTCTATTATTGAAAGAACATACTGTATCAAAGACATCTTTGGTTAAAGCATTTTTGGATTCTTTAAACTCGACATCTATCTTCTCTCCATTTTGAATTAACTTCTTTATTTCATCTATCATCATCTGCTTTTCACCACCCTTTATTTCCCAATGTTTTCTTCAATAAAAACTTCGGAATTTAGAATTTCAACTCTATCTTTATTGACTACAAAAGTAACATAATCTCCATTTTCTAAATTCAAAAGTTCTCTTATCCTTTTCGGGATAGTAACCTGTCCTTTTGCCATAACTTTTACTGTAGCCATAAATATATCTTTCATACTTCCTTTCACCCTATTTTTCCTACAAAATATTATAATATTTTTAGGGCATTTGTTCCACTCTGAAATTAGTTGTCTCTTACTTACTATATGTCAGAACAGTCTCTTTTATCTCATTTTCAACCGCTTCTAAAAATTCTTCCTTTGATGATTTTCCTGGAGCAATATCGGATAGCTCCATTTCCCCACTTTGCTGTTGTTTCTGCTGGCTTAAATGTATCAGATACTATTGTTACGAGGCTAACTCCTTTATGTGTGGCTACAAAGATTTTTCTTATTTCTTTCTACAAATCCTTTAAAGATCAGGTTTCAATAATCCCTGCTCTTGTTGCAGGAGTACCAAGTCCTTTTCTTTCCATTTCCACACCTTTTTCAAGTACGTCATTTCCTGTAATCTCCATAGCCTTTAAAAGCGTATCTTCAGTAAAGTATTTCGGAGGTTGGGGAAATTTTTCTTTAACCTCTTTATTTTCCAACGCTCAAAACATCACCAACACTTACATCGGACAATACAGTATTTTCACTCTTTTTTGATTTGTATTCTTTAAGGTATTTGCTAAAGTCTTCATCTTTAATTACCTTACCTGAACTTGTAAGTTCAAAACCGTCAAATGAAGCTACAATCTTTGCTATATTTTCAATCAGAGGATAGCCTACACTTGCATTAAATTTATCGGATATAAGGAAGTAACCTTTTGCTTCACTTAAGGTAATTCAGAAACATCTTTTTTTACGGAACTGATTGTCGGTATGATTGCATGATTGTCCGTAACCTTTTAGAGTTAAATACTACCTTGATACGCTCTGTATCAAAGTCATTTTTACCCAAAGTGTTGTTGACTGTACTCACAATCATATCCTCTGTTAAACACCTGCTGTCTGTTCTGGGGTAAGTAATCAGTTTCTTTTCATACAGACTTTGAGTATAGTCAAGTGTCTACTTGGCACTATATTCAAAATAGTTATTGCACTTCCTTTCAAGCGTAGAACCATTTTGCGTTTTTATCATGAAATGCCCGGACCAAATTAAGGATTGCAAACACTATTGACCCTATTCCCAATATCATCCACATAAATACCCCCTCCCCGACAAATTTAAGTTCACGTCTATACAAATCCTTTTTATCTTTATAAACTGGGATTTATCAAGACAAAAAGTCTTGAGCTTCTCTTCTTATTTCTTCATCAATATCCTTATTATGAACAATGTCATTTAAAATCGCAAAGTATACCTGTTGCTCTTGCTCTCCGTTTTTCACTCTGTTCAACATCCAAATAGTGTGCATAGTGGGACATCGTTTGATAGAAGAGATTAAGAGAGGTTCATATCCCTGCTTATAAAATTTTTCTACAAAATGGACAATCGAACCCGGTGCTCCAAAATCAGAAAGTGGGTGTCGCTCTATAAATTGTAATAGTGGTTCCACTGCTTTAATGCCAATACCACTTTCTTCAATTTCCTGTATACAATCATCCATTATTTCAATGAAATTATCTGTATCTATTTCGTTTTCCATTCTTTCAATTAAGTTATTTAGCTTGCTCATCGTCATCCCTCAGAAATTCAAATTTAATAAATAGGCTTCCCTATTTTTATTTTTCTACGCCATTCTGATGCCAATACATCATCTGCTAAGTATTCATCCATTTCGACAATTAAATCGTTTTCTACTCTAATAAAACTTACCACATGAAATGATACGCTTTTATACTTCAAAAATAGTTGACACACCAGAATAATAATATTATTAGTTTTATCAATGCGTTCTATCTTCCCATCCCAATCTCATGGATATTCACAATTAGCTTTAATATATTATTCAACAGTAAACATTTCATTGGTACAATGGCTTTTTATAATAGCATCATCTCGGAAATATGTCCTCAATTTTATTTTGTGAAACTATATCATCAAAAAAGGTTTCTATATTCAAATCATCCACCTCCATAAATTCAATGTCCTCTATCTCTTTCTTTTCATCTCCTTGACCTAACTGTCAAGAAGCATCCCTCGCTCTGAAGAGCTCGGTCAATTCTAGTTTGCTTATATTATTTTAACATACTCAATATCTAAACAAATAGAATCTCCACTGACCATTACTAAATTCTCCAGCGGCAAAACTATGGGATTCTCCATCAATATTCACAGTATAAATCGATAATCTGCAGATCTGATTGTTGAACGAATCTTTTATCAATACAATTTCTCCAGTCTCTTTCCATGTGTATTTAAATATGCTTTTACCAAAAAGAATTGTATCATAACTTCCAGTAACTTCGTGCTGCCAAGTTTTTGATTTATACATTTTCATTGCAACTATACTTTTCAACTCCATGTTTGCTTCATTCTGCGCTCATTAATATATGCCAGAGGGGTTTATAGCTTATATGCATATTTTCTGCCTTTCTCTTGTGTCATCTATCACTAATGATCCTTTTTCTATTATATCAGCACTCTTGCTAACTCATAAACATTTCTTGGCACAATCGTCTGTTCCTTCTGGATTGTGCTTTTCCTTTCTTTTCTTGTTTACATCTACCTATCCATCAGCTGCTTTATACCTTGGCTCTTTACTGATGTGCGATAAAGAAGTAATAGAAGTGTAAAAAATTTTGCCGTTCCTATCCGGCACTTGCGCATTGTGTCGGATAGGTCGGGCGGTTATTCGGGCAAGTCCACCTTGCCAACAAAAGAATAATAAATCTCAATGTCCTGTCTGCGGGTCTTGTTCTCGTCATAGCTGCACTCATGCACAACGATTTTCTCTACAAACTCCCGCAGCAGAGTAGGGGTAAGTTCTTCAAAGCTGGTATGCCGCCGGACAACATTCATAAACTTTTCTGCGTTCACGGTGGCTTCCTGTGCTTTGGAAAGCTCCGCTTGAATAGCAGCGGCTCTTTCTTTCAGCTCCCGTTGCTCTGCTTCATAGTCTGCCGACAGCTCTGTGAAACGCTCGTCTGATATGCGCCCGGTCACGCTGTCCTCATACAGCCGCTTGAAGATAGCGGATAACTCGGCTATGCGTTTCTCGGAGGCTTCCAGTTCCTTTTTCTTGGCGGCGTTCCTGCGTTTGCCCCCGTCCTCGTTCTGCTCAATCAAGAGTTTCATAAACCGGGCTTCATGCTTTGCCGCATAGCTGGTCACTTTCCGCAGATTGGAGAGTACACCAGCGGTCAAGAGGTCGGTGCGGATAAAGTGCGCCGTACAGTCATGGGTGCGTTTCTTGTAGTTGCCGCAGATATAACAGTCCTGCTTGCGCTTGTCCGTCTGGTATCGCTGCTGATACATCACGCTGCCGCAGTCCGCACAGAACAGTATGCCGGAGAACAAACCCACTTCATCATAGCGGTTTGGGCGTTTGCGCTGTTTGCGAAGCTCCTGCACCCGTTCCCATGTTTGGGTGTCTATGATAGGCTCGTGGTGGTTCTCGAAAATCACTTGCTTTTCCGGGGGATTTTCTACACTGTGCTTGACTTTGTAAGAAAGTTTTTCTGTCTTGAAATTTACCAGACAGCCTGTGTATTCCCGGTTTTCAAGGATATGCACTACGGTATTGGTCGCCCACTTGCACTCATAGCCGGGGTGGTAGCGGCGGGTGCTGCCCGTCCTGCGGTATTCAAGCGTTCCCGGCGTGGGGATTTGCTGCTCTGTGAGCATACGGGCTATCTTGGTCGGACCATTCCCGGCAAGACAGAGGTTGTATATCTGCTTGACTACGGGTGCAGCTTCCTCGTCAATAATGAAATTTTCATCCTCGTCCATGAGGTAGCCATACACAGGCTTGCTTGTGATGGGCTTGCCATTCATGCCTTTTGAGCGTTTTACTGCTTTGATTTTCTTGCTCGTATCTCTCACCAGCCATTCGTTAAAGATATTCCGCAGCGGGGCAAAGTCATTGTCGCCCTGTGCGCTGTCCACTCCGTCATTGATAGCGATGAAGCGGACACCTTTCTGTGGGAAAATCATTTCCGTGTACATTCCCACTTGCAGGTAGTTTCGCCCTAACCTCGACATATCCTTTACGATAACTGTCCCGACTTTTCCGGCTTCAATGTCCGCAAGCATGGCTTGAAAACCGGGTCTTTGAAAGTTCGCACCAGAATAACCGTCGTCCGTGTACCAGCGCAGATTGGAAAAGCCGTTCTGCTTTGCATAGGTTTCAAGGATACGCTTCTGATTGGAAATGGAATTGCTTTCGCCTTGCAGCTCGTCCTCATGGGATAGTCTTGGGTAAAGGGCGGTAATTGGTTGTTGGTTGGTCTGTCTTAACATAAAATCCTCCGTTTCCGACAGCCAGCCCCACTATTCCGTACCTTGATTGTACCACATGGGGCGGCTGTCTGTATAGCGGCAAAAGCGTCAAATCTGCTTCTTTATGGTCGGTCAAATCGCCGTTTTTTGTGTAGCAGCTTCCGCTTCCAGCACTTTCATCATCTTGTCGGCTGCGGTGTCGGTTGCGCCCTGCTTGAAGAAGCCGGAAACGGTAAGGACGGAGTTGCCCATGCGGATTTCCGTCACACAGTCCGGGCGGCGGTCTGTTTTGGTGGTGCTTGTCTGTTTCGTTTCTGTCATAGGCTCTCCTTTCGCTGCTTCATCAGTTGCTTTAAGCGTTCCAGCTTTTCCTGTGCGGTTTCCTTTCGGAAGTTGCTGCCCGTGAAGCGGACGGGGGCGCACATGGAAGTCAGCCTGTCATAGATACGGGCGTGGGGCGTGTCCTGCGGGTGCTGCAATTCCTCCAGCGTGAGGTTGGTCGTGGCGATCAGCGGCTTGCCGCTTCGGTAACGGCTGTCAATCACGCTGTAAACCTGTTCCAGCCCGTATTCTGTTCCTCGCTCCATACCGAAATCATCAAGTATCAGCAGAGGGTAGCTGCAAAGGCGGGAAATATATTCGTTCCTGCCCTCAAAGCTGGCGGCAAGGTCACCCAGTATCGTTGCAAAGTTTGTCATGCAGACGGCAACCTCTTTTTCCATAAGGGCGTTGGCGATACAGGCGGCAAGGTAGCTTTTTCCCGTCCCCACGCCGCCCCAAAACAGGTAGCCGATATTTTCAGCCTACATGGTTTCCCAGCTCTCCACATAAAAGCGGGCGGTTTCGGTCTGCGGGTTTCTGCCGTTGTCATGCTCAAATGTCCAGTTCCGCATAGCAGGGTCGGTAAAGCCCCGGCGTTTCAAGTCCTCCACTTTTTCAAGGTGCTTCTGTCGGCTTTCGGCGGCTTGCTGCTTTTCACGGGCTGCCCGCTGGCAGTCGCACTCTGCCGGGTGGCGGTCACGCCCGAAACAAGTCTTTCCCTCTGCAAAATAGGCTTCTTTGGGCGTATGGCACTTACCGCAGTATAAAAGCCCGTCCTCGCCTGTGTAGTCCTCCGCTTCGGCGGTAGTGGCTGTAATGTCCGTAATCATAGCTTCAATTCCGTTTTTCATAAGCTCTCGCCCTCCTTGCATGAATAATCGGGTATGCCCTGTTTCGGGGCAGCCTTGCCTTTGGCAGCGTCCTCCTGCGCCCACTTGTAAATGGTGGCTGCATGGCTGTGGTACTGTTTCCCGGTGGAAGCGATATGGCAGGAAAGCCGGTCAATATAATACTCCCACTTGTCGGGCAACTCTGTTTTTAGCCCGGAAAGCTCTGTATCGGTCAGTATCACATTGTTGTATCTGCCATAAGCGGCGGGGGCGGGGTGTCCCGTTTCTCCCTCTCTCTCTTTTTCTATCTCTATCTCTTTCTCTAACTCTATCTCTATCTCTGGTGGACGAATGTCGGACAAATGTCCGCCTTTTGTCCGGGGCGGTAAAAGTGCCTTGTTTTCCAGTCTTGCAGCCCGTTTCCGCTCGGCTTCGGTAGAGGACTGTCCTATCATCAGCTCAATGTCGGTCATATAGAAAGCCCCGCTGTCAAGCTGCTCCACAAGCCCCAACTGCCGGAAAATCTCTAAAGCCCTCTCAACCGTCCCTATCTGGTGGCGGGTCAGTGTCGCTATCATCTGCGCTGTGTAGGGGATATGCTCGTCAAGCTGCAATTTCCCGCCGTTTTTCAGCGATTTTAAGTACAGCTTCAAGAGGATATTGGAGTATAAAATCCCGTCTTTCATATCTTCCAGCAGCACAATGGAGTCGCTGTCAAAAAAGTTCTCTTTCAGCTTGAGGTAGTAATACTTGCGGTTATCTGCCATTGTCCCTGTCCTCCTTTTTCCGGCATTTGGAGTAGTAGTGGGGGCAGAGTATGATAACCGCCCGGAAGCTCTGCTTGCAGCTATGGGTACAGCCCCGGCAGAGGTCATTGTATGTGATACGATCGCAGGTGGAATTCCCGACTTTCACTTGCCGCAGGAAAAAAGACCATTCCAGCCGCCGTTTCTTGCTCATTCTTGGCATGGGTGCGCTCCTTTCTGCCGTTTCCGCTGGTGTGGCGGTATCGGCGGTAATTCTGTATCATCTCGGTATCATTTTCGGGTTTTTTCTGCCCTATAAGCCCGTTAAAAAATCCTTTGGTATTTGCGGATAGGGTACGGGGCAGCCCCCTTGTTCTGTATAGGTTCGGGTACATTTTGGGGCGGTTTTTATCGTTCCTGTTCCTGCCTTTTCACAGGCTTGCGCTCCCGGTGTAAAATCTGGTCGATATTGCCCTTGACAGTCTGTAAGCGGCGGTATTCCTCCCGTTTTGCCCGGTAATCGTTGTAGCCGCTGTTTTTCTCTTGGATAAGGGTTTCAATCTCTGCTTGCAGGGCTTTATAGCTCGGCAGCTTGGAAATGCCGTTTTCCCTGAAATAGCGGGCGGCTGCGTCTGCTATGATAAAGTCGCTTTCGTACTTCTGACGGTAGGCTGCTTTTGCTTTGGCGTTTTTCTGCTGTTTCAGCCCGTCCCGGACAGGGCGGGTCTTGGAATAGGCAAGCACCTGCCGTTGCAGCTCCTTTTTCCCGTTCAGCGTCTTTTCCATCTGCTTCAGCTCTGTAAGGCTTTCCCGCATGGCGGTATAGGCGGCAGAACAGGCTTCGTCCAGTTCCTCCGGGGAAGAAAAGCCGTACTGCTGATAGGCGGTAACGGTAGCTGCCATTTGCTTTAGGTTGTGCTTTGCCGCCCAGCGGTCATAGCCCACGCCCTTGCCCTCGGCTCGCTTGGCTTCCCGGTCAACCATGCGCTGCAAGGTGTTGTCTGCCGGGGTGGTTTTTGTGGTTTTTTCCCCTTGTGACAGCTTTTTAACCGCGGCAGGGTATTCGAGTATGGCTTTGCTCTGTTCGGCGGCTCTGTGGGCGTTCTGCGTAAGCAGGACAAGGACAGCAGCCTTGTCAAAATCGTCCCCCAGCTTCCGGGCTGTGATAGGCTTTGTCCTGTCCGGCGTGAGGTAGGAAAGCCGCCCCCGGCTCTCCTTGACGGTCACACCCTCCCGCAGCAAAAGGGAAGAAAATTCGTCAAAGCTGCCAGCTTGGGAAAGTGCCTGCCGTATCGTCCGGCGCAGCTTCGCCTTGTCCGTTTCAAACTTGGTGGGCTTGGTCGGCTGTCCTGCGGCTTCTCTGACAGCGTTCTCTTTATCAAGGGCAAGCTGTCCTTTCTTTGCCGCCCAGTATTCCCGTTCGGTTATCCGTTCCTTGCTGCCGCTTAGGAGGTCGATTTGGTAAAGCCCCTCCCGGTGGCACATCTCCATGACTTCACTCTTGAAATATTCCATAGCGGCGTTGGTGCAGCGGTGCTTGCAGCCCTCCCGTGTGTCGGCTGGTCTGTCCATGTAGGGCAGAAGCGGGACTTCATAAATCCGCAGGGAGTTGATGACGATATGCACATGGATATTGCCGCTGTGGTTATGCCCGTCCGGGTGGGTGCAGACTAAGGCTTGGTGTCCGGGGAAATGCTCTTTACAGAACTGCTCGCCCAGCTCCTGCGCCCGGTCTACGGTCAAGCCGTTGTCTGTCCCGTCCCGTGGGTCAAAGCTGATGATATAGTGGTGGCTTTTCACATCTTCCCGTTTTTGGTTTTTCTCATAGCGGAGATTAGCCCGCATACAGGCAACAGCGAAATCCTCGCCCCCACAGTTGAGGGAAGAAATGCGGTAATCCTCCCTCGGTATCAGCCGCCCGTTTTCATCAAGGGTGGGCTTCATGGTAAACTCGTCATGCTCAAATGTGAGATAGGCTTCCGCTGCGCCATAGTCCGCATTTTTAGAGCTGATATGTTTGAATGTTGCCAACAGCGTCACCCACTTTCTGCAAGACTTCAAACTTTAGGGCAGCAAGGTCGGAAACCGCCGCCCGTACCTCCCCGGCAAGCTGCGGGTAGGGGCTGTGCCACTCGTTCAGCGTCCGGGCTATCTGGTTTAAGTTGCCGCCGATCCTGCCGTATTCGGCGGTCAGCTTCCCGACAGCGGCAAGCAACTCGTCATTGACGGGGGAAACGGTTATGATGGGGCGTATGGCTGCCCCGGTTATGGCTTGCCGGATAAACTCGGCTTGGCTCATGTTGTAAGCAGAAAGCCTTTCCGCAAACTCGGCGTATTCTTCCTCGGTCATGCGTGTCTTGACTACCCGGCTGCGGTGCGGCGTGTTATATCGTTTTCGCATGGTAAAACCTCCTTCGGCTGTGCGTGGTGTCCTCTCACTAATAGGAGAAAAACAGGGTGTAAAGCGGAACTGTTTTTGAAAAATCCGAAAAATTATTTTGAGGGATTTTCCAGCGGAGTAAGCCGCATAAGCAGGGTTTGGGGAAGGCACTCCCCAACAAGATTCCCGCAGGGGCAAAATGAGCGATAAGCGAATTTTGGTACTGCGGTAGAATCTTGCTCTGAAAAACTCCGGCGTTCCCCGGCTTCCGTACTTTCCGCTAACAAGACGTTTCAAAAGGGCTTTGCTACCCGCTATTCCGGCATATCTTGAAAATTTTCCTTTCACTACCTACAACACCACGCAAAGCAAAATGGACGGAGATTTTTAGAATTTCCCCTTATTCCCTACAACACCACGCAAGCCGAAAAAGGCGGACAATGGCAGTATTTTTTTCTTTGATACCCTCCACGGATAAGTAAGGGATTTTGCCAACTGCGGCGGCAATTTTCCCTTTTGTTTTTTCATACTGGGGATTTTCAAAAATGCCAAACAGGAACGAAAAAAAGCAGCAAATCTGTTGAATAGATTTACTGCTTTCTGGTTGCCGGCGAAGCGGCGGTTATTCAGTTGTAGGCGGTAGGGCTATCTCCCAAAGCGGAACTTGAAAATAGCTGTGAGAAGCGTCTGGGTGATGTAGTCCTCTGTATCTTGGTCTACCCGTCCATTCACACGGGCGGCACATTGTATGCGGCGGCGGTAATACTGCAATACAGTTCCCACCGCTTCCGGCTCCCCGCTGGTGGCTTGGACGATTGTTTCATAGGGGAGAAGCCTATTATTTCTCATATGCCATTCCCTCCATTTCCGCTTGGAGCTGCCGTAGGACTTTTCGGATATGGTAGCCCGCTGTGCTGCGGCTGCGCCCGTACTGTCTGCCAATTTCGTGCTGTGGAATACGCTTGAAAAAGGACAGGTAAATCATTTCCCGCTCCCGTTCGTCCAGCCGTGACAGGGCTTCCGCAAGTAAGCCGCTGCTGAAAATGACCGTATCGCCGCAAAGGGTAAGTATGTATTCCTCGTCCGGCTCCGGGGCTTGGAAATATTCATCTGTCGTGCCTAAAGGGTAGTGCTTTTCGTCTGTGAGGTATTCAAGGGATATTTCTCTTTTGTGCTTCCTGCTCCGTGTCCTCGCTGCGTTGATCGTTGCATTTCGGATAACGACTTTGCAAAAGGCATGGAAAGTGTACTCGATATGTTCCCGATATTCTTCTGTACAGGTCATGGAAAATCCCCCTTTCCTCCCAAAAGGGCTGTGGCTGGTTAGTAGTTGCTTTTTATGATAGTAAGGGGCGGCAGCACTTTAGGCTGTCGCTCCTTGACTGCCTAACTGCAAAACCGGGCGGGGCTGTCAACGGCGGGCGAAGCCCGTTCATCTTGACCGTTGACTGGCTCGGCCAGGTTTGCTATTTATCCGGCAAACTTGAATTTATTTTAAGCTATCACGTTTTACCTTTTTAAGCCTTACTATCATTACCATAGGAATTTCTTTGTTGTTTTTGAAACATTCTTCATAAAATCCATCAATGACAAATCCAGCTCTAAAACAAAGGTTAAAAATATCTTGTATGGAACGATGATAATAAATCTGCTCCTCCGGTTGCCCTTCAATCGCTATACCATAGTAACTGTGCGGTGTCATATATTTTTCAGTCAACGTGATAAAACAAGGGTGTTGCGTTGCAAAGACAAAAATTCCGCTTTCCTCCAACAGTTCATAAACAGCCATAAGAAGTGGTTCAATATCCGTAATATCCATAATTGCCATATTAGAAACTGCTTTCGTAAAGGCTCGATTTCTTTTTAATTCTAATATACTTTCTCTATTGGTCGCATCCGCTACACAAAATTCAATTTGTTTTGCATATTGTGATTGCCGTCTTTTAGCCAATTCTATCATTTTTTTGCTGTAATCAAAAGCGACAATCGAAGCGCCTCTTTGTGCAAGATACGAAGAATAATTTCCATTGCCACACGCAATATCCAAAATGTAATCCGCAGGATTAGGAGATAGAAGTTCCGTTACTTTGGGACGCACTACCTCTCTGTGAAATTCATTAGATTTGTCACCCATTGCATTATCCCAAAATTGTGCGTTTTTCTCCCAGATTTTTTTACTTTCCTCTGTTCCCATGTTCTCTCCCACTCCCAAAATTTGCCTTTTTGCTTCCATTAAATCTTCCTTACTATATTCCATTGTTACCCTCCATAACTTCTGATTGTTGCCGTCTTGACTATTATGTATCTTTTCTTTCCAAAATGGTATAGGCTTTTATTTTTATAATGCTGCAAAACTTTTCTTCTGTAAGGTATTCAAAGGATATTTCCCTTTGCCGCCGCTATTGGAAAGCCAAAAGCAGCGGCTTTTTTACGCGATATGACCGAAAAGTCTAGAAAGCAGGATATGTCATCATTTGTCATTTCTTCTCAATGTAATAACTGCATGGCATATCAAGCCAAATACAAGAGAAAAACAGCCACCGCCAAATAGTGATGCTCCCCACCCTGCACCCGACATTGTCATAAAACCGCCAACAAAGAAAATACCAATGCCAAGAAATATCCCGACACCATAAAAAAGTCCAATTGCCATATCATACTTATTAAATTGTCGTTTCTCTTTTTTTTCACATGTTTCCATTTTTGTTATTACCTCCTTCGCAAAATCGTCCATGTGGACTCCAAAAAGAAAACAAATTTTTTTCAACGTATTTAAATCGGGTTCATTAACATCTCTCTCCCAATTCGATAGCGCCTGCCGGGTAACATTCAATTCCCCAGCCAGTTCTTCCTGTGTCATTCCCGATTGTGTTCGCAGATGACGTATTTGCTTTCCTGTTGTAATATCCGTCTGTTTCTGGTTCAAAATGGTTCCTCCTCTCTGATGCTGATTTTATCAATGATATTTCGGAATAGCCAGCAATGAACGCTTGCATTGCGCAAGACGTTACATTATCTTCTGAAACATATGCCGGATCTTGTCTAAACGGCTGTTCGGGCGGCGTGGCTGAAATACAGGCTCGCCGGAAGTTTCCTGATACCCTTTTAATTCTGTAATGCAGACACTTCTTCCATTTGTATAAAAATTCAGATCATTCCTATATTCACCGATACAACGGGCAGGGATTTCACCCTTAAAAATAACTTCATCTTTTTCAAGTCTGGTTGATTCAATGATTGCGCAATACTTTGGTGCATCATTATAAGCCCGTGAAAGATATTCCTGCGGTGCAAAAAGGGTAAAGGAAAGGTATGGTTCCAACAGTTGTGTCCCTGCTTTTTTCAATGCCTGCTCCAACACGACAGGCGCAAGAAAACGAAAATCAGCGGGGGTGCTGACCGGGCTGTAATAAACTCCATAATCAAAACAAATTTGGCAGTCTGTCACTCCCCAGCCATATAAGCCCTGCTCCATTCCATAACGCACACCCTCCATGACGGCATTTTGAAAACTTTGGTTTAAATAGCCGAGAGATACCTCGCTTTTATATTGTGTTCCGCTTCCAACAGGAAGCGGTGTTACAGTCAAACCAATAGATGCCCAAAACGGATTCGGCGGCACTTCAATATGAATCGTGCAGCTCGCTTTTTTTTGCGGTCTTTCCAGATAAATAACCGAAGGCTCTTTCATAGCCACGCCCACATGATATTTTTCTTCTAATAGCGAACAAATAACTTCTAACTGTACTTTTCCCAAAAAAGATAACATAATCTCATGGGTAACAGTATCAATGTCAAAATGCAAAAGAGGGTCTGTATCAGCAATCTCTGCGAGGGCATTTAACAGGGCTTCCCTTTGCTCCGGCTTTTGCGGCTCTACCGTTGTCCGAAGTAATGGCATGGGATTATCAATCCGTGTTTTGTGAGGCAGGAGTTTTTCATTTCCCAGGATATCGTTCAGTTTCAAAGTATCATCAGCTAAAATAACAATTTCTCCCGGACAGGCATGGTCAGCCGGGACGATTTCACCATTTGACGGAATACACATTTCTGTAATCTTTATTTTTTCCTTTTTTGACAGCAGCAGGGTATCCCGTAAATGGAGCGTCCCATGATACAGGCGTAAATAAGAAAGCCGTTTTTTCCGCTCTGTATACTCAACCTTAAAAACATATCCACATAATTCAGACTGAATATCGTCCGTTTCTGTAATGAAAGTTTCTATAATCGCTTCAATCAGTTTTTCTGTTCCTAAATTGTCTTTTGCACTCCCATGATAAACAGGAAACAAAGAGCAGCATCTGGTTCTTTTGCACTTTTCATATTGTAATTCCTGTATATCCAAAGAATCCTCTGCAACATATCGTTCTAATAGTTCATCGCTTCCGGAAATAATCATATCCCATTTGTCTAAATCAGAAATATCGGTCATGGTTATCTTTGGCGACAGGGAAACCTCCTGCATGACAATCATATCACTGGTAAGTTTATCTTTAATGCTTTGGTAAACACACTGCAGGTCGATCCCATTTTGGTCTATCTTATTTATAAAGATAATTGTCGGAATGTCCATTTTCTGAAGCGCATGGAATAATATACGGGTTTGTGCCTGTACGCCGTCTTTTGCTGAAATGACTAAAACAGCTCCGTCAAGGACAGATAAAGAGCGGTATGCTTCGGTTAAAAAATCCATATGACCGGGAGTGTCCACGATATTGATTTTATAATCATTCCAATAAAAAGAAGTAACCGCTGTCTGAATGGTAATTCCCCGTTGCCGTTCCAAAATCATAGTGTCTGTTCTTGTGGTCCCTTTATCCACGTTTCCCTGTTCCGCAATCGCTCCACTGGTGTATAGCAGACTTTCTGTCAATGTAGTTTTTCCTGCGTCTACATGGGCCAGAATGCCGATATTGATTATTTTCATGTGATTGTCCTCCCTTTACAGCCCCAAAGGGCATAAAAATCCCCAGCAGTAAAATACTTTTACCACTGGGGATTCTAATTTGCAGACATACACATATACAGCATACACCTATTTGTGATTGCTGTTTTTTGAATATGTCAAAATTGATAAGGCAAAAGTATTCTTAAATTGGGTACAAAAAACCAAGCCCCCACAAAAGGAGCTATCATAATTCTTTGTTCCCACTATTTGATTATAGTTTTATTTAAGAATACCTTGCCGCATATTTTTTACTCCTTTTCTGGAATGAAGCTATTATATCACATCAGTTTTAGGAAAGAAAGTACTTAAAAGAAATTTTTCTTCCCCTTATATGTAACAATCATACCGGCTTCCTGGTGTTCAGAATGGTTTCTGCTGTCTGCTGTGGTGTTTGATTGGAATTGTCCAGCCAAAAGCCGATCCGTGGTGTTGTCTGCATAAATGTATCGTATAAGGTTTCAACCGTAAAGCCGGAATAGCCTGTTTTCTCCCTGTATCGTTCCCTTTCTTTTATTGTTTCCACATCTGGACAAAGAACGACAACCTCAACAGGGTATTTATGCAGATAATTTATCATTCGGTTTAATTCATCACCGTAGTAGTTATCTTGGATCACTACAGAAAAGCCGTTGTCAAAGTATGACCTTGCCGCATCAGCAGTCAATTTGTATCGAAGGTACAGCTGGCGGACTGCTTCCGCTGATGGGGTAGCTGACATATTTTCTCTGCCTGAAATAATCATTTTTCGGAACACATCACCACGAAGATGGACGCATTTTTCTATTGATTTTGCCAGTAAATCGGAAACTGTAGATTTTCCAGAAGCCATTAAGCCTGTAATGAGATAAATTTTTTGTTTCATTTCACTTCCTCCGGCACAAAAAATATGTACATGTAACTAATTCAACACATTTATAATTTGAATAGGGACATTATAGCATTTACTAAATACAAATTCAATGTATACGGAAAGAAAGATATAAGGAGTGGGAGGGATTCCGCCGTAGTCGGCATTGTAGGAAAATCCAAAAGTTTAGATTTTCCCACAATGCTTATCTTTTGGTCTTTGGTTCGGAATAGTGTAGTGCTGGCGGTCTATCTCTTGTTTTCGGTTGCTTGCTTCCTTACCGTACATGAGCATTAGCACCGGGATTGTCATTACCATATCCTTCCATCAAGTTGATAACGCTCCATGCTCCAAGTCCTGCACCTACTGCCATAACCAAAATCTTTAATACATTAACTGCCTATATAAAAAACGCTATAAGTTATTCCTCCTCGTTTTCTTCTTTCTTTTCAATCTTGTTATATGACTTCACTACAAAGTTTTTGTAAGTTTTTCCCTCTTTTTCAGCTTTTTCTCTATAGGTTGCAAAGTTAATATACTCCTTGCCTTTACCGTACTTTTTTACAAGCGTGAAGTTTACAACTTCTACTTTCTCTCCTTCATTTTCAAAACTTGAGAAAGTAGGCTCTGCCAATAAGTTGGCGTTGATGTTAATCATTTCTTACTTCATTAAAAATTTCTTCTTTTCAATAAAAAAAGCGACCGGAGTTTTTCTTTTCCAATCGCTAACGCTCATACTATTTGATTATTTCCTTTGTGGGACTTCTGATCCTTATCATCTTGCCTCCTGATTTTGGGTAAAATAAAAGACGATAGATTTTTTTCTTTTCTATCGTCTCAGGTACTATTTCTATTTGATTTTTCTGTCAGATATACTGGGAGTTGAAAACATCTCCGATTTGCACAAAACTTAAAATATTCTTCTCTAATCTTCTCTAATGGATAAATTAAAGTTGTTCGTTAGAACAGAATGCATTTCGATTTGTCCATATCAATCCTAGCAAATCGGCTTCTACAACTTCATCGTAAACATTCTCATCGATAAATTTCACACAAGCACATTGAGTATAATCTCTTCCGCACTTGTTACATCTATCTTGATTAATTTTATAAAATGGAGCACTTCCAATTTTATGTTCTAACAATTCATCTCTCTCCCCTTTAGTCATATTAAACTGTACATATATACGCCCATCTTCTATCCACATTTTTCTAATTTTATTGGGGTGAATAATAAGTCTTTTGAAGCACACTACATCACCATGAATCAAAGTAAATTTATCAGGATAATTCTCTCCTACTTTAAACTTATTATTTTCTTGATATATAGTCTCAATCCACTCTTCAAACGTCACATCAGATAATTTAGGAATAGCATCAAACAGTTTAACAAAATCATTTACATGACCCGCAAAAGATATATGCCCCGATTCATTTTCTAAATTAACCATAAGACCAAACGATATCAACCTATCATCTTCTCTTTTTACCCAAGCCTGACACAACTCTTTTATTGCAGTAATTACAATGTCCGCAACGCATAAGCTCTTACAGCACAATGTCGGAAAATTGAATATCATATCTTCAAATGAAATCAAGTAAGTATTTGGCATTCTCAAACTAAGCCCTTTACGTTTTAAATATTTCAAAAGAGTAACTGTATCTACATCAAGTATCTTAACCTTTCTTTCACCTCGAACAATAAAACAATCTTTGTTATATATTCCAATATCTATGTCTTCAGCTATCTCAAACTTATTGGTGTATCTAAAATAGACGCGAACGCCTTCTCCTTCAGTTAATTCAATGTGTGCAAAACTATTCGTTTTTTTAACTACAGAATTATGTTTATTGCTTTCTTTTTTTATTTGATCATATTTTTCATCAACACCACCAAAATACTCGCCTATCAATGCATTCTCCCTATAAAACGCACTGATAAGTTCTTTCCACATAGCTACAGAAAAATCGTTATCTATTCTCCACAGTTTTATATATTCCGAGTTCTTTCCATATTTACTTATATCTGTTTTAAAATCAATTCTCTCAAGAATTTGCTCATCATTATAAATTCTAATTGCACCATCAAGATGAGTTGGTAATCCTGTACTCGGATTCATCATGCTATGAACATATCTACATCCCCATAACATAGGTTGTCCATCCTCAAAAGAAATATTTTCTCTATCACATAATTCTTCACATTCAAAAGTTCGTTTTCCATCTTGAATATGCCAATAAAACTGGGTGCTCAATAGATTTGAAAAAGCATTATCATAATGTTCATTTTCATGACAAGTAACGCCTTCAGGAATACAGTTCAAATCATCATTAAAGTGTGGTCCTCGAATATACTGATACTCTAATTCTAGATGCTCTGTACCAACAAGTCCAACCATATCCATATCCAATGCAAGTTGTATTTCAACAGTTGAAACATCACGCATTTTTTCAAAGGAATTAAAAAATTCCTCATTCGTAGTATTCAGTATAGATAAACTTCTACGGAAAAACTGATGCGCAAAGAGTAAATACCCATCTTTATGATAAACACCTGGCACAAGAAATCCCTTTTTATCATTTGCATCTTTTGTGTAAACAGGTTCCAAATCCCGCACATCTGCAAGCCCATCTTTTATTTTTTCTGACCATTCAGGAAAAAGACGATATACAATATCCTTGTCCTTAATGGCCACCGCTTGACCAACTGGTGCAACACGAGATTTATCAGAAAGCACATCGCCTAACCTTCTAACTAGAGTATCAAGTTCTTCCTTGCGCTCTTCACAAAATATCTTGTCGTCAGAAGCTTTTATCATTTTAATCATTTCTTCATGCTCTTCTTTGCTTTCCATGATTGATGACTCATTCGTTACATACGCTTTTCCTGGTTCCATATATACCCCAGTTAGCATAGTATACCCTATCGGCTTTGTTCTGTCATGTCCCAAATTCATAGGAAAAACAGTATTCCACGAGTTATGGTATGCCTTAATAATCGTACTTAATGGCATTATATGATTTTTTCTGTTTATTCCATCTGTCATTGCAACACCTTGATAATTTTCCATTAATCTACCCTCTATCCTCATACACAATCCAAAACATATCTTATTAATAAATTCTAAAGTTATTTATATTATTATACCAAATATCCTATCCTCTAAAAAATCATAGCATAAAATATTACAATCTTGTAATCACCGTATTTCTATTAAACTTAGTTTTACTGATCTCTCTGAATCTTCTATATCAAACACATTCTTTTTATCGTAATCTTCGAGGAGCTTATAGTTCTTATGCTTTGTAATATCGAATTTATCTGACAGAAAAGGGCGTACACCTCTAAGCTGAAAGATACATTTGCCACCATCCATCACTGTAATCTCGTCCTGACTCATCAGCTCTTTCCCAGTCTTTTGATAATTAAGTCCAAAGCTCTTTTAATTGCTCCTTGTTTCCGATGTATTATAAATATCTATCATTTCCTTACCAAGTGTTTCGGAAAGATCTTTAAGTATAGTTTTCTTCTTCCACCGAGAAACAAGGTGCTATCACAGTTACCTACAATGGTGTCGGCATTATCCTTATAGATTGTCTTTAGTTGAGATTGTGCCTGTAAAATAACGCTTGCAGAAATCGCTCTACTTCTGATTATGGCAATCAGCTTTTAAAACTTCGGAATTAAGCCGATATTTGTAAACTCATCGAGTAGACATCTTACATCAACAGGAAGTCTACCTCCATACTCATCATCTGCCTTATCACAAAGTAGGTTAAATAACTATGAGTACATAATAGACACTACAAAGTTAAAGGTATCATCGGTATCTGAGATAATAACAAAGAATGTTGTTTATCTATCTCCCAGTGTATCATACTCAAGTTCATCCCCACTCATCAAGTCTCGTAATTCCTAAATATCAAAGGATGAAAGTCCTGCACCACATGATATAAGAATCGATTTGGCAGTTTTTCTCGCAGCCAATTTGTACTTTTTATATTGCCACACTGCAAAGTGTGTCAGCTCTCTTTTCTCAATTGCTTCAAAGAGTCTATCTATGGGGTTCATATAGGTTTCATCATCTTCTCTGACTTCAGAAGTATCTATCATATCGAGTATATTCAAGCATCTTACCGCACTCAAGGACTATAGTTCCTTTAGGATCGGTTACACAATATGACGAGTGCATCTACATAAGATTCGGTTTTACATAAAATCTCGTTTTTCCACTTCCTGTTCCACCGATTACAAGCACATTTTTGTTACGATCATATTTAGGATTAGCCGGTCTGCCATTCATGGTTAATCATTCTGTTTGCGTAAGCAGGATATTGTTTTAAAACTTTTCATCCATATATGGCTCTATATCTTTTTTCGTTCCCTATCTTGCTGAGCCATACTTTTTCCCCTGTCTAAACTTTTTAGCATTTTTTCCTTTGGTATATACGATAATTTTCATTAAAACAGCTACTACCACGCACATTATAATATCCGTAGGATGAAGGCTTAGAAGAAAGCTCATCGTATTAATCCCTAATATCCCTTGAAAAATTTTGTCAATAATAACGCCACCTATATAGGCTCTTACATTCTAACATCATCGTTAGTAAAAGCAACTCATTTTGCCCTATAACCTGCTCCTCTCAAAAAAGAAAAAGCATACAGCCTCCATCATGGAAACTGTATGCCTATGTATTACACTTCTTTTTCAAAACTAGTATGCCTTATGTTCTAGTACATTGAGCTGTTACTTTCACCAATACTAGTTTATTTCACCAAACGATTGCGAATCATTGCTGCTCCTAATACCAATACAACACAACCGATATGGAATGGTAAGCTATATGGTTCAATATATGGTGCTGCCATTGGATCGTGTTGAATCATGCTTGCAGATACCCAACCTAAGATACCGCCACCTGCGTACAGAATAATAGGGAATTTATCAATCAGTTTTACAAAGATGGTACTGCCCCAAACAATGATTGGCACTGTCACTAACATTCCTGCCACAACAAGACCGAAATGACCTTCTGCTGCTGCCACAACACCCAACACATTATCGATACCCATGACACCATCGGCAATGATGATAGTGGCAATAGCCCCCCAGATATTATCTTTTGCTTCAATATTATGCTCATTGTCCCCATCTTTCAATAAGGAATAACCAATCCAAAGCAACATAATACCCCCAACGATGCGCAACGCTGGAATATTATCTAAGGCTTCAATGAACAAAATTGCCATAATTAACCGCAAGCCAATAGCTCCAGCAGTCCCCCAGAAAATGGCACGCTTGCGCAACGTTTCTGGTAAGTTTTTGGCGGCCATGCCGATAACAATAGCATTATCTCCAGCCAATAATATGTCAATGATAATAATTTGTAAAATTGCTAATAACCCTTGTGTTGATGTAATATCCACCATATCCTCCTATATTTACTACTTAGAATACATTTTATTATAGCATAGGGAATCTATAAAACAAAGGATAGCCAATTCTGTGAATTAGCTATCCTCTATATATGTAGAAACTAAATTATTCTAGCTCCTACCTCTTTATTTTGTTGTGTAATAACACGTTTGCAATTAGATGTTCTTTCTGTTTTACAACAAATCAATGACTTCTCTAATCTAAAATATATACTTTTACTGTTCGACGACCAAATTGGATGGCCTCATTATAGCTA
This sequence comes from Veillonella sp. VA141, assembly GCF_003992175.1. Taxonomy (NCBI): domain Bacteria; kingdom Bacillati; phylum Bacillota; class Negativicutes; order Veillonellales; family Veillonellaceae; genus Veillonella; species Veillonella sp. VA141. The sequence goes on from NZ_RQVM01000001.1 coordinate 311,082, forward strand.
TCCATAGCCAAATCAATGCGATGACCTATAATAGCACCACCTGTATCATCCGCTACAGCATAACCATATCCTTCCACATACACTTCTGTTCCTAATGGTATTACATTAGGATCTACCGAAACATACCCACGGCGAAGCGCATTGCCTCTAGCTGTATGTGTACCAGATTCATAACTTGAATAGGCACTTGCTTCCATTTCCAATGTTTTTTTATAGCTTGTTGGTTTGCCTCGTTTGATAGATAGTTTTGACCATGTTGCACTATCAATAGTTCCTGTCACTGGTAATCCATAATGACGCTGGAAACGTATTAAAGCTTCTTTAGTTCCATTCCCAAAGACACCATCAACAGCTCCAGGAGAAAATCCACTATCTACTAATTTAAGTTGTACTTCTTCTATGTTGCGACCACGATCACCAAATCGTGATACTTCTACACTACGGGTATTTCGAGATGCTTGTTGCCCCTCGAATTGTTTTTGATTCTCTAGTAAAGCACGCATTGTTTCTTTACCTACTCTACCATCTGGAGTTAACCCGTGTTCTTTCTGAAAGACGAGTACTGCGTATTCTGTATTATTCCCAAACACTCCATCTGCTGTATCAAGCAAATAGCCTTGGGCTACTAACAACGCTTGTAACTCTTCTACCTCTTTACCGCGATCACCACGTCCAGATGTTGCCAAGGCTGTCACCATGGTACATACCATCAGGAGAATCGCTAGGAGAGTTATTTTTTTCACGATGTTCACCTCATATCTAAATGCTTATACATTTTACCATTTTTTGGGAGATACGTCAAAAAAACAGGACTTTTTTAACACTTTAACACCACTTAGTACCTATTTTTATTATATTTTTCCCACATGTGGTATAAATCTCTCCCCATAGGAAATACCACCTACTACATATATACACTAAAAATGTTAGTTTTCCTCATTTTCTATAGTAAATATGCATAAAAATAGGGTTGCTATACTAAATTGGTATAATAGATCATTTCAATATGATGTGATACAAAAGTTTTACATATTAAAATAATCATAATAAATAATATTTTAAAATTGAAGAAGTTAGAATTATATCTTGAAAAATAATTATAACAAAAAAGCTCACTAAAATGACTAATCATCATTCAAATGAGCTTTTCACAATACATCTTTAAAATGAGATTATTTAAAATGCCGTAATGGTTGCAAGCAATCCAAAGATAATTCCCGGCAAGTTTGCTACTGCCAAAGGATAGTCCTTTTTTTCTTTTAAAAGTCCGTAACTTGCCCATATGATACAGTTAATCGTCGCTGCCAAGGGCTGCAGAAAAAATGTTTTATTCCCATCCAAGTTTCCCATGATTTGCGGAACATAAGACACATACATCATTACTGAAAGGAATGTTCCAAGCCATCCTAACATTTTTAAATTTTTTTCACTCATTCTATTATCTTCCCTCTTATAAGATCAATTAACTTAAATATTTTAGTAGTATATCACAAAATGCTAGGAAATCAATACTTAAATTTAAGTTTTTATATAATATCTATGAAGTAGTCAAACATTTGTGACACAACCCTAAACTTTCTGGTATAGAATCTCTCCCCATCAATCTTATGACTTCGCTCTATCTTTCCATTTTGCCACGGTGAAAATAAACCTAATAAAACCGTAGTAAAAGTATCCTCTTACTACGGTTTTAATATAGAGTCAATCGGATCTATTGCCTACTATTGCAACTATTGTGGACCTTCTCCAGCAATAATACGCTCTGCCTCTACGGTAGATAAATCATAATGCATGAAGTTTTTATAGAAATCTTGTGTTTCTTTCACTAGGTTAATATCTCCAAATAATTGTGGTTGGATGATTTGACCTGCCCATAAGATTTGTAATGCTGATTCAGCACTGTATCGGTCCCACTTGAATGTTCCTACAGGATTGCTATATACACGACCCATTTGAACTGCTTTAATACCACTCCATTGTGGGTCATTCATAATTTTTTCAATAGCTGCTTTGGAGTTCACATCACCTATAATGATAATATCTGGGTTAGCTTTGATGATTTCTTCCATGGTTAATGTAAGCCCACGACCTTTTTGTTCGATCGCATTGATACCACCCGCATAGTGAATCCATTCATCAATAATTGTTTTAGTGCCATCTACTTTAAGTAAATTTTCACCTGTAGCAATATGCATCACTCTTGGACGTTCTGCATCGGTTAACACTTTCGTTTTTTCTTCTGCTAAAGCGATATTTTTATCTAAATACGCATTGTAACTCTTAGCAATCTCTACCGCATTACCGCCTAGAATATCTGCGGTCATGGATACTACATTGCGAAGTCCTTTATAGTCAGTAAACTCCATATGCACTGCTGTAAAGCCGCCTTGACGGACTTGTTCTGCTTGCTTTTTACTATTTACAATAATTACTTGTGGTGATACTTTTTGTAGTTCTTCTAATTGTAAATCAAAGCCAAAACGATCTGGCGCAGCAATGTTTTTAATATTTGGATAAATATGTGAGAACCAAGGTAATGTTTGTACATATTGTGTAGTAGCAACTAATTTATCTGCCCCACCTAGCATCAACATAACTTGATTATTCGCTGGCCATAAGTCAGCAATTCGTTCTACATGTGTTGGTAATTGAACTTGAGTGCCACCAATATCGGTGATAGTATGTACTTCTTGCGTTGCTCCTTTTGATGCATTTTCTGTGCCACAACCAGCTAACAAGCCGATGGAAATCAGCAATGCAAAGAGCATAGTAATAATTCGTTTCATAACGTCTCCTAACTAGCTTCCATACACAAACTAACTACTTAAAAATCATGCGTTAATAAATTTAATTTGCAGGACTTTCACCATGGATAATACGTTCTGCATCATCACCAGATAAATCAAAATGTAAGAAATCATTATAGAATTTTTGTGTTTCTTTCACTAGGTTAATATCCGCAAATAATTGTGGTTGAATGATTTGACCTGCCCATAAGATTTGTAATGCTGCTTCGGCACTATACCGGTCCCAGTTGAACGTTCCTACAGGATTGCGATATACACGATGATTTCTAACAGCTTTTAAGCTTGCCCATTGTGGATCATTCATCATTTGGTCAATGCCTTTTTGCGCTTGTGTACCACCGATGATGATAATATCTGGATCTGCTTTGATGATTTCTTCTATAGTTACTACGATTTGTGGACCTGCTGCTATAATGGCATTCTTACCACCTGCATAACGAATCCATTCATTGATAATTGTTTTGTCTCCATCTACTTTTAATAGATTATCTCCACCTACGATATGCAACACGGTTGGTCGTTCTGCATCGCTAAGATGTTTAGTTTTTTCTTCCGCTAATTTCACATTACCATCTAAATAGGCTAGATATTGTTTGCTAATATCGATGGCTTTACCACCTAATACATCGGCTGTAATAGCCACTGTTTTGCGCAATCCTTCATAGTCTGTAAAATTCACACGTACTGCTGGAAGACCCGCTTTGCGGGCCATTTCAATTTGGTTCTTATTACTAGCCAATACCACTTGTGGATTTAATTTTTGAATTTCCTCCATTTGTACATCTGTACCTTTTACCGGAGCTGGAATCTCTTTAATTCTAGGATACACTTTTACAAACCAAGGCAATCCTTGTACATTTTTTGTAGTAGATACTAGTGTATCTGCGCCCCCTAACATCAATACCACTTGGTTATTAGCATGCCATAAGTCTGCCACTTGTTTGATATCTTTTGGAATCGTCACTTCCGTTCCATCAATATCTGTGATAACCCTCGTAGAAGATGTATTCCCTTGGGATGCATTTTCTGTGCCACAACCAACTAGCATACAAATGGTTGTAAATAAGGCTAACAACAATACTACAATACGCTTCATAAAATCTCCCCTTTCTGACCTAACTGTGGGATAACACAAACTGTGCGCTGTACCGTTTCGCTGTAAAATAAACTAAGTTTCGTCCGGTAAATTCTCTCCAATACTTCCACAGTCACATCATTGACAGAATCGTAAAAATCTATTGTTCCACCACGACATAAACCAACACGGCTATTCAGTAATAAAGCCTGTTCCGGTACATGTGTAGTAAAAATAATAGCATATCCTTGTGTTCGCAATTGTTCTATCGTTTCTAGAACAATCACTTGATTACGTATATCTAATGCAGATGTTGGCTCGTCCATTAATAATAATCTCGTATCTTGCAATAAAGCACGTCCAATCGCTACTAATTGTCGTTGCCCTCCACTTAAATCGCGACACGGTTTATCTCGTAATTCTGTAATCCCTAGCATTTCTAGTATGCTATCTGTTTTTTGAAATTCTTTTTTTCCTGGTGAAGAAAACATCCCCGTTCGTAGCGTTGCTCCAAAGGATATATAATCTCGTACCGTATAGGCTATATCTGCTCCTATAATCTGTGGTACAAAAGCAATTAACTTCGCTCGCTCTTGAATAGACACACTCCCTAAATCTATACCATTGCAATATATATGCCCCGATTGTACCTGCTGAAAGCACATCAAGCAACTAAGCAATGTAGATTTTCCTACCCCATTACGCCCTAATAGAGCTAAGGTATCACCAGCTTTCACAGAGAATGATAAGTCCGTAAAAATATTAGGCTCTCCCTTGCCATATGAAAAAGAGATAGAATCTACTGAAAGCTCAAAAGAATCCATTAGAAATACCTCCGTTGTTTATACAATACCCACGCAAAGAATGGCGTTCCAATGAATCCACAGAGTATTCCTAGTGGAATCTCTGCTGTTGTTAACGCTCTAGCAAACAAATCTGCTACCATCAAAAAGGAGGCACTGACCACAATTGCGGCGGGAATCAATTTTTTATGATCATGACCTACTAACATACGAGATAAATGAGGAATGACTAAGCCTACCCATCCAATGGTACCGCTTAAGCATACTGCTGCTGCAGTTAGCAATGTAGAAATTACGATTATGACAATTCGTTCTTTATGTACATTAATACCCAAACTCTGTGCCTCTTGATCGGATAACGATAAAATATTTAAACGCCACCGCAAGGCTACAATTGCTAAGGTACCAATCACAATAATCGGTAATACATAAAATAAATTATCCCACGTAACTTTTGCCAAGCTACCCAACTGCCAATACACAATATCTTGTAGTTCTGTATCTGGATCGGCAATGTATTTCAGTAGTCCAATGATGGCTGCCATAAATCCAGACACAATGATACCGCATAAGACAAGGACAATCCTCGATTGATTCTGAATTAATTTTGGTAATAACAAGGTTAAGCACACGGCTGCGATACCACCAATAAAGGCACATATTGCTACCCCATACAATGACAAATGTAATAAGATACCTAAGCAGGCTCCCACACTTGCACCATGTGAAACACCCAGTAAATCTGGAGATACCAAATCATTGCGGAAAACTCCTTGATAGGCTGTACCCGATACAGCTAACGCAATGCCTACCAAAATAGCACCTAATACCCGAGGTAATCGAATCTCCATAACTACATTATACATCGAAGCATCCCAAGTGATAGGTAATACTAAAAATTTAGATAGCAATATATTCCATACTTCTTGAACCGGAATAAAGAATCGTCCCATCACTAAAGATAGTAAGAATATCCCTGCACATACAAGGACTGCTATCACCATGGTCCGTTTGTAATGATGCATAGTCACCCTCCCATTCTCATTTATTCTTATATACTTACTATAGGGAGTTAATTCGAATATTGCAAGCACTTTTTTTACATATTGAAAATTGGCATAATTAAAAAAACGCAGTAAAAGTTTCCTTTCACTGCGACTTTTATATAGAGCCTCTACTCTCTATGAAGTATGCAATTAAATATACTGTCCTTTGATCATATCGTATTCAGATACATTTACTTGTTGTTTTCGCCCTGCAATCCGTAATACTGTATATCCCAAGATACCAGATACGATAGAGCCTACGAAGATACCAACTTTTGCCATTTCTTGTGCTTCTCCTGGAGGGAAGGCTAACAAAGATACGAACAAGCTCATGGTAAATCCGATACCACAACATAGAGCGATACCATACACATGAGTCCAATTGGTTTGAGCTGGCATTTCCACTAGTTTAGATTTTACTAGTAAGAACAATGTGCCAAATACTCCTACTTGTTTACCTAATACTAAACCTACTGCAACACCTAATACAACTGGATGGGCAAAGCTTTCTAAAGTAAATCCGTGGAAAGATACCCCTGCATTGGCAAAACCAAAGATTGGAATAATTAAGTAGGTAACCCAGTTACTTAAGGTGTGTTCCCATTCAGATAATGGAGATACATGACGACCATCACGTATGCCATGGTATGGAATAAACGCCGCTAAAATTACACCTGCTAAGGTAGCATGCAATCCTGACTTAAACACACAGAACCAAAGGCCAAATCCTAATGCTAAATACGGAATTGGTCTCGTATAGTTCATACGGTTTACGTATTGTAACATGAACACGATGATTGCTGCTACGAATAAGTAAAAGAAGTTTAACTCCGCTGTATAGAAAAAAGCAATGATAACAATAGCCATCAAGTCATCCATAACAGCCAAGGTAGTTAAAAATACTTTCATTGCAATGGGTACTCGATCACCTAAGAGTGAAACGATACCGATGGCAAAGGCAATGTCTGTAGCTGTTGGAATCCCCCAACCATGAATAAAGTCTGGATGATAACCGACAATGAAATAATAGATTAAAGCCGGCATTAAAAGGCCAAAAAATGCTGCAATACCAGGCAAAAATCGTTTTGCATTGGTATTCAATTCCCCTGCAATCATTTCCCGTTTTACTTCAAGGCCTACAAATAAAAAGAAGACCGCCATGGCCACGTCATTAATCCATAATTCAATGGACAATGGTCCTAATTTAGCATGAAGCAAAGAGTGGTACAAACTTTCTACTGGAGAGTTTGCCAATAGCACTCCTACCACAGCAGCTACAAAGAGTAGTACACCCCCTGCTGATGGTGATGTAAAAAAAGATACAATTCGATTCATACAATTACCCCTCTACTATGTAATATATATCATTAAATAACTAACATATTCTTTTGTTATTATATCACTAATTATATTCTTTATCTATCGAATTTTTTCTATATTGCGTATGTATACAAAATCCAATACTCGATTCACCGATGTCCTTACGATACTGTCGTCCCTCAAAGTCAATCATGGATACACGTTCATAAGCATGTTCTAAGGATTGTTCCAATGTATTCCCCAACCCTACAACACCTAATACACGACCACCTTGCGTTACATAGTGATCTGTTTCATATGTTGTACCAGAGTGAAATACCATTGATACAGTATCCATAGTATGAATATCTCCTGTGATTCTTTGACCTGTCAAGGTCTGCTGTGGATATCCTTCGGATGCTAAGATAACACAGGAAGCGTATTGTTTCGACCATTCCAAGGATATCCCCTCTAATTGTCCCGTAGCTGTGGCATACATGATGACTCCTAAATCACTCTGCAATAATGGCAATATCACTTGTGTTTCTGGATCTCCGAAGCGAGCATTGAACTCTACTACTTTCGGTCCTTCCTCGGTAAGCATTAGACCTGTGTACAAGCACCCTACATATGGATGACCTTCTTCTGCCATGGCTTTCACGATAGGTTTTACTATTGCGTCTACTATGGTTTGTTCCAAAGTGCCATCCAGTTCTGGCACCGGTGCATAGGCGCCCATTCCTCCTGTATTTGGACCTTCATCATGGTCTAACAATCGTTTATGATCTCTTGCTCCTATCATAGGTAAGACGTGAGTACCGTCCACAAAGGACAACAAGGATACCTCCTGTCCTCGCATATATTCCTCAATCACAACGCTTTCTTCCGAACTATTCAGCATTTCTTTCAACACTCGTTCTGCGTCTGTGAAAGTCTCACAAATAGTGACACCTTTACCGCCCCAGAGGCCATCTCTCTTTAATACAATAGGTACACCCCATTGATGAATAATGCCTTTTCCAGTTTCTACATCTTGGCAAACCTCATACTTTGCCGTAGGAATCTCATATCGACGCATTAATTCTTTTGCAAACGACTTAGACCCTTCTAATCGAGAAGCCTGCTTGGATGGTCCAAACACAGGAATCCCTACGGCTCGGATCGCATCGCTAAGTCCCTCTACTAAAGGGAGTTCTGGACCTATTACCACTAAATCAATCTGATGTTCAACCAACCAAGGCATCAATTTTTCTTGATGTTTCCAATCTATTTCTACCATAGTTGCTACGGATGCCATACCCGCATTTCCTGGTACTACATAAACATCTGTTACAGATGGGCTATGGTGCAATTTCCAAGCTAATGCGTGTTCACGACCACCATTGCCAATAATACATACTTTCATAGATACCTCTCAATATAAACTATTTTATAATAGCTTGTTTCTTAATGACAACACGAGATCCCACTATATTCAAGGCATCCTCGCAAAATAATCGCACCGCCTCTGGGTAGATGCGATGCTCTTCATGCAAGATTCGTGTTGATAAAGTATCCACCGTGTCATCTTCATAGACAGGTACCACCGCCTGCGCAATGATAGGACCCGTATCCATGCCTTCATCCACAAAATGAACGGTACATCCTGTGTATGTTACGCCTTTTAGTAAGGCTTGCTTCTGTGCCTGTAAGCCTGTAAAGGCTGGCAATAAGGAGGGATGTATGTTCAAGATGTTTCCTCTGTACGCTTGCACAAATGTAGGTGGTAATATACGCATATACCCAGCTAACAAGATGCCCTCCACTTCATATTCTTGTAACAAATCTAGCATAGCTTGTGTCCAGGCTGCTTCAGTACCATAGTTGGCAGGCTCTACTATGTGTACAGGAATGTACCAAGCACGTCCTTTCTCCACAATACCCACATTGGGTCTATCACTAATGATAAGAACTATTTCACCCTCTATATACCCCGCTTCTATGGCCTTATAGATGGCTTCTCCATTAGACCCTCTGCCACTGCCAAATAGAGCCAATCGTTTACCCATGGAATGCCTCACCAAGAATCGTCACATCTCCCTGCCCTTCTGTAACAAGTCCAATGGAGTACACCACTTCCCCTTGCTCTTGCAACACTTCTACGACTCGTTCTACTAACTCTGGCTTCACTACTAGCACCATACCTATGCCCATATTGAAAGTATGATACATTTCTCTCGTTTCCACATGTCCCCATTCTTGTAATAGCTTAAAAATAGATGGTACTGGCCAGGCATCACTATGAATCGTAACAGATAACCCCTTTGGTAATATGCGAGGAATATTGTCGTAGAAAGATCCCCCTGTTATATGAGCCATCCCCTTCACTAACTGTTCTTTCAGTAGTGATAGAATAGGTTTTACATACAGTTTCGTTGGTGTTAATACTTCTTCTCCAATGGTGCGACCTAACTCGTCTACATAGGTGTCCAATGGCATTTGTTGTTTATCTAAAATGATATGGCGTACTAAGGAAAATCCATTGGAGTGTAAACCTGATGAAGGTAAACCTAGCACCATATCTCCTGCCTCGATAGAAGCTCCCGTAATGCATCGGTCCTTATCTACAATCCCTACTGCAAAGCCAGCCAAATCATAATTGCCATCTCCGTAGAAACTAGACATTTCCGATGTTTCTCCACCGATTAAAGCACACCCAGATTCTTCACAAGCTTCGCCGATACCATCAATGATACTTTCAATATGATTATGTTCCAATTTACCGACTGCAATGTAGTCTAGGAAAAATAAAGGAGTCGCCCCCTGTGCTACCACATCGTTCACACTCATAGCCACACAATCTTGACCAATCTGGCGATGCTTATTCATGAGGACGGCAAAGCGAATTTTCGTACCCACCCCATCCGTACTCGATACAAGAATGGGTTCTTTCATGGTGTACTGTGCCAAAGAATAGAGCCCACTAAAACCACCTAGAGATCCTAGTACACCCGGTGTATAGGTGCGTTCCACACGGTGTTTAATCTTTTGAATGAGCTGGTTCCCCGCTTCTACATCCACGCCAGCATCTAAATAAGTAACAGGTGTATTATCAACAGACATAAGTACCTCCCTTGGTATACTCATCCCCTACAGGACTTGGATACTCTCCAGTAAAACAAGCCACACACAAATGCGGTACTTCTAATTGTTTCATAGACTGCATCAATCCTTCATGAGACAAATAATATAAACGATCAACGCCAATATATTGACTGATTTCTTCTATGGAATATCGATGAGCTAACAACTCTTCTGCATCAGATGTATCGATACCAAAATAGCAAGGATACCGAATAGGTTCAGAAGTTAAACACAAATAGATTTCTTTCGCTCCCGCTTGTCGTAACATGGAAACGATATATCGACTTGTGGTGCCTCGTACAATGGAATCATCAATAAGAACAATACGCTTTCCTTGTACCACATCAGGAACAATACTAAACTTTTTACGCACCGCTTCCTCTCGACTAATTTGGTTGGGTTCTATGAAAGTCCGCAATACCTTCGGATTCCTCACTAACCCTTCCCTATAGGGAATACCAGATTCCTCTGCATATCCCTGAGCAGACAAAGTTCCTGAATTAGGTATGGGCATAACAATATCCGCTTCATATTGTGTTTCTTTTGCCAGCTGACGTCCCATAGCTACCCTTGCTTCTGATACACCTTGCCCATCGATAACACTGGTAGGATGTGCAAAATAAATATATTCAAACACGCAAGTATGTTGTTCCACTACCTCCTGTTGTTCTATGCCTGCACTTCCTACATGTAATTGTTTTGTTTTTTCTTTATTTTCTAATCCCTCAACCCCACCTCGAGAAATAGTTCTACTCTGTATACCACCCTCAGTATTTTGGTAGTCCGAGACTTCGTATCTTATACTGGAGTGATACGGTACACTGCAGAAATCTGTTCCATCAATAAGAATTATTTCACCAGGCCTTACATCACGAATGAAAGTCCCCTCTATAGCGTCTATAGCGCAACTTTCAGAGGCAAGTACATACCCATGGGTCGTACGACCTACGCAAAGAGGACGATATCCATGAGGATCTCGTACACCTATCAGCTTCTCATTGGCAACAATCGTCAACGAAAAGGCGCCTTCTAATCGCGCACAAGCTTGCTGAATAGCACCTAGGATGGTCAATTCATTGGAGCATTTAATCAAATGGACGATGACTTCTGAATCCATTGTGGTCGTAAATACACAGCCTTGGGTTTCCAACTCACGACGTAACACTTGGGCATTCGTCAAATTCCCATTATGAGCCACTGCAAATGTACCCCACGGTGATGTTCCTACAATGGGTTGTACATCACAAGGATTCTCTATACCTGTCGTAGAATACCGTACATGTCCAATTCCTATATGACCTTCTAAGAAAGAAACATCCTGTAAGGCCTCTTTCACGAGCCCTGGTCCTTTCACCACATCTATCTGTGATTCATGAACAACAGCGATCCCCGCTCCCTCTTGCCCTCGGTGCTGTAACGCCACAAGTCCTTCATATATAGTTGTCCCGATGGTAGAGGACTTGTCATAGACTCCAAAGACTCCGCATTCCTCATGCCATGTATCTAACATACCATCATATTTCATTATGCCCCCTAGAGTCATACTCTACTCATATCGTGCACACGGACAAATTATCAAATGTCAAACTATCTCTATTATAACTTGCTACACAGCTATCTTCAATACAAACTCAGGGAATCAACAAAAAACGTGGTATACTTAAGATATAAGAAGTCATGTATGGAACGCTAACAAACATACTATAGGATGTAGTAAGAACTCCACCACCATCCTATTAACATATAAAGGAGGCTATGTATGCACATATTCCGTCTATTTGTCACTCCTCGCACTACCACATCACAAGAGTCACAGCAACTACTTGCGACCTTTCAACAAGACTTGCAGATTCCTCTCACCGACCTCACAATCTACGAACGATACGACATCTCTGGAATCACAGAATCAGAGTTTGAACGCGCTAAAACCCTCATTTTTTCTGAACCTCCCATAGAAACTACTTGTACTACATTAAACCTGTCCGCCCTAGACCATCCCATTGCTATTGCACCTACGCTAGGTCAATATGACCAGCGTGCTGATGCTGCAGAGCAATGCCTCTCCATCCTCACCAATCATGATCATAGTACAGTACGTACTGCACGAATCTATGTCTTAAGGGGCCCCCTAACTAAAACACATATAGATACAGCTCGACAATATCTTTTGCAATCTATCGATGCCTATGAAAGCTCCATGGACCTTCCTATAGCGCTAGATATAGTAACACCGGTAGTTCCAGAAACTTCGCACATAGAGGAGTTCACCACCCTGACGAAAATAAAGCTAGAAGAACTCCTTCACTCTATGCAATTGGCCATGACTCTAGAAGACCTACTATGTATTCAAAGGTATTTTCAAAAAGAGCATCGCAACCCAACAGTGACTGAAATTCGTGTATTAGATACCTATTGGTCAGATCATTGTCGCCACACTACATTTAATACCCAATTAACGGAGATTACCTTTGATGAGTCTGCCCTTACCAAGCCGATTCAAAAAACGTATCAAACCTATCTTGAAACAAAACAACAACTGAATCCATCGAGCAATGTAGTACCCACATTAATGGACATGGCCACAATGGCTATGCAAGAACTTCGTCATCAAGGCAAACTAAATCAATTAGATGTGTCGGACGAAATCAATGCGTGCACCATCATTGTTCCGGTGCAGGTGGATGGTAAAAAAGAAGAATGGCTGTTATTGTTCAAAAACGAAACCCATAATCACCCCACTGAAATCGAACCTTTCGGTGGTGCTGCTACTTGTTTAGGTGGCTGTATTCGAGATCCTCTCAGTGGTCGTGCCTATGTATACCAAGCCATGCGTATCACTGGATCTGGTAACCCTTTAGTCTCAAAAGAGCATACTTTGCTCGGTAAATTACCACAATCCTACATCACAACCACAGCTGCCAAAGGTTTTTCTTCCTACGGCAACCAAATTGGCGTTCCTACAGGGGAAGTACGTGAGTATTACCACGACTCCTATCGAGCTAAACGTTTAGAAGTAGGTGCTGTCATCGGTGCTGTCCCGCGATCTCATGTACATCGTGAAAACCCCATCCCCGGAGATCTCATTATCTTACTAGGCGGTAAAACTGGCCGTGATGGCTGTGGCGGTGCTACAGGCTCTTCTAAAATACATACGAAAGACTCTCTCTCTATCTGTGGTGCAGAAGTGCAAAAAGGAAATCCTGTGACAGAACGAAAAATTCAACGCCTATTCCGCAATCCAGAGGTGACACAATCTATCAAGAGATGTAACGACTTTGGAGCAGGCGGTGTAGCCGTTGCTATTGGAGAACTCGCAGATAGCATTCATATATACCTAGATACGATACCTACAAAATACACTGGGCTCACTGGAACAGAGCTAGCCATCTCAGAATCCCAAGAAAGAATGGCTTGCATTATTGATCCTAGCCAATGGAAACGAATCCAATCCTATTGTGCAGAGGAAAATTTGGAGGCTACTATTGTAGGAGAAGTGACAAATACTGGACGCCTAGTGATGGACTTTCAAGGAGAAATTATCGTCAACCTACATCGTCAGTTCTTAGCTACAAATGGAGCTACACAAAGTACTACAGCTCATATCGTATCTCCAAGAACAACTCCCTCTCCTTCGTTTATTACGAATCTATCTTTCCTCTCTACAACAACCAAAGCTTCCATAGAAACACGCTTTCATCAAGCCTTGCAAGATTTGAACAGTACCTCCCAAGAAGGATTACGAGCTATGTTTGACTCTACCGTAGGTGGAAATACAGTACTCTTTCCTTTCAGCGGAACCTATTTGAAAACTCCTGTCCAAGGGATGGTAGCAAAACTTCCTGTATTACAGGGAACTACCACGACTGCTAGTATCATGACTCATGGTTTTGATCCATATCTATCAGAATGGAGTCCTTACCATGGCGCTCAATATGCGGTACTCCTTAGCTTAGCAAAATTAGCCGCTTTAGGAGGAGATATCTCTAAAGCCTATCTAAGTTTTCAAGAATATTTTGAAAAACTCAACAGTCCTATGTCCTGGGGTAAAGTGGTATCTGCTCTGTTGGGCGCCTATGAGGCGCAACACCAATTAGATGTAGCCTCTATTGGTGGCAAAGATTCTATGAGCGGTACATTCCAAGAGATCCATGTGCCACCTACTCTTATTTCTTTTGCCGTCACCACCGAGGAGGTCAACCGCATACTATCCCCCCACTTTCATGAAGCACACCATCATATCCTATTTCTGTATGTACCAGAGTGCTCTGATGGTACACCTAATTGGGCCGCCTTTAAAGCACATTGTAAAACCTTGCGTTCCTACAATATCACGCAACAAGTGTATAGTGCGTATGTCGTAGAACAGGATGGCATCGGACCCGCTACGGTGAAAGCTTGTCTAGGCAATGCCATTGGCTGTATCTACCATAAAGACGAACTGCAAAGACTAGTTATGGCTGTATCTTCTACGCATAAAAAACGAGAACTAGACCAAACAAGTATACCTCAATCCTGTGCCAATACATCAGAGAATCATAGTTCCAATACATCAGAGAATGATAGTCCCCATGCTGCTCTAACTCCTGAAGATATGTTGTTCTACCCCTTCCGTGGTTCCTTCCTCATAGAGGTGGATACTGTGACAGCTCAGGCATTAAGGGACTTACCTCACATGTACCATATTGGCACTACACAAGAAGACCCTTCTATTGTGATGGGAGATACCACTATCTCATTAGATGACTTAACCAATTCCTATGAAAGCACCTTAGCATCTATCTTTCCTATCTACGCAAAAGAAAAAAACTTCGGCGATACCAGTACCTCTGCTGACAGCAAACTACTACACACTACACAAAGCAAACCATGTAGTAAGTATACTTCTCTATCTCATCCTAAAGTGCTGATTCCTGTATTCCCTGGCACCAATTGTGAATATGAATCTGCACGGGCTTTCACAGAGCATGGTGCCAAGATAGAAACTCTTGTCATTCGCAATCGAAGCAGTCAAGAATTACAAGAATCTATTCAAGCCTTAAAACGCAGTATAGACAGTGCTCAAATTGTATGTTTCCCTGGTGGTTTTAGTTGCGGTGATGAACCAGCTGGATCTGGCAAATTTATAGCTACCCTGTTTCACAATCCATACTTGCAAGAATCTTTAGAAAATCTATTATACAAGCGTGATGGTTTAGTGCTTGGTATATGCAATGGATTTCAAGCACTAATTAAGCTTGGATTAGTCCCAACAGGCCATATCCAACCATTGGAGAAAACCAGTCCTACCTTAACGTACAATACAATAGGACGTCACATTTCTACGATAGTCCATACTAAGGTTGTATCCACAAATTCACCATGGCTCAGTGCTTGTCACATAGGCGACATCTACACAGTCCCTATTTCTCATGGAGAAGGTCGTTTACTGGCTACAACAGAACAAGTAGAAGAACTCTATACTCAGGGGCAAGTTGCCACACAATATGTAGACCTAGTGGGTAATACTACCTATGATCCACAATGGAACCCTAACCAATCTATAGGTGCTGTAGAAGGATTATTAAGCCCTGATGGTAGAGTATTAGGGAAAATGGCTCATATAGAACGCCTGGGCCATGGTATACATAAAAATATCAATGGTAACCTTGTAATGCCTATTTTTGCATCAGGCGTGCACTACTTTATAGATTAGTACTCTCGCTCGGTAACCTAAGTCCAAACTATAAAAAAACTGAAAAACACAAATAGAGGAAGATGGAGTAAAAGCATCCATCTTCCTCTATCGTTATATGGCTTTACAAAAAAGAGGCTATGACAACATGTAACACATGGTATCATAGCCCTTTATATATGATATATGATGTATGAATTATAATTAACCCACTTCTGGTTCTAACAAACCATATTTGCCATCATGTCGACGATATACAACGTTCATGATTTCAGTATCTTCATTGAAGAACATAAAGAAGTCATGTTCCAATAGATTCATTTGTAAAATTGCTTCTTCCACGCTCATAGGACGTACAGTAAAGTTTTTGCGACGTACTACTTCTAATTCCTTTTCTTCTGGAATCGCTTCCACAGGTGTCACATCTACATGGAATCCAGTTTCTTTACGGAATCGTTTCGCTAACCGTGTTTTATGTTTATGGATTTGACGAACAATTTTATCCACCACTAAATCGATAGCAGCATACATATCTAAGTGACTCTCTACACCACGCAATACTACGCTTTCTACAAAACATGTCACTTCTACTTTACGCTCTTCTTTTTCTAAAGATAACACAACTTGAACCGTAACTGGTGTTTCAAAATAACGGGATAACTTTTCCAACCGTTTTTCAATATATTCACGCAAGGCAGCTGTCACTTCAAGATTTTTTCCTCTTACAGATACTTTCATAGTCGTCACCCTTTCTGTGTAACATATAGTGTTGCTATATGTATATAATTCTACATGAAAGTATGAAAACCCTTTTTTATTTTTCTATATTTTTTCTACATTTAGTGAAAGTAAAAAAACTTAGGGACCCTATTTAGGAATCCCTAAGCTTTGTTCATAAATTATGCTTTATATACGTTAGCCGCTTGAAGACCACGGTTGCCATCTACGATTTCAAATTCTACTTGTTGTCCTTCGGATAAAGACTTAAAGCCATCTTCTTGGATTGCAGAAAAATGAACGAATACATCGCTGCCATCTTCTCTTTCAATAAAGCCATAACCTTTTTCTGCACTGAACCATTTTACTTTCCCAAGCATGATAATTCCTCCTACCTTTAATACTGCAAGCGATTTAGAGTATCTAAATCTTGCTTTCATGTTATCACTATATATGTATGATGTCAATCAAAATATCACTTTATTTTCAAGTATATAACATATCGATATAATTTAACGAAACTATTAATCAATTATTTCATTCTATACTAATAATATAAACATTTAGGGTATATTTTACGCTTCATATATCCATTATATTTTTCAATTTATATTCACATTATACCTTATTTTTATAAATCTATGAATAATGTCAATTATCAAGATTGAATTTGTCTATTTTATTCATATCGTTGTATTTATTCCATATGCGCATCATTTTAATAATTATTTTATTTTATAAACAATTATGAAACAATACCATAATTATTCTTTTTGCGTAAGTTATTCACTATATTTTATACTCATACAAATAAATATCACTACTATCTAAAACGATATACTCCTTACAACATATAATGGATATATGATTACATATATCTATTTATAGCAGTACATATAGGTCTAGGGATACCAATCAATTCATTAGTAAAATTTTAAATATCATACTTAATTTCACAACAAAAAACTACCCTACATAGGAAACTCCGTATATAGGGTAGTTATATTTCTCTGATATCGTCTTATCGAATAACTTTTGATAAGAAAGACTTTGTTCGTTCATGTTTTGGAGTATCGAATACTTCTGCTGGTGTTCCTTCTTCCAAAATTTCGCCACCATCTACAAATAATACACGTGTAGCTACTTCTTTGGCAAAGCTCATTTCATGAGTAACGATGACCATAGTCATCCCCTCTTTAGCCAAATCTTTCATAACGTCTAATACTTCACTAACCATCTCTGGATCTAACGCTGATGTAGGTTCGTCAAAAAGCATGACTTTTGGTTTCATCGCTAACGCTCTAGCAATGGCTACACGCTGTTGCTGCCCCCCAGATAATTGTTCTGGGTACGCCTCTGCTTTATCGGATAAACCTACTTTTCCCAATAAATCACGAGCAATGCTTTCCGCTTCAGATTTTGAAAGTCCTCTAATTTTTTGTGGTGCTAAAGTAATATTATCTAGCACAGTCATATGAGGAAATAGATTAAACCGCTGGAATACCATGCCCACTTCAGCGCGTACGTTGTTGATGTTTTCTTTCACATTTAAGTTCTTGCCATCTACAATCACGTCACCTTCTGTTGGTTCTTCTAAATAGTTCATACAGCGCAATACAGTACTTTTACCAGAGCCAGATGGTCCAATAATAACCACTACTTCACCAGCATCGATTTCTGTAGAAACGCCTTTTAAGACATGCAATTGTCCAAAGTATTTATGTACATTCTGTAATTGAATCATTTGATATTATATTTCCTTTCTAAGTACGCTACGAGTCGGGAAATGGTTAATGTCATAATCAAGTAAATCACCGCTACGGCTGTCCAAATTTCAAAGGAACCGTAGGTACGAGCGATAATTAATTGTCCTCGACGTGTCAATTCTTCAAAACCAATAACTGCTACTAGAGAAGTATCTTTCAACATAGCAATAAATTCATTGCCCAATGGTGGAATGATAGCTTTGAAAGCTTGTGGCATAATAACATAGCGCATCGTTTGGAACCAAGTTAAACCTAAAGAGCGACCTGCTTCCATTTGACCTTTATTAATAGATTGGATACCGGCACGGAAAATTTCTGAAACATAAGCACCAGAGTTTATAGAACAAGCCAAGACGGCGGCTAAATAGGGCCCAATTGGTTCTGGCGCACCATTGGCATTAACGATAGCCCCCAATAATTTAGGACCACCAAAGTAAATCATAAAGATTTGTACTAATAGTGGTGTGCCACGAAATAGTTCTACATAACATTTTGCGATCAAACGAATCACTTTAAATCGTGATAAGTTCATCAGCGCCACTACTAGTCCAATAAAGAAACCAAAGCCCACACTCATGAGGGTAATTTGAATTGTAATTCCAGCCCCTCCAATTAACAGGGGTAAAGAGTCGACAATTAACTGCCAATTAAAATCCATCGTTACCTATCCATCCTTTCATTCAACACAGATAAGGAGGCACAAAGCCTCCTTATATAGTACATTATTTTCCTTCGTATGTCACGGGAATATCCTTAGGCATGTCAGTTTTAAACCATGTTTGGTATATCTTATTTAAAGTACCATCTTGCTTCATCTCTGTCAATGCTTTATTTACACTATCTACTAGGTCTTTATTCTTTTTATTCATAGCTAAACCAAAGTATTCTTTCGTATTTGGATAAGCGATAATCGTTAAGTGTTGATCACTATGTTTGGCTACGTAATACTGAGCCACTGGCAAATCAATTAAGGCCCCTTCTACACCACCATTTTGTAATTCTAATAAAGCATCGCTAGTATGGTCAAAGTTTTTTACTATAGCTCCATTGATTTTGTTTGCTAAGTCTGCCCCTGTAGTACCCATTTGTACGGCAATCGTTTTTCCTGTCAAATCATCTAAACTTTTAATAACGCTACTTTCCTTGACAACCACAGCCATACCAGATTCATAATAAGGCATACTGAAACCAACTTTTTCCATCCGTGCTTTTGTAATGGTCATCCCCGATGCTGCTAAATCAATTTCGCCATTATCTAAAGCTGGTACTAGTGCATCAAAAGGAACATTTTTAAATTCAATAGTTTTCCCCGTCCGTTTCGCAATTTCTTTAGCTACATCGATGTCAAAACCTTGTAATTCTTCGGATCCTTCTTGCTTAAACTCAAACGGTACAAACGTTGCATTAGTGCCTATCTTCAAGACACTTCCTTTTTGTACTTGGTCTCCTCCTTGAGAGCCACATCCCCCTAGTAGTGCTACTACACCTAAAGCTAATAAGCCCGTACATATTAATTTTTTTACATTTGCTTTCATAATTGGTCTCCTTTATTAAATATCTTATGTATATCTTATGCACTAATTATACATCTATACGAATATTTAGTCAACATAAATTTACATATATTTTGTATTTTTATTAATTCTTGTTATATTTGTTAAATTGTATAAGCAATATATAGAAACTGATATACCAAAAAAGCATAAAAAAATACACAGCAGAACAATTTCTGCTGTGTTTCATACGGCTGACCTGGTCTTTGCCCCCACACTCGCCTGCTGGAAGGTTCGCTCTTAAGCCATGCTCCCCACTACTACCCCTCTCGACATATTTTGTCGGCAGGTCTTACATCTAAGCCGCACCATGCTCACAATTTCTCATTGCTTATGTGGATCGTTTCGCCTGCGACTGGCCTCGACTTTCAACCACAGACCCGTTATGTACTCTTATTATATCTATATTTTTCACTTTTGTCACTTAGGAACTATCATGATATTTTTCATTTTACTTATATCATTTTTATATAGTACATTTATAAAAAAGACTTGCTTTTTTTCATCAAATATACATCAGCTTTACTCCATCCCATGTTTATCACATTCTCACTTTTTATGTAAATGATGAGAACTTTTCAGTACATTTTTGTCCACTCTATAGGGTATATTCAAGGATAGAATTTTATTGTATAATGTGTGTACTTAAGTAAACGAAGAATATAAAAACGGTGGTTTTCCAAAAGAGAGTACACCGTTTCTGTTTGTTAGGAAGGGTTTGCACATGTTTATGTTATCATTAATTCAAGAATCAGGGGCTTACGAACAAGATAAAAGCACCTTAGAGTTAGTAACCTTACAGCTCTTACAAATGATTCAGATGAAAAGCCAAACTTTATATGTGCATTCAGTACAGGTTGCCAATTATGCTGTAGCCATTGCTGCTAAAATGGGTTTGCCAAAAGGTGAAATCGAATTGATTCGCCACGCAGCGTGTTTACACGATTTAGGCTTAATTTGCTTACCTACCACTACCTTGATGAAGTTTCCCTACTTCAACCGTCAGGAATTATCCAAATACAAGCAACATCCTGTATTTGGGGCTAGCATGATTGAAAACTATCCATGTTGTCAACCTATCATCCCTTACGTTAAATACCATCATGAGCGTTGGGATGGCACAGGTTTTCCAAAACACTTACGAGGTGCCAATATTCCATTAGGAGCTCGCATTATTGGTATTGCTGATTACTACGTAACAGCCATCGATCCAGCTTCAGATACAAGCCTACAACCTCGTAGCGAGATCAAACAAGAACTATTTAGACACTCTGGCACACAATTTGATCCAGATGTGGTGAAAGCATTCATAGAAATATTAGGATAATCATTAGGCTCCACTTGCTAAAGTGAGAGCCTTTATCTTTGCTTTAGGTAAGACAGCATGGATTGTCTCCGTTGCTTCTAATAAGGTGGCCCCTGTTGTATAGATGTCATCCACTAGTAATATACTGATTTCTTTGTCTACATAGGCATCCACCATAGTAGAACGAACTAAGAAATGACCTTTCATATTTTTTCGTCGTTCTTCCTTTGTCAATGTCCACATCGGTTTAGATCCATCTAATTTCAACAATAAATCTACCCAATTCCAACCTTGTTGCATAACCCAACTTTTGAATAGCACATCCACTTGATTATACCCCCGTTGTTTCCGTTTGCTTTCACTAATGGGAATAGGTACAACAATGGTTGGTACATACTTCATATCCAAACAAGTAACTGTAAAACGTTGTAAAAAAGGAGCGGCTCCTAGAGCTCGCTCCTTTTTTCCATTAAATTTTATATCGTGTAGCATGGTTTTAATGCCACCTACATAATCTGCTAGAATATATATACATTCTAAAGAAGAAAATTTTGGACCTATTATACAACGTTCATGCATAACTGCTTGCAAACATGTATCACACCACTCGCCTTGAGTATATACATCTTTACCACAATGGATACAAGTAGGTGGACACAATACGTCCCATAATCTCATTAGATCGCCCCCTCTAAGCGTTCTTTAAATAATGTATATCGATAATTTGTATCTACTCGATTCACCGCTGTATCTACAGCCGTTTCGCTACCGATAAGTAACACCTTATCCTTAGCACGTGTAATCGCTGTATAGAGTAGATTTCGCTGTAACATCACATTATAGGCAGAAATAAATGGTAGAATGATACGTTCATATTCACTACCCTGTGCTTTATGAACCGTAATTGCATAAGCAAGTGCCATCGTCATCATATCTTCTTCGTCAAGAGTCATCGATTTATCTGGAAATTTTACATGTACCTGTTTGCCAAGTATATCTGTAATTACACCAATTTCTCCATTGTACACATCTTGATCATAATTATTTTCCATTTGAATAATCTTATCTCCAATGCGATACACTGTACCATCTACTTTTAATTCTTCTTCACCACTTCTTCTCGGATTCAATTCTTCTTGCAAATATTTAGAAATAGCCGCACTACCTATGACGCCTTTACGCATAGGACAAACGATTTGAATATCTAGGTCAGACTCTACGTACTGTAATTCCTCTCGATAATGCTTAGTAACCGCTAATAGGACACTTTCCACATCATGAGCACTTTCAAATTGAAATTCATCACAACTCGATAGATCGGGCATCTCACCATGATTGATCGCGTAGGCATTATCGATGATTCGATTCCCCTCTTGTTGGCGATAAATCTGCGTTAACCCTTGATAAGGTATTACAGAACTAGTCAACATATCTCGCAGAATAAAGCCCGCACCAATAGGTGGCAATTGATCCACATCTCCCACAAGGACCACATAAGCACTAGGTGGAATCGCCTGTATCAGGGCATAGTATAGCTCTAAATTAAGCATAGATGATTCATCAACGATAACTACATCTACCTCTAATGGCTCATCTTGATTCCGGGCAAAGGTATAAATAGTATTATCAAGTTCTGGCTCTAGCAAGCGATGAATAGTATAAGCCTCCATACCCGTCGCTTCCGACAGACGTTTTGTAGCTCGTCCTGTAGGCGCACAGAGGACAATACGTTTTAAATTTCCTTGCTGAAATCCTTCTACTAAGGCTTTGATAATAGTGGTCTTTCCTGTACCTGGACCTCCAGTGATAATAGAGAATCGATGACTAAGCGCCATATGAATAGCTTGCTTTTGCTCCACCCCTAACTCCATGGAATGCTTAATTTCATAACTTTTGCAGAAATCATCACCATCCAATAAAGGTAGTACATCATTATCTAGGAAAGCTTCTGTGAAATCTACGCTGTCTACTTCTGCTCGATACACAGTAGGGTGGTAGATATACAGTACATCGTCGTGATCTACCTGTACATAGCGCTTTGTTTCAATTAAGGTTTCTAAACGGTCTACAATCACATCGATATACTCATCACCTAATAGATTCGACAACTGTACCATCAATTCCTCTACGGGCATACAAGAATGCCCTGAAGATCCGATCTGCTCCATGGTAAAGCGAATCCCTGCATCGATGCGCTTTGGATTATCAAAGGGAAATCCTAATTCTGCTGCAAAATGATCTACTACAGAAAAAGGCAAGTTTGTATCCACCGTCAATAGGTAATAAGGATTATCTTGCAGCATTTCTATGCTTTTAGCACCGTACACTTCGTAAAGTTGGCGACTCCAACGATTACTCATATTGTATTTAGCAAAAAAATCATTAATTTCCTGCAGGACTCCTTCACCTAACAAAACCTTATACAGTTCTTGCTTTGTTCTAAGGGATATATTAGGAACTTCTAATAATTCCATAGGATTTTCGTTTTTAAGAATTTCTAGAATAGAAATTCCAAAATAGTTCAGCATCTTATCTAATGATTTAGGCCCTAACCCTTTCACACTAAGACTTTCTAAATACCGTCTAGCACCTGCTAAGGTATCTGGCATCACACGTTGTATGCTTTGGACAGCAATCTGTTTGCCATATCTTTTATGGATGACAAACTTACCTTTAATTTCCACCTCTTCCCCTACTTTGGGAGGGGCTATATTTCCCGTACAAGTATGAGTATCTTCCTGATAATCCCGCACGATAAATATACAGTAATCTTCTTGAGGGGACTTATATATGACACGGTATACCGTTCCTAATACCGTTATCATAGAGATGCATTGGGCAATGCAGAAATAACAGCTTGTACCACATCTGCTACATTGCTAATATTTTCAATTTTAATGTGACTCACACGTTCATAAATTGGTTGACGCTCTTCGTATAGTCGGAAAATATATTCAATACTTTCTTTTAATAATGGACGAATTTCCATATCTAAATCGTCAAGGATTTGTTTTACATCTCGTTGGATCAATACCACATAACCAGATTCACGCATCAGTTCAGCTGTGGCATCACACAATACCGTACCACCACCTGTAGCAATGACACTGGCATTTTTTTTGCTGACTAAATCTTGAATTACATTGAGTTCTAATTGGTGGAATTCTTCTTCTCCATCATGAATAATAATATTTTGAATGGATTTTCCTGTACGCTCTTGGATTTCTGTATCCACATCAAAGAACTCTAAGCCTAATGCCTGTGCTAAGGCTTTACCAATCGTTGTTTTACCTGCTCCAGGCATACCAATTAAGAAAATATGTTGATGAACATGGTTCTTTTCATACTCTTTAGAAATACGAATTACCTCATTCATAAACTCTTTTGCATAATCCGCTAATTCAGGTTTTTCCAATGCTTGTACAGCCGATGCAAGGATTTCTTGCTCTCTTTGTACATCATGAATTTTCATCTGATGCTCTTCTTTATATTTTGCAATATCTACCACAATACTCAAACGTTCTTCAAAGAGGCGAATCATTTCTTTATTAATAGCATCAATTTTTTGGCGATTTTCTTGTAATTTCATAGATATACTCCTTAGAATTTTTTATAGATAGTACTATGTAAATGCTTTAATGCAAAGGTCTTATCATCTTCCATTTGATCGATAAGGGCTTGCAGGGAATCAAACTTTACTTCTCCTCGGATAAAAGCAAGAAATTCTACCGTAGCCACTTCTCCGTATACATCATCAGAAAAATCAAATAAATGGGTTTCAAAACGATGATATTGATTGGTAAAAGTTGGATTATCTCCCATATTACCTACTGCACCATACCATTTACCACCGATGTATACTTGGTTTACATACACACCATCAGCTGGCGCTGCCATAGTATCCGGAAAATGAAAGTTTAACGTAGGAAACCCCAAAGTGCGCCCCCGTTGATCCCCTTTCACTACTGTGCCCGTAAATCGGTAAGGTCTACCTAGCATGGTATTAGCTAATTCAATATCACCACGTAAAATGCTACTGCGTATGGCAGTACTCGATATAGGCGCATCAATCCAATCATAACGCACCAATTCTTGATCATGCACTTCAATAGACGGATATAACTGACGAATTAACTGAGAATTACCTAACCCTTTATATCCAAAATTAAAGTTTGCACCTACTACTATTTTCAGTACATCACGATGAGCACATAAACTATGAATAAAATCTTCCCCTGACTGCGCTACTAATTCTTGAGTCATAGGAAGCTCCAATATATAATCAACACCCATAGCCTGTAACATATCATATCGTTCTTCTCGTTGTAACAAACGAGGTGGAATTTGTTTCGGTTGTAATATAGTAAATGGATGGGCATCGAAGGTAACAATCACAGAAACTCCATGACATGCCTTAGCGCTGTCACAGACTTCCTTAATGATTGATTGATGACCTAAATGCAGTCCATCAAAGGTTCCCATTCCATATACAATGGGTTCCTGTATCGTATCTAACTCTGATATCGTATATAAAATATTCATATTGATCCTTATCTTTTGAAATATGAAATAGAACTTTTATTTCGTTTATTCTTTATTATAACACAACCGAAGACTATAGAAAGTGTATACATGTATTTCTCTAAAAGAAATACAATATCACCATATACAGTTTTATTTGTAATATCCTATTCAGTATAATACACGCCATATAAGATGCTTTTCTATCAAATAGTATACACAAGAAAATGGTCAGGTTCCCATGAGGTTCCTGACCATTTTTATACTTACATCATATGTATATATTTTTCTCTACTTTTAAAGTATCATCCAATCGTCGCAAGATACTCATAAATCCATTCACATCATAGGCTCTCACTAATGTATCTACTGTGATTTCATCTGGCGACACACAGAAAGTTCCATTCGGTTTGATTGTATGGATTGGAACTTGTTTCCCTTGCACCAAGCGTGTTCGATTAATATCATTGATATACACCGCTGGCAAGTGCATTAGCAAAGTATCTACTGGCTGTACAGCTTGTTCCACCAGTGTTTCTAGTTCTTCGATGGTCACAGACTGTTCAATGTTGCATTGTCCTACTGCGGTACGGCATAATTGTGTCATCATACCACATAGACCCAATCGCTGACATATATCCCGTAACAAAGCGCGCACATAAGTTCCCGCAGAACATCGTACACGAATGGTAAAGAATGGAAATGCATAGGCCAGTAACTCGATGTCATGGATATGAATAAAACGAGATGGCAGTTCAAATTCTACTCCTGCACGGGCTAAATCATAAGCACGTTGCCCATTGATTTTGATAGCAGAATACTTAGATGGCTGTTGTTCAATCGAACCTTGGAAGGACTGCACTGCTTGTTCTAATTCACCCCAACTAGGAGCCTCAATACTATCTAAAGTACGTAATATATTCCCTGTGCTATCTTCTGTATCTGTTTCAACGCCAAATTTGCATTCCGCCACATAGGTTTTACCAATGGACTCTGTGTATTCGATGGCACGAGTGGCTTTTCCGACAAAGATAGGTAGCACTCCATACGCCAATGGATCTAACGTCCCACTATGACCGATACGGCGCTCTTTCAAAATGCGTCGACAAATACCGATCGCATCATGGCTCGTGATGCCTGGTGGCTTGATTAAAGAAATAACACCATCCATTAATCAATCACCGCTAAGATTTGTTCCAATGCTTCGTGGATAGGACTTTCGATAGAGCAGCCAGCTGCTCGAATATGCCCACCACCGCCAAAGTGACTAGCAATTTGATTTGCATCTCGCACTTTGGAGCGAATGCTAGCACGAGTTACCGTCTCTGTTTTCGCTTTTAAAACGATAGCTACATCCACACCTTTGATGTTTCGAATCATGTCCACAAATCCATCGGTATCATCTCCAATGCGCTCCATCAGCGGTAATGTCAAGCACATGGATACCACTTGCCCTTCATGGTGAAAGGACACATTATCTAAGACCTGTTTCATCACCTCGATACGACCTGGTTCTACCATTTCTATGGCTTCAGAAATCACATGTGGCTGTGCCCCTGCTTGTAAACATAGACCTGCCATCTCCATCGTATGTGCTGTTGTATTAGAGAATTTAAAGAACCCTGTATCTGTCGCCATAGCCATGTACAAAGCTTGTCCCATCGATTGAGTGATTTCCCAATTCCATATCTTACATAGGTACGCCACGGTTTCTCCAGTAGAAGAAAAATCAGGACGTAAATATAAGCCGCCTGCAAATTCTGTATTAGAAATATGATGGTCTATATTAAAAGTAGGTGCACTCACTCGTACACCTACTTCTCCAATTCGTTCAAATGTGCTAGCGTCCAAAATAAGTAGCATATCCGATGTATAACCGGTTTCTAAACTTTCAATAGGCTCAATCTTAGAGCATAGAGGAAGAAAAGAAAACTTTTCAGGAATCACATCATCTACTACCATGCGAACTGCTTTCCCTTGGGCTACCAAGGCTTCATACATAGCGAGCATGGAACCAATAGCATCTCCATCAGGACTAACATGAACGGTAAGAAGAATAGAATGGGCTGTATCAATCGATGTTTTTAGTTGATCAATACTAATTTTTGCCATTATTGTTCCTCTTGTTTAATAGAATTTAATAATCCTTCGATGTGCATACTGTAATCTAAGGATGTATCTGCATCAAAGGCAATGCTAGGAATATGGCGCAATTGAAGCACCTTTCCTAGTTCAGAGCGGAAGTAGCCAGCGCTTCTACGCAAAGTCTCTAAAGACTGTTGTTTCTCCGCCTCACTACCGAATAAGCTTACATAAATCGTAGCTTCTCGCAAATCGCCAGTAACACGTACATCGGTAACAGTAACAAATCCAATACGAGGGTCTTTCAACCCACGCAGTAAGATTTGACTTGCTTCTTGTTTAATAAACTCTTGTAATTTTCGTACACGAACTTCGCTCATGGATACCTCCTATAATTCTGGGGCAATTTCTTCCATTTTGTACGCTTCGATCACGTCGCCTTCTTTCACATCACGGTAACGTTCTAGGGAAATACCACACTCAAAGCTGGTAGCTACTTCTTTCACTTCATCTTTGAAACGGCGTAAGGAATCGATATGCCCTTCATGGATAACGATACCATCACGGATTAAGCGAATTTCAGAGTTATTCGTGATTTTACCTTCTGTTACATAGGAACCCGCAACGATAGCTTTCGGCGTAGAAATTACTTGACGAACTTCTGCACGGCCTAAGATAACTTCTTTAAATTCAGGAGTTAACATACCACGCATAGCGGCTTCGATTTCATTGATCGCATCGTAGATGACACGGTATGTACGAAGGTCAACACTTTCTTTTTCTGCTTCTTTACGTACATTTGCATCTGGACGCACGTTAAAGCCGATAATAATCGCACCCGATGCAGAGGCTAACATCACATCAGATTCGTTGATGGCACCTACTGCACTGTGGATAATGTTGATGCGTACTTCTGGGTTTTTAATGCCCTCTAAGGATTGACGTAACGCTTCTACAGAACCTTGTACGTCACCTTTGATAATAATATTTAAGTCTTTCAATTCCCCTTGTTGCATTTGGTTGAACAAATCATCAAGAGTGACTTTTGTTTTCGCATTCATTTCAGTAATGCGTTGTTTTTCAATACGTTTTTCTGCAATAGAACGAGCTTCGTTGTCATCTACAGCGAATATCACTTCACCAGCTTGTGGTACATCAGATAAACCTAAGATTTCCACAGGCATAGATGGGCGAGCCACTTTTACTTTTTCTCCACGTTCATTCGTCATAGCACGTACTTTACCGTAGGCTACGCCGGCAAGGATCGTTTCCCCTACACGTAAGGAACCTTTTTGTACCAATACTGTACATACAGGACCACGGCCTTTATCCAATTGGGCTTCGATAACGATACCTTGTGCCTTACGGTTAGGGTTCGCTTTCAATTCTTGTACTTCTGCTACCAACAAGATAGTTTCCAATAGATCTTCAATACCTTGACGTTGTTTTGCAGATACAGGAACCATGATAGTATCACCGCCCCATTCTTCTGGTAACAAACCATGTTCAGACAATTGTTGTTTTACATGGTCAGGATTAGCTCCTGGTTTATCCATTTTATTGATGGCTACGATAATTGGCACCTCTGCAGATTTAGCATGGTTGATAGCCTCAATAGTTTGTGGCATAACACCATCATCAGCAGCTACGACAAGGACTGCGATATCCGTGGACTGAGCACCACGCAAACGCATCGCTGTGAAAGCTTCATGGCCTGGTGTATCAAGGAATGTAATTTTATTACCTTCATAGCGAACTTGGTATGCACCGATATGCTGCGTAATACCACCTGCTTCAGAAGCTGTTACATTGGTAGAACGAATCACGTCCAACAAAGATGTTTTACCATGGTCAACGTGACCCATGATGGTAACAACTGGTGGACGAGCTTGTAAGCTTTCTGGGCTATCCTCGATTTCGATGATTTCTGTAGGATCTTGTTCAGGTTCTACTTCTACCACTTCCACGCCGAAATCTTCTGCTAATACCATAGCAGTTTCCACATCAATTTCTTGGTTGATGGTAGCCATAACACCTAACATCATCAATTTTTTGATGATTTCAGATACTTCACGACCCATTTTTTCAGCCAATTCTTTAACAGTTAATGGCCCAGACAGTTCGATAGACGTAGCAATCGCTGCTTCAGCCTTACGACGTTCTTCTTCTTTTTGTTTGATGTGTTGCTCATTACGTTGCTTAACCTTATTTTTATTTTTTTGCAACGCAGAAGATACTAAGGATTGAGTACGTTCGCCTTTTTTGCCTTTTTTATCTTTTTTATTGCGACGCTCGCTACGATTTTCATTGCGATGTTCAGATTCAAAACGACGATTTTCTTTTTGACGATCCACTTCACGACTCGCTTGACGATCACGACCTTCTGTTTTCACAGTAAGAGCTGGATCCACTTGTGGAATCTCTAAGCGGCGTTCACGACGTTGTCCATCATTGCGACGATCATTATTACGATCATTATTACGGTCGTTACTACGATTGTTGTTGCGATCATGATTGCGGTCGAATCTGCCACCATTGTTAGGACGATTACCACCATTACGATTGTCTTGACGTTGATCATTGCGACCTTCTGGACGACGACCATCACGGTTTTGACCATTTCGTTGGTTAGAACGATTGTCTCCACGGTCATTTCTATCATTGCGATGATCTCGTTGACCATTATTTTTACCATCACGATTGAATGGACGGTCACGCTTTTCACCACGGTCATTACGGTCTCCACGATCGTTACGATCATTGCGATTATTTCTATCTTGTTTAGGTCCACGTCTTTCGCTATCTTCATTGCGACGGTATTCGTGTACTTTCTTTTGCGGTGCTTGTTGAGTTGCTTTTGGTGCTTCACTTTGTGCTTGTTTAGCGCCACCTGCTAACGATTGTTTAATCATAGATACTTGTGAATCCTCCACTGTACTCATATGGCTTTTCACTTCTACATTGTGCTTTTTTAAAGCATCAATCACTACTTTATTTTCTACACCTAGGTCTTTTGCTACTTCATATACTCTTTTTTTGGACATCTACATTCCCCCTCTACTGATTCTTATCTATTTCAGCTAGCAAGGATTTAGCAAATCCAGCATCATTTACTAATATAACTGCTCGCATTTCTTTTCCCAATGCTCTACCTAGTTCCTCTTTGGTCCCTACTAAACGAAGGGGCACCTGATGAGACTCGGCTAAGTGCATATATTTTTCAGCATTATTCTGCGCACAATCTTCGGCCATAATCAACAGTGGATAGGCTTGCCGCTTCATGGACCGTTCCACTACAAAATCGCCTGATAATAAGCGACCTGCTCGCTGTGCTAATCCTAATATATTCAACACTTTTTCTTTATTCATGGGATATTTGTTCCTTTAAAGATTCATAAATTTCTTGTGAAACTTTATGTTTTAGCGAACGCTCTAATCGTTTGGCTTTATACGCCATGTCTAGGCATTCTACTTTCATTTCCATATATGCTCCCCGTCCAGGGGCTTTACCTGTGGGGTCAATAGAAATCTCTCCCGTTGGACTCAACACAACACGTGTTAACTCTTTCTTGGGAAGAAGTTCTCCACATCCCACACATACTCGCATAGGCTGAGACTTCTGTTTCATATTAGTCTTCATCTCCAAAAGCATCCAAGGAAATCATATCATCAGATTCCACATATTCACCGGCTTCAGCGGCTTGTGTTTCACTTTTAATATCAATTTTCCAGTTTGTTAATTTCGCCGCTAAACGGGCATTTTGCCCTGCTTTACCGATAGCCAGTGAAAGTTGGTAATCTGGCACCACAACAGAAGATGTTTTTTCTTCATCACGAGCTACTACGCTTACCACTTTTGCTGGACTTAAGGCATTGGCAATGTATACCGCTGGATCTTCATCCCATTTCACAATATCTATTTTTTCGCCATTTAGCTCATCCACGATATTTTGTACACGTTGTCCTTTAGGACCAACACATGCGCCTACTGCATCCACTTCTTCCTCGCGAGATACAACAGCAATTTTAGAACGCATACCTGGCTCACGAGCTACTGATTTCAATTCTACTGTACCTTCTGCAATTTCTGGCACTTCTAATTCAAACAAGCGTTTTAATAAACCAGGATGTGTACGGGAAATCATGATTTGAGGGCCTTTTGTGGTCTTTTTCACTTCCACAATATAGCATTTAATGCGGTCTCCCACAGCATAGCTTTCACTAGGAATTTGCTCAGATACAGGTAAAATCGCCTCAGTTTTTCCTAGATTAATGAATACATTTCGACCCTCAATACGTTCCACCAAACCAGTCAAAATATCGCCTTCACGGCTGGAATATTCATCATAGACAATGTTGCGTTCTGCTTCTTTCAAGCGTTGAATCAGCAATTGTTTTGCCGTATGGGCTGCACTACGACCGAAGTTTTTTGGCGTTACATCCACTTCGATAATATCGCCGATTTCCATACGTTTATCCAATTGACGAGCATCTACTAACGCAATTTCTACTTCTTCATTTTCAGGCGTGTCCACTACTGTTTTCTTAGCCAACACTTTATAATCACCTGTTTCACGATTGAAATAAATATATGCCTCTTGATTTGCTCCCACCTCTTTACGATAGGCTTGTAATAATGCCACTTCAAGAGAATCAAAAATAATCTCTGGTGCCACCCCTTTTTGTTTAGTAACTGCTAATACCGCTTGTACTAATTCTTGACTCACTGGTTTCCTCCCTTAAAAATCTAAATGTAAACGAATTTGTGCAATAGCTGCACGTTCTAGATCAATACGTTCTTCTTGCACCTGAATCGTGATGACTTCATCAGAATAGCCTTGCAAAGATCCTGTGTATTGCTTTTTACCATCAATAGGTTTAAACAATTGAATATCCACATCACGTCCATGGTAGCGAATGAAATCTTTTTCTTTTTTCAACACTCGATCCAATCCTGGAGAAGATACTTCTAACAAGTAATTTTCTTTGATTGGGTCTTTTGCATCTAATACTTCGCTTAATTTTTCACTCACCATTTGGCAGTCATCTAAGTCGATGCCACCCTCTTTGTCTAAAAATACACGCAAGTACCATTCCCGCTCATGCACATACTCCACATCTACAAGCTCTAACTCCGTAGACTCTATAATCGTTTCTACTACTTCGGACACAAATTCCTCTACGGCGTCACGTTTCATCTTATCCCCTCCCTGCATTAGTATAAGAGAAAGAGTGAGCCGCAGCTCACTCTTTTAATAGATTCTATAAAAGTTACTTCTAGTATACCACAACTAACTAAAAATAGCTACAGTAAACCATTACGTTTTAAGGCATCTTCCCATTCTTGTTCTTTGAATCCTACAAGCACTGTATCGTCTAAGACCAAAATAGGACGTTTCACCAACATGCCATTCGTTGCTAATAAGGCTAACTTCTCGTCCTCTGTCATAGTTGGTAATTTATCTTTAATACCTTCTCCACGATAAATTTGACCAGATGTATTAAAGAAGGCTTTAATATCTGCTTTCTTGCTTTTTGGATACCATACACCTAATTCTTCCGCTGTTGGGTTTTCTTCTTTAATATCACGATGGGTATAGTGAATACCATGATCATCTAAATATTTTTTTGCTCGTTTGCAAGTCGTACATTTTGGATATTCAATATATAACATTTCTCTGTCCCTCCAATTACTATATTTCACCATTAGAAAATTTTTCTTTTAATACCTGTAATAAAACTTCTGTCATTTCGCTAGCCGCAAAGACATACTCTTTTAATTTACCTCGTTCTTCTGCTACTTTCATAGCAGAAACTTCAAAGGGATCTAACACCACAGATAAGACTGGAGTTTGTGCTTGTTCTAGATCTTCCGTCAAGTACCCCGAAATACTTTCACCTTCCGCAGGATCAAATCGCTCTACTTTTACAATAGGGCAATATTCATACATCAATTTACGCAAAGTCATCATAAAGTATGCCTTATCCTCGATAAATTGCGCTGCTTCATCTTTAGTCATACTAAAAATATCTACCTTCACACGTTCCATTTCACCATGTGTTGTCATAGGATTATTCCCCTTTCGCCGCTAAGAACGCTAAATAACAACGTTTTGCTTCGTAAATATCGGCTTTGCTCGTCACCTCCCAAGGAGAGTGCATACTGAGCACAGCCACGCCACAGTCGATCACATCCATACCATACAGAGCCATGATATAGGCAATCGTACCGCCACCACCAAGATCTACACGGCCTAATTCAGCTGTTTGGTAAGAAATATTATCTTGATCCATCAAATGACGAATACGAGCCATGTATTCTGCATTCGCATCATTGGAGCCACTTTTACCACGAGAACCGGTAAATTTATTAAATACCACGCCACGACCTAAGAAAGCAGCATTTTTCTTTTCAAAGGCACTCGCATAGAGTGGATCAAAACCAGCACTTACATCAGAAGATAACATATGGCTATTGGATAAAGTTCGTCGTACTGCTAATGGTGAGGTATGACCCATGGCTTCCAATACTTCTGCCATGAAATTCTCAAAGAAACGAGATTGCATACCTGTTGCACCAACAGAACCAATCTCTTCTTTATCTACCAATAAAGTACAGGTAGTTCGGCTCACATTCTCAGTTTCTAACATCGCTACTAAAGATGTATAAGCACATACACGGTCATCTTGTCCATAGCCGATAATCATAGAACGGTCGAACCCTAACTCTCTGGCTGCACCAGCTGGTACAATTTCAAGCTCTGCAGATAAGAAATCTTCTTCTTCAAAGTCATATTGTTCTTGTAGCACTTGCAATACATAGGCTTTCACACCATCTTTTAATTCCCCTTTCACAGGGCGGCTACCAATAAGAAGATCCAATTGTTCTCCTTCTACCACTTTGGCAGCCTTTTTCTCCATTTGTTCCTGTCCCAAATGTGGCAATAAGTCTGTTACGCAAAATACTGGGTCTGTTGGATTTTCACCGATGGCAAGATTGATGACGGTACCATCGCGTTTTACCACTACCCCATGGATAGCTAGCGGCATTGTTACCCATTGGTATTTTTTGATACCCCCATAATAATGTGTATCTAATAGTGCTAAATCACTATCCACATAGAATGGATTTTGCTTCACATCTAACCGAGGAGAATCAATATGAGCACCTAAGATATTCATCCCCTGTTCAATCGGCTCTGTACCTATGTTCACCATAGCTACCGCTTTTTTCATGTGCACATAATAGACCTTATCTCCTGCTTTCAGCGTAGCACCTTCTTTGATAATACTGTCCATATTGCGATATCCCGCTGCTTCTGCAGCCTCCACAATTTGGTCTACACATTCACGCTCTGTTTTACCATGATCTAGAAAATGGCGATACTTCGTGGTTAAAGTATCAATCTCTTGTAATTGTTCTTCTGTATATTCATGCCAAGCATTTCTACGTTCCATACTTAGCTCCTTTCTTTTCAAATTTTACTATTTATTTTTTACGCGCATATAATTCACGCAATCCTTTAGGTGCATTGGTGACCATTTTGGAAACATAATAGCGTTTTCCTAAATGCTTGCTAATAGATTTTCCTACATACCAGTGGACCCCAAAGGTGCCATGTTCCTTGCAAGATCCCATCGATAAAAAGCGGTGTTTTACCACTCCCACGATAGGGTCTAAATGCAAAGGCTCCTTACAAACAGGGCACGCAGTTTTCGCCCGATTGCTTTGCCGGAATATACGTGGCATGGTCACAATGGACTCAAATATTTTATGTTCATGCCGTGAAAGCCCATAAAAACACCGTTGTTTTCCTTGTTTATCTCGCTTCTTTTGTAAGGCTTCTAAAAATGGAAATCGTTGGCATACCATGGCTGTACAAATGGCATCATGCAGGCCATTATGGGCTTGTAAATTCGGCGCTTGCACTTGCATCTCATCCATCGCTTTTTGCAATGCATATTGTTGACTACAATCGTGCATCGTTTTTGCATATAAAGATTGCGCATCAAACCAAGGTACTTCTTGATGTACATGAACCTTATGGCAAAATGCATTATCCATCAGCATGTTGATATCATCGGGCCCCCAAGACACCAATATACCATCGGGACCAACAAAACGTAAAAACTTTTCGCACCCACGTCGGAAAGATACCCCTTCTTTACGCAATTTATCCATAGTAATATGGGTCAACTTCTCCACCGAATGATGCATAATAGGTAGAAATTTAGGAGTAATAAATACTTCAAATTGGTCTACAATTTGCAGACTTTCATCTAGTTTTACAGCACCTATTTGTATAATTTCACCAATGAATGGAAATCCTGAGCGCCGTATCATATTCGGTTCTAATGTATAGGGCTGATTCCATTCCAAGTCAAATACAATATAGTGCATCCTTACTTCATACCCTTTCTCTCTAACATCATCCGTATGCCTGCTAATACAGATTCCTCAGAAATAACAGACAAACCTTTGTAGTTGCCCTCTTTTAAAACCTGTTTCATATTTTTATTCACATCGTAATCTTCCATAGATTCTAAGACTACAGCCTTCTCTGTGAAAGGCCCATACAAGGCTGGATTCGATGGTCCATAGAGCGCTACAATCGGTACCCCTTGACTCACGCCTACATGCATAGGACCTGAGTCATTTGTGACCAAACAATCACATCGTTTCATGGCTGCTGCCAATTCTCCAATGCTAAATTGCCCCGTTCCCTTAATGGCAGGTTCCGTCATCGTATCTAGTACATCCTGTACCATCTCTTTATCCATAGGTCCACCAAAGAATACTATTTTATACCCTTCTTTTGCTAAGGTATCTGCAATATGAGCAAATCGTTCCTTGGGCCAACGTTTTTCTGGTACAGCACTACCAATATTGAACCCAATAAGGCAATCTGTTTCCGTCACTCCTTGCGAAGCATAAAATGCTTGCACCTTTTCATCCCACTCAGGACTAGTAAAGATTTCTAGCCCTTCATGTTCTATCACATATCCTAACTGCTCTAGCACATTCATATACATCTGGGCAGCATGCACCGTTTTACGGTTCAATCGCGTTACCTTCGTCATAAACGGACGGAACAAAAAGTGACTCATCCCCGTTGTTACCTTAGCTTTCAATTTCCAAGCTAAATAGGACGTCCGTTCATTAGGATGCAAGTTGATCACAACATCCACAGCCCCTTGACTGCGAATCTCTTTGGCAATTTGATTCAACCCACCGATACTATTATGGATGCCCTTTTTATCCACTTCTACTAGAGCATCAATATAAGGATTATAACGATATACATCTGCCAACTTTTTATCAATCACATAGGTAATATGGCTGTGAGGCGCCAACTTTCTAAGAGCATGGATAAACGGTGTGGTCAGCACCACATCGCCTAAATGCATCAAGAAGGTTACCACAATCCGCTTTCCATCTAACTCTATCATAAATTCCTCATTTCTTTCACTGTATCAAATACAGTGTCCACCGTAATCTGTGCCATACATTCCAAATCTTCCACCAATGGTCTCTCTAAGGTCGCCCGTGATGTAGGTGAAACAATAATATGAATATGATCGCCCCCATAAGGACCTGTCCGTTCTGGGCAAGTAGTCCCAAACAAAGCAATCAATGGTACTTTTAAAGCATTAGCAATATGCAAAGGCCCCGTATCGGCGCTGATGTACAAAGCACTGTGACGAATGACCTCAATGAGTTCTTTTAAATTCGTGTCACCAATGAGATTTACTACATTGTTACTGCCGACGCCGTCCACAATAGCACGACCTTTGTCCGCATCCTCTTGGGCACCAATGAGCACCACTGTCTCACCTGCTGCTACCAATCGCTTGCCAAGCTCCACAAAATGAGAAATAGGCCATTCCTTCACTGCCCAACGCGCCCCTGGAGCCATGACAATATAGGGATTTTCAATAAAAGCCCCTCTAGCATTTAACTTCTGTGTCACCGCAGTTTCTGCCTCTGTAAAAATCGGCAATGGGAATGCGATGTCATCTACATCACAGCCCAAGGCACGAGCCGTATCTAAATAGCGCTCGATAACGTGATCCATTTTATGATCACCTACTAGCGCTGTATTCACAAGCCAACTTCCCTCACGAAGTTCCCAATAAGCATAGCGTTTCTTCGCACCACTAAGACCAGCCACAATGGCACTTTTCGCAATGGATTGTAGATCTAAGGAAATATCAAAGTTTTTTTCATGTAATAACTTCCATAGTTGTTTCCAATAGGAAAGCCGTTTTAATTGTTTCTTATCTATGATGATGATTTCATCCACCCAAGGTTTGAGAGGGATAACATCCTTAAACTGTTCATGAACGGCCCATGCAATATGCGCCTTCGGATATTGTTGACGCAACGCATACAGCGTTGGTAAGGCATGAATAATATCGCCTAGAGAACTCATTTTAATGATTAAAATTCGTACATCTTCTTTCATACTACAGCCCTTTCACTGACCTATAACTATACTCTCTTAGTATACCATAAGATATGCTGAAAAAGGAAAAAATGACGCTCTTCCCTAGGTTTTTCAGAAAATTATTTTTATTCACAGAAAACAGGATAAGTTTATAACCTATCCTGTTTCTCACGCTGTATCTAATTCTTCTTATATACTATTTTCTAAGTTTTGTGCCTTTCACGCACTTTAAGCTTTCTTACTTAGCCATAATTTTTCTATTCCTAATCCAATTGCCACACTTAAAGCAATAGCGCAGATTTCAAACACAGACGGCGTAATATATACTAATGGGCTACCTGTAAAAGCTGGCAATGCTTTCCCCGCCCAGACTTTCACAATGTCTGGAATGTATCCACCAAATAGGATATGTGCATTGGTTGCCACCCACCACACTGCCATGACTACGATGGCAGTTACACGAGGCCATAATGCTGTGCGACGTGGATATAAGTATAGGACCATACTACCAATAGTGGTAAGTATCATGAGCACTACCCCGATATATAGGCTAGCAATGAGTCCTGCAAAGCCCTGTGCATCTAACGATGCTTGAATGATAGGATCCTCTAGATTGAGGTACATCACATCCCCTAAAAATAGCATCGGCAATGGCAATGCATAGGTAGAAATGTTCAATACTGTATCGATAAAGTAATGACGTTCTTTTCGTGCCATCCAGCAATCTAATAGTTTCGCTGTACCGATCATGAGTGCCACCACAACTAACATAGTCAACACCCAAACTAGCATCACATAGATAGGTTCTTTTGGCAAGGTAAAAGGCAACACACCATTACCAAAGAAAAAGAATAGATTCCACCAAAGCCAAGAATATGTATAATGGCCTTTCCCTAGGTGAAAGTCAAATTGCCCAGCCAGTCTTGGCACCGCTTTCAGACCCAAAGGGATCCCCAAGGAGGCGATGACGAACATAATAATGCTAGATGTGTCGAACTGCCCTAAGCTAAATACCAAGCTGAGTGGAATAATCCAGAGCATGGACCAGCTGTAAAATTTTATATAACTTCTCATATTACACCTCTGTATTCTTTCCACCTGCTAGCGCTAATACTAAAGACAAGGTCACTTGGCAATACATGATAATGGCAAATACCACATCACGACCGATAGTAGATAGATTCCATAACCAAGATAAATCTAAATTGTTAAACACCAAGAAGGTACCACCTTGTACCAATGCCCAAGCTAGTATGTATACACAAATCGGTATTCTGCGAGCCTTAGGACCAAAGCCACTTTCACTAGAACGCAAGTAAAAAATAGGAATGAATAGAGACAGCACTGCATAGCTCACCCCTGCCACCATGGCGCTCATCCCCGTATGAATCGTATAGGCCCCTAGAGGAATCAATATAAAAAATATACTCATATACATCGTGCGTTGCACTACATCTTGTATGGTTGACATATAATTTCCTTTCTACAACAAATTATCTCTTCCTATAGTATAACAAACATCGGCCATCTTATAAATACATAGGCATTTCAATTTTACAAACAAAAAAGCACCCTTACGGATGCTAATTATGATATACTGATTATAAGAACTCGACGTGAGTTAGGTTTATCACCGAAAGGTGGTGATACTATGCGTAATTATGAAAAGATCCAATTAATCATTGCTTTTCTTACCTTAGTAGTTGCCGTATTACAGTTACTAAAATAATTAGTAGTTTGTAATATAACGACCCTAGCGCTGCACACGTTAGGGTCATCATATTTTGCTTGATTCTAAGATGAACCTAACGCCAAACACACATCGGGTTCTTCTTGTTGTTACAACTATAGTATACCATATTTTAGGCTCTCGTCAAAGACGAGAGCCTTTATAAATATGTTATGCTACAACTGCTTCTACTTCGATGCAGTCATCGTTTGTTGTTTTAGGTTTTTCCAATAATGGAGTCATGCTATACATACCCACACCTAGTGTGAACAAGTTGTGAATCCATGCAGTGGAGCTAGGAGGCATTACGCCTAATACGCCCAATCCTACAAGACCACCATTCACTCCTACGATGGAGTTATAGTTAATTTTAATACGATCCATTAATTTCATGGAGATACGACGTAAGTCAACAATAGCAGTTAAGTTATCACTGGACACTGTGACATTGGCAATTTTTTGTGCAATTGGTGCACCTTCATTCATACCAATGCCTACATGCGCTTCAGATAACGCCAAGGAATCGTTGATACCGTCCCCTACCATCATCACTGTGTAGCCTTCTTCTTTTGCTTTACGCACGTAATCAGCTTTGTCAGTTGGCATAACTTCCGCATGAACTTCGTCAATACCAATTTCCGCTGCAACGCGTTCTGCATTTTTACGGCTATCGCCAGTCATCATAACGATTTTCTTAACACCTAACTCATGAAGTTCGCGGATAACAGTTTTCGCTTCTTCACGCACTGGGTCTTTAATACAAATAACCGCAGATAGGACGTTAGAAATCGCTAAGTATAGATAGGAACAACCTTCTGGAAGATTTTCAAATTTAGCTTCTTCTCCAGCTGGAATTGTTGTTTTTTCATCTTCAAAAATGAAGTGATGGCTACCGATACGCACTTTGCGGTTACCCACTTTGGATGCAATGCCATGTGCCACAACATATTCTACTTTGGAATGCATTTCTTTATGTGGTAAATGATGATCTTGCGCCGCTGTCACTACTGCTTTCGCCATAGAATGAGGGAAATGCTCTTCCAAGCAAGCCGCTAATGTCAACATGTCATCTGCATCATTACCGCCAAAAGGAATAATTTCTTGGAATACAGGTTCCGCTTTTGTCAACGTACCTGTTTTATCGAAGACGATCATATCTGCTTCTGCAATGCGTTCCATGAATTTACCACCTTTAACAGTGATACCACGATTGGATGCTTCTTGCATAGCGGATAATACTGCCAACGGAATGGACAATTTCAATGCGCAGGAGAAATCTACCATAACGAAAGATAAGGCTTTCATCAAGTTGCGAGTTAAGGCAAAGGTTGCGAAAGCACCTAAGAAACTCACCGGTACTAATTTATCTGCCATGCGATATGCTTTTTGTTCCATACCGGATTTCATTTGTTCAGATTCTTCGATCAAGTTTACGATTTGCTCGAAACGAGTATGTTTGCTTGTAGTACGTACTTCGAAGGAACATTGACCTTCTTCTACGACGGTACCTGCATACACAGATGTACCGGCATCACGACGAACTGGTTCAGGTTCCCCAGTCATGGAGCTTTCATTCACAAGAACTACGCCATCCACAACTTGGCCGTCCAATGGCACCACTTCACCTTGACGAACTACAACTACGTCACCCACTTGTACTTCACCGATTGGTTTGCTCACTTCTACGCCGTCTACAAGAACCCAAACTTTGTCTACGTTCAAGGACATGCTTTCCGCAAGGTTAAGCACGGATTTACGTAATGTCCATTCTTCCAAGATTTCGCCGATGCCTAATAAGTACATCACAGCGCCCGCTGTGGAGTAATCTTTTTGCAATAATGCGGCACCGATAGCTACGCCATCTAATACTTCTACGGTCAATTTGCGTTTCCACAACGTTTTGATAGCTGTACCGATGAACTTGATACCATCGAACCAAGACCATGCTGCTGCAATAGGTGCTGGTAACACGATTTTTTTACCGATATAAAGCAATGTTTTATCGATCATTTCTTCTTTGTAACGCTTGTTGACAAGGCGAGGTGAAAGTTCATGCAATGCTGGTGCATTGGCTAAATCCAAATCGTTAAGTCCGAATAAAGCAGCTTTCACCGCACTTTCATCACCAGTATGCTTGATGATGATGTCCCCAGAACGAGTGTAGAAGTTCGCTTTGGTAATGGCTTCACAGGCCATCAATGTATCTTCGATAAATTGAGCCTGTGCGTCATTAAACTTACGTCCCTCAATGCGTACATGAAGACGACGGGACAAGCGTTGCAACATTTTAAATTGCATCATGGATTATTTTCCTTCTGTTAATACTTCTTCATCACGAGTATCGTTGATTTCTTGTGCTTCAGCTAAAATGCTGTCTGTGGAAGCTTGTAATTTTTCAGTAGTTTTTAAGATGCTGTCTTTTGCACGAAGACCTGCTGCTACTACATTAGCGTATACTTTGCGAGCATCTTTGGAAGTTAATACTTTTACACCTACTGTGCCTAAAGCCAAACCAGCTGCGAATACATTAGCATCTCTTAAAGTTTCTTTTTTTACGTTGAACATTGTTAGTTCCTTTCTGTGAACTCTGTCACATTAATACATGATAATATAATAAAATTAATAATTATAAAGATAAGAGGGGCCCGTGTTATCGGAGTCCCTCTTACCAAACTTATGGTATCGAATCAGTTACTTTTCTACCTGTTCTTCGTGGCCACCACCGCAACCACAACCGCCACAACCAGCTCCAGAGTCTTTAGAGCCACCACAGCCGCATCCGCCGCCGTCATGTGTTGCGCTTTTATATACTCGGTATGCAACATAGAGAACAGCTAGTAAACCAATTGCATATACAATAACACTATCCATAGTATACACCATCTCTTTCTCATTTTCAAGTACTTTTTTGAAAATTATTTTGCAAATACAACAAACCTCATAATATCAATGAATTTTTGAAATAAAACTTTTCTCAATCTCAATTATATTGTTTGTTTACTATCAATATTGATTAGCCCAAACCTAAAGCACGTCCTAAGTGAACTGCAATGTACGCACCCACCCAAGCTAGGATACTAGTGTAAGCAAATACGGCACCGAACCATTTCCAGGAGTCAGTTTCACGTTTTAATACAGCCATAGTCGCCAAGCATGGTAAGTATAACAAGGCAAATACCATCAAAGCTAAACCGATGGCTGGGTTGAAGTCTGGATCATTAGCCAAGAATTCTTCTAAGGATGTGGAGTCATCTTCACTTGCTTCGATCGCGTAAATAGTACCTAATGTACTTACCATTACTTCTTTCGCTGCTACTGCGGCTATTACGGCAATGTTTATACGCCAGTTAAATCCAAGTGGTTCCATTATAGGTTGAATAAAACGTCCTAATTCGGCTGCATAGGATTGTTCAATTTTTTCTTTACCTTGTTGAAGATCTAATTCTTTGATTTCATCTTCTTCTGCTTTATGGTTTGCATATAAAGCCCAAGCCACTGGATATAACTCTTCAGCTTTTAATTCTTCAAAGTATGCAGGTTCTTCTACAGCTTCTTCTTGAGTTGCTTCTTCTGCTGCTGTAGCTTCTTCCTCTTCAGCTGGCGGGTCATCTTTATGCTCTTCGTCTAAGGCAAGCATTTGACCTAAGATATCATTCGCCTCTGCTTGTTGTTCTTCTGTTACCAACATAGCATTCACTAAAATCTCATCTGCCATCTGAGCATGTGTCATTGTCACTTGTTCACGAGCTGCATCATAGTCTTGAGAGTATTCTACATCTTGTGGGAAGGATGTTAAGAACCAAATCAAGATGGATGATGCCAAGATGAATGTACCTGCTTTTTTAAGGTACATCACGGAACGTTCCCACATATGAATGCCTACGGAACGAAGTGTTGGCATATGGTATGGAGGCATTTCCATTACGAATGGTTCTGCTTCACCTTTAAATACATACGTACGAAGTACTTTTGCAGTTACAACGGCTACGACGATACCCAATGTATAGATACCTAAC
Source organism: Veillonella sp. VA141 (assembly GCF_003992175.1). NCBI lineage: Bacteria > Bacillati > Bacillota > Negativicutes > Veillonellales > Veillonellaceae > Veillonella > Veillonella sp. VA141. Next base: position 355,044 of record NZ_RQVM01000001.1, read on the forward strand.
AAGATCGTTGGTGCATCTTCTGGTGGGAAGAATGCTGATGCTAATAATGTATATACTGGCAAACGAGCACTACAACTCATAAATGGAGATACTAAGATCGTAATCATACGGTCTCTTGGGTTGTCAAGGATACGAGCACCCATGATGGATGGTACGTTACAACCAAAGCCCAATAACATAGGGATGAAAGATTTACCATGTAAACCTACACCACGCATCACACGGTCGATAACGAATGCCGCACGAGCCATGTAACCAGTATCTTCTAAGAAGGAAATAGATACGAATAATAGAACGATATGTGGGATAAAGCTAATAACAGCCCCTACACCACCGATGATACCGTCATTCAATAAAGATTTTAACAATCCATCTTCTAAATTAGCCCCGATGAAATCTGTTAATAATTTGAATGCGTCTTCCAACCATCCTTTAGGATATTCTGCTATGTTGATAACTAAGTAGAACATAACCCACATGATGCATAAGAAGATAGGAATCCCTAACCAACGATTCGTTAAGATTTTATCGATGTTGTCGGATTTGGTATCTTTATGCTCAGGTACTACTTCTAGTACGCCGTTGAATACGTCTACTGCAAAACGGTGACGGTATTCTTGGAACACGATATCCATGTCTACAGATTTATTCAATTCTGTACGCAATGCTTCTGCTTTGCTCAACACGGCACCAGATTTGTCTAATTCTTGTACTTTTTCTAAGATATCTGTATCTTGTTCTAATAACTTGATAGCTACCCAGCGATGTGGATAACGACCAGTGTCAAGTTTCGCTACTTCTGCTTCTAATTCTGCGATAGCTGGCTCTAATACTTCGCCATAGTTAACGCGAACATTAGGGATTTTGCGTTCTTTAGATACTTTCACGATGCCACGTAGCGCACCGTCTGTACCTTTATTAACACGGCCGATAGTTTCTACTACTGTGGAACCTGTTAATTCTTCTAATTTTTTATTATTGAACTGTAAACCCATTTCTTTTGCCACGTCTACCATGTTCAAAACAAGTAGCAATGGTTGTTCTAGTTCAATTAATTGTGCTGTTAAGTACAGGTTACGTTCTAGATTGGACGCATCCACTACATTGGCAATCAATTCTGGATCTTCATTGATGATAACGTTACGTGCTGCCAATTCATCAAGAGAACGTGCTGTTAAGGAGTATGTACCTGGTAAGTCGATGATTTCAATGTCATGACCATCAATTTTCGTTTCCCCAACTTTTTTCTCTACTGTAACACCTGCGTAGTTACCTACGTGTTGACGGGATCCCGTCATATTGTTAAAAATACTTGTTTTACCACAGTTAGGGTTACCCGCTAAAGCAACCTGAATCTTGGTATGTGTGTTGTCTGCCATCTTAGCAATTCTCCTTATTAGACTTCAATATCAATCATTTGTGCTTCACTTACGCGTAGTGATAATTCGAAGTTTTTCACTTTGATTTCCACTGGGTCTGCTAATGGCGCATACTTCATAACACGCACTGCTGTGCCTGGTACAACACCCATGTCCACCAAACGATGCTTGATGTTGCCAGCTCCATTGACTGCTACAACAGTACCAACTTCACCTGGTTTCATCTCGGATAGCTTCTTAACCATAGTACACCTCCTACATATAAAACATAACAACCAAACCTATCATATATAGTTATATGAGTAATACTTATATTATAGCACATTATAAAATATTATCAATAATGAATCTCGTTTTATTTTTATCGTTTTGTGAAATTACAAATCTATTTTTATCAAGTGTATTTTGTGCAAACAATCTATTTATCAAGAGTATATTAATCATGCCTTTTTATTATTCTCAATTTTTCTTTTTTAATTAATAATGATATGTAAGGTATATATTTCTCATTATCTATAACTAAAAATGATTCTACAAATACTTATAAAGAATACCTATTTCGAGCAGATACCCTTTCCTTCACAACTAGACTATCTATTCCATGGCATTACATCCCTATGTGAAAGAACTTTCACAGGTCCACCTAGCTAGAAGTATGATATAATATAACTATTAAGTCATTTAGAAACGGAGATACACTATGAAATCATTTCAATCCTTAGGCATCGTGCCTGAACTGATACAAGCATTACAAAAGGTAGGCGTGAAAGAACCAACGCCGATCCAAGAAAAGTCAATCCCCCTCATCTTCAAAGGACAGGATGTCATCGCCAAAGCGCAAACGGGAACTGGAAAAACCTTGGCATTCTTATTACCATTATTGCAACGCATCCACGTAGATGTACAACAGGAGCAAGCCCTCATTATCGCCCCTACGCGTGAACTCATCCAACAAATTGCAGAGGAGGCTCGTCACTTAGGTGCTATCTTAGGAGTCGACGTATTACCATTGATTGGGGGGAGAACAATCGAAGGGCAATTGCAAAAACTAGGACGACGCCCTCATGTGATCATCGGCACTCCTGGTCGTTTGCTGGATCACGTCAACCGTGGTACCCTACATTTACATTCCATCCGCCGTGTTGTGTTGGATGAAGCAGACCAAATGCTTCATATGGGATTCTTACCAGATATTGAAAAACTCATCAGTGGCACCGACGGTAAACGTCAACTATTAATGTTCTCCGCTACCATACCAGATAAAATCCGCAATTTAGCAAAAGCCTATATGCAAAAACCTACCTCTGTGACTGTACAAGGGGAAAATATTACCCTCGACACCATCGAGCAAAAAGTATACATGATGGAAGAACAGGACAAAGTGAATCGCCTTGTGGCGATGCTAGAAGCAGATAATCCATATCTAGCTATCGTATTCTGTAACACCAAAGAGGGAGCTATCAAACTCGCCTACGATTTAGCTCGCAAAGGTGTAGAGCTTGGTGAAATTCATGGAGATATGACACAGGGCCGTCGTACGCAAGTCTTGAAAGAATTTGCTAAAGGCAATCCCCCTATTTTAGTAGCTACAGACATTGCCGCTCGTGGTATCGATATTGAAGGTGTTAGCCACGTATACAACTTTGATGTACCGCACGACATGGATTACTACATCCATCGCATCGGCCGTACTGGTCGTGCTGGCTCCACTGGTGTTGCCGTAACCTTTGCTACGCCAGCTGAAGAAATTTGGGTACGCCGCATCGAACGATCCATCCAAGCTACTTTGACAAAATACACCAAGGATGGACAAGTAAAAACAAAAGGTTCTGGCTTAGCGCCTAAGAAGGAAACTGCTAGCAAGAAACCTAAAATTAAAAGTACCTACCAAGCGACGAAAGCAAAAGCTCACAAAGCTCGTGGTCATAAAGGTGCCAACACACGGGTACGCCGTACAAAATCTAGTGGCTCTAGCAATCGTGGTCGAGGTAAACGATAAGTTTCTAGTACCGGCAGACGGTTCTTCTAAGAGAGGTGTCCGTTGCTTAACAGTATATTACAAAAAAGGCTATAACCAAACAGCCCCAATACAAGGGACGGTAACAAAATAGCCCACATATAAAATAGAGGAAAGTTGAACCAAAAGTATCAACTTTCCTCTATTTTTATATTCTAATCAGCAAAAAGGCTCTCCTTTTATTGATATCCACACTATGCCGAATACCTGTGCTTACTTCCGATTCGTATAAATAGCAGGTTTCCCCTCTACATCGGCACAAGTAGTTCTACAAGCTTGACCTTCGCTACATTTCCAAACTGGTTCAGGTTGTGATTCATACTGTATAAGGTATCCCTTTTTACATCTTGGGCATGTGTATTCCTTATGTGTATCATCCAATACTTTTCCATCCGACAATGGTATCGGAGGCATTATCTCTTCTCTAGGTCTTTGTGGCATCGACACTGTAGTCATTGATGACGTGTTTGCCTTGGTAACTCTTGGTTCCCTAGCTCCTGATACATTTTCCTTTGGTGATGATACATTTTCCGTGTATTTGCATGTTGGGAACCCAGAACATCCATAAAACTCTCCAAACTTTCCCTTCCGTAGGAGCAACTCCCCTGTTTTACACTTAGGACAAGATCGTCCTGTTTGTTGCGCTATGGAAGGGTTTCGGTTCGGTCCCATTCTTTTGCCACCTGTCTCCGACTTAGGCATTACTATCTTAGCTGTATTTCCTACCCGTCGTTTTACATCCTCAATAAGTTGTACAACGAATTTTGTTTGGTCTTCTAAAAACACATCAATCCGTTCAGTTCCTTCGCTCATTTTTGCTAAGCGCTCTTCCCACTGGGCCGTCGCATCAGGGTACAGTAAGGAATCTGGCAATGCATCTACCAAGGTATAGGCAGACTCTGTAGGAATTAAAATTTTCTTTTTTCCTTCTTCTTTAAGGAAAGGGTTTTTCTTATTGTGGATTAAATCATCAATAATCGTGGCCCGTGTCGCCTCTGTGCCGATACCGGATACATCTTTTAATTGTTTTTTTAACTCTTCATCTTTTACATATTTGTGAATTTCCTTCATTGCCTGCACCAAGGTTGCTGAAGTAAAGCGGCTTGGTGGCTTTGTTTTCCGTTGGTCCACCTTGCTATCCTTCGCTGTTACAGCATCCCCTTTACGTACAGGGGGCAATGACTTTTCTTCATCCTCTTGATTTTCTTCTGATTCTTCCGTGGATTTTACCTTTTTATATAATGCTTTCCATCCCAAATCGATAACGACACGTCCCGTTGTGGTAAACAGTTCCTCTTGGTGCGTCACTTCGATACGAGTATGCTCATATACATACTCTGGGTAAAATTGTGCAATATAGGCTTGCGCAATGAGGAAGTAAATATTTTGCTCCCCTTTGGATAAGGTATGCAGTGGGCAACGTACAGTGGTCGGAATAATGGCATGATGGGCCGTAACCTTACTATCATTCCAGGCCCGGCTTTTAATAGTAGGATTACTATCCTTTGCCCATGCAGCTAATTCCTTATGACCCATATTGACCAAATTTGACAGGATTGCTTTTCCATCTGAAAGTTGGTTCACTGGCAAATATTCACAGTCTGAACGGGGATAGGATGTATATTTCTTCTCATATAGTTTCTGTGCGATGTCCAATACTTCCTGTGGCGTATAGTTATATAGCTTGCCCGCCACAATTTGTAGTGATGATAAGGAAAAAGGCAACCGTTGTCCTTCCTTTTTCTTTTTCTTTTCCACTAAAGAAACTGTACCTTCTGGTGATTGCATCAAACGGTCACGCAAGTCATTAAGAATAGTCTGATCCAGCATATGACCATCAGGGTCCAATCCTTGTTGTGTATCTTTCGGTTTCCAAGTGGCCCAAAAGACTCCCTTTTCATGACCATATTGTACTTGCAACACGTAATATTCTACAGGCACAAAGTTTTGTAGCTCACGTTCTCTCCGTACCACAAGTGCTAAGGTTGGCGTTTTCACTCGACCAATCGGAAACGTCACTTTGTTTCCTAAATGCTGTTGCTCTAACGTATAGGCCCGAGATAAATTCATACCCATCAACCAATCCGCACGAGATCGTGCTAAGGCAGAATCTTTTAAAGGTTGGTATTTCTTATTATCCTGCATATGCTCTAAAGCGTAACGCATAGATTTTTCATCTAACGCATTGAGTAGAATACGCTCTACTGGTTTGGTATTACCCAAATAATCGAGCATTTCGTCTATCAACAATTGCCCCTCTCTATCCGGGTCACCTGCATTCACAATGGTCGTCGCTTTTTTGATTAAATCACTAATAACCTTAAACTGCTTAGCACTCGATGATTTAATTTTTAATTTCCAAGAGGTGGGCAAAATTGGCAAAGATTCAAATCTCCAAAATTTATATTTCTCATCATACTCACCTGGCTCTACTTGTTCTAGCATATGACCAAAGGCCCAAGTAATCACATCATCACCTTGTACGATATACCCATCATGTCGCTTAGCATTCTGTGAATTGGGCAACACTTGGCTTAACTCTCGCCCTACGCTAGGCTTTTCCGCAATAAATAAACGCATATGCTCCCTTTTCCTATCCATTACTGTTTACTACTCATGTATTACATTATTCTATAATAAATCTTCTCTACATTAACTTTCATTATACTACGAATGAGCTAAATAATTAAACAGACCTCCATTTCTTAACTTCCATTTAGAAAAATTTACTCCCCCATTACTCAGATCATATAATACTGATAATGTAGGAGCTCTCATTTTAAACCACAATACTTTCTAACCTCATACTTCTCTCGCTATCTTTCATACTCCTTTAAAATTTCCTATCAGTGCTACTTTTGCACAGAATTTTACAAACCTATGACTTATCTTATTCATAACCATATCCGCCGTTTTTCAACTTTCAGTATCATATCCTATACAGGGAGGGTTCAAATAGTATATAATTTTAAAGATATGAAAGTATATAACATACACATGTATTTATAGAGGTGAATTATGACATTTTTAGAAGAAGTAACTCGGCGCCGTACGTTCGCCATCATTTCTCACCCAGATGCGGGTAAAACAACATTGACGGAAAAGCTTTTGCTATACGGTGGTGCTATCCACTTGGCAGGGTCTGTTAAATCTAGAAAAACACAAAAATATGCCGTATCTGACTGGATGGAAATTGAAAAGCAACGTGGTATCTCTGTGACGAGTTCTGTATTGCAATTCGATTACGATGGTCATCGTGTGAACATCCTAGATACGCCTGGTCACCAAGACTTCTCTGAAGATACCTACCGCACCTTAATGGCAGCAGATAGCGCTGTCATGTTGATCGACGTAGCAAAAGGTGTGGAAGCGCAGACGAAAAAACTATTCGCCGTTTGTAAAGAACGTGGCATTCCTATTTTTACCTTCGTCAACAAGATTGACCATTTCGGACGCAATCCATTTGACTTGATGGAAGAAATTGAAAACTCTCTTGGCATTCGTGCGGTTCCTATGAACTGGCCTGTGGGCATCAACGGCGAGTATCAAGGGGTATATGACCGGGAAACGAATACTGTAGAATTATTTGAAAAAGACGAATCCCATGGTCAAAAAAAGCTAGCTTCCACCAAAGGCGATGTGCACGACCCAGCATTCCGTGAGCTATTAGGAGAAGAGGTGCATCAATCCTTAATCGATGACATTGAACTTCTCGACGTGGCTGGTGATGCTTTTGATTTAGACAAAGTAAAAGCTGGTGAATTAACACCTATGTTCTTCGGTTCTGCGATGACAAACTTTGGGGTTAAACCATTCCTTGAAAAATTCTTGGAGTTAGCTCCTATGCCAGCCCCACGTGTAGCCCGTGAGGAAACGGTAGAACCTACGTCTGAAGATTTCTCTGCCTTCGTTTTTAAGATCCAAGCCAACATGAATCCGAACCATCATGACCGCATTGTATTCATGCGCATTTGTTCTGGTAAGTTTGAAAAAGGCATGAATGTACTTCACCAACAATCTGGTAAAACCTTACGCTTATCTCAACCACAGCAATTCTTAGCCACAGAGCGCACTATCATTGATGAAGCCTATCCAGGGGACATCATTGGTGTCTTCGATGCAGGTACTATGGGTGTAGGTGATAGCTTATGTGCATCCAATCACAAAGTGACATTCAGTGACTTCCCTGTGTTCCCTCCAGAATTTTTTGCTCGTGTGACACCAAAAGATTCTATGAAACGGAAACAATTCCTAAAAGGTATGACTCAATTAGCGCAAGAAGGGGCTGTACAAATCTTTGAACCGCTCTACTCTATGGATTCTTTCGTGGTAGGTGCTGTAGGTATGCTTCAATTTGAAGTATTACAATATCGCTTGAAACACGAATACGGCGTTGATCTTGTGAACAACTCCTTACCATATGGCGTAGCCCGTTGGATCGATGGTGAAGTAGATGTAAACAGCTTAAAAGGTATGGACAATGCCATGATCGTAAAAGATAATCGTGGTCGTCTTGTCGTTCTAATCTCCAATGAATGGCAAATGGGTTGGGTTGTAGAGCGTAATCCAGATGTTACCTTCTTACATACCCCTAAAATAGAAGCATAAGTACGAATACAACTAAAATCGTATTCCTATCGATGTGGTTGTTCTTATTTGTTCAACCCCATGTATAGTAAACATAAAAACCGCCTAGGCGATACTATCTTGTATCATCTAGGCGGTTTTAATTTGATCCATATATGTGTTATATATTATGTATTCTTCCTAGTTGTATGTCATTTCAGTATCTGGAAATATTCCTAAAACAACGGTTCCAAATCTGCTAATCCTTTTAAATTCCATTCTAACAATTTATCATGAATACGCCACATAAAAGCATTTTCCCATGGATAATGAAGGCGAACCCAAAAGTTTTGAAATGGTGTGTCATTGAAGAATACAGCTTGTCGTGGCAAATTAAATAGATTCTGTCCTGGCTCTACATTCCCTGCTTGTACTGTAAAAGCCATACGATACCCACTTTCTTCTGCTATCCTATCTATATCTTTATTGGAAAACCCACCTGGATACGCAATGTAACGAACAGGATGCTTCATACGATCTTCTAACACCGCTTTTGAGCCAATCAATTCATCACGTGCTTGGTCTAGGGACATACTTCGCAAGTCTTTATGATTCACCGTATGGCTTTGGATATCGATTCCATTAGCTTGCATTTCTTTCAACTGTTCTACATTGACAAAGCGACTTTCACCAAATGCACTAGTAATCATAAACAAGGTAGCTTTCATATTGTATTCTTTTAAAATAGGGAATGCGTACTTATAGTTATCAATATAGCCATCATCAAATGTAATGAGAACTGGTTTATCAGGTAATTCCGTTCCCTTTGTCATGTAATCATATAACTCATCCATAGTAATTGTATGATATCCCTCATCATGGAGATATTGCATTTGTTTCTTAAACTCTTCTGGGGGAACCACCAAAGAATGACGTATACCTGTATCGATTCGATGATAATTTAAAACTGGTACACCTACAGCTTTGTAATCCCAAGATCGCTGATACTGTATTCCTAAATATATACCGATGACCACAATTAGCCCTAGTATACCTAAAATAATTCGTTTCACATTAACCTCACGTGTCAGTAACTTTACTTAATACATAAAAATTAAAATAGCGATGTAAATCTATCCTTATTATAGTACCACACTTCGCTAAACTTATCAGTTATTTTTCATAAGTTTGACATATAGTAATAGAATTATTCATCATATTTCCTTTTATTATTATACTTTTTTTGCATTAATTTTATGATTTTTTTTCATTATAATATTGGTATGTATACATCATGCATTATTATCTATATGCCACTATCTACTTATTTCTCTACATTCTATAGAATTTATACTGTCATTGTTTACAATTAATCTATTTTCTATTGTATTTACTATCTATGAAAAGAGCGCATACAAAGCACTATAGTGCCAAAAATCACTATGACGAACACCCCTATTTCATGCTATGATAAAGACATAAGTTTTATCTAATGTGCTTCTTATTCCAAAGGGGGTTGTACTATGAAAGGTCTTATCGACTTGAGTCTAGTCAATGGAATCTGGACATTAAAACTGTCCATGATTCAAACGGTGGCATTAGCTATTGTCACATTGTATTTAGGGGAATTTATCAAAAAACATTCTCCATTTTTACAGCGTGTGAGCATGCCTGCACCAGCCGTAGGTGGTTTACCATTTGCATTCTTATGTGCATTCTTATCTTATTATAAAATTGTAAACATTACCTTCGATGGTGCTTTGCAATCATTCTTAATGTTGGCTTTCTTTACCACTATCGGTCTTATGGCAAGTCTAAACGTACTTAAAAAAGGTGGCGTCGCTATTATCTTCTTCTGGATTGTGTGTACTATCTGGATTGTCTTCCAAAATGGCGCTGGCATCTTAATTGCGAAAGCAATGGGTATTGAGCCAATCTTTGGTATTATGGCTGGTTCCGTTTCTATGATGGGCGGTCTTGGTACAGCAGGTGCCTTCGGTCCTCACTTTGAAGAATTAACAGGTATCCCTGGCGTGGCTTCCGCTGCTATCGCAGCCGCTACCTTCGGTATGGTGGCTGGTACATTATTAGGTGCTCCTGTAGGTGACCGTATCATCAAAATGCACAATGTCCCTACTCCAGTAGATCATCCTGAATTATTAGAAGCTGACGGTATTGATATTAATGAATCCGATAGTGAAAGTAAATTATTCGACTTACATTCCTTGATGCATGTCATTGCTTTCGTAGGTATTTCTCTTGGTCTCGGTACACTTGTGAGTGCCCTTCTATCTTCCGTATTTGGTCCATTACCAGCTTACATCGGGGCAATGATCGTCGGTGCATGTATCCGAAATTATGCTGACTTCACTGGTCATATTACAATCAACAGTGCTGCACTAGATGCTGTTTCTAATGTCTCCTTGAGTATCTTCGTTACGATGGCCATCAATAGCTTGAAATTAGCACAATTAGTTGATTTAGCATTACCTTTAATGGCAATTTTAGCAGCACAAATGGTGTTGATTACTATCTTCGCATACTTAATCTACTGGTTGTTCAAACGCAACTACGATTCCGTTATGTTAGGTGCTGGTGCTATTGGTTTCGGTCTAGGTGCTACACCAAATGCTTTAGTTAACATGTTATCCTTGGCTTCTAAATACGGTCCATCTCCAAAAGCATGGTTAGTCGTATCCTTAGTAGGTGCCTTCCTCATCGACTTTACTAACGCATTCTTAATCACATTTATGGCAAAATTGATTTAATCAATTCTCCCATATACTACCCTAAACGAAAAAGGATTCTACAACCTCTGTTGTGGAATCCTTTTTTAATATTGTACTTATGTATTCTTTTGCTCCAATTCATACCAAGCATTGCCGATGAGAGCAAATTCATCTAATGTAAATGTCTCTCCACGACGTGATCCATCAATATTAGCTTTTGCCAAAATAGCTTCAATAGCTTCTTTGCTCAGCCCAGTGGTCTTCATTGTGTTGCTGAACGTCTTACGCCGTTGTGCAAAGCCTGCTTTCACAGCACGGAAGAAATACGCTTCACTATAGACTTTCACAGGTGGTTCACTGCGCAATGGACAACAAATCACGGCACTAGTCACCTCAGGCGCCGGTAAAAACGCCTTAGGTGGCACATCCATGACAATATATGGGTCTGTATAATATTGTACCGCCACCGATAAAGCGCCATACATTTTTGTACCTGGCTTAGCAATCATACGCTCTGCCACTTCTTTTTGCACCATTACCACTAATCGTTCAATAGGTAATTTAGATTCCAGCAAAGACATAATAATTGGTGTCGTAATATAGTATGGTAAGTTCGCTACTACTTTGAACGGTTTATGGTCCATTAATTCTGGGATATTGACTTTTAAAACATCCCCATGAATGATGCGTACATTATCGTATGCCTCTAAGGTCGTGTCTAAGACCTCTAACAAACGTCTATCTAGCTCTACAGACGTAACATTAGCCCCACTTTGTGCCAAACCTTGCGTTAAGGTACCAATCCCAGGACCTACCTCTAACACTGCATCGCCTACTTCTAATTCCGCAGCCTGCACAATCTTATCCACCACAGTGCGCTTAATCAAAAAATTTTGCCCTAATTTTTTACTCATTTGAATGCCAAACCGTTTACATATATAATGTACAACCTCTGGACTTGCAATGACTGATTCTATCATGTATTCTCCTACTGTATTTCTTCTGAAAGTGCCTCAAAAAATGCTTCACGGCTGATACCGTAATGATTTAATCGATACAAAAACTGCTTCCCATTCCCATAGCCTATACCCAGCTTAGCACCAATACGAGCCCTCATAGCAGCACTACTAGGACCTCCACTCAAATCATGTTGTACTAAATCTTGCATCGTAAACAACTCTGAAGATTCCATAGATTCTATATGAAGCACTTCTAAGGCCTTACGGATGGATTCAGGGCTTGCCTGCTCAATCCCAATATCATCATTGGCATAGGCTTCTTCACGTGGTACAAAGGCATGCTGAGCCAAAGGGAATCGCTTCGTCAAAAAACGACGAATCCGTTCACCTGCATAATCTGGGTCCGTCAGAATAATGATACCCCTCTTTTCATAGGCATCCTTAATCCGACTGAGCACAGGCTTACGCAAATTAAACCCTTCCGTAGCAATACACTCCACCTCTAAGGCTTGTTGCACCCGTTGAATATCTGATTTTCCCTCAACCACCAAGACCTGTTTTAACATAAGCTCCTCCACAATATCGTATTCTATTATTATACCATACATCGAAACCTATAGCATGCTCTAACAAATCATACTACACCTAACAACAAACCACACATAGCCAAAAATTGCCAAATAACGCTCCCCCCCCCGAGACGAACGCAATTAGACGTAGTAGTCTATGGCGTTCCTCACCACTAAAATTTTAAACTATAGAAGAACACGGCATACGTTACTCTACATAGATACTTGCAACACAACCATTAAGTATACCCCTGAAAAATATAGTTATAAGCGGAGTGTCTTGTGACTCTTTATCTTTATAAATCTATATTCAAAAGACCGCAATATACCTCCGAAGAAACATTATGAAATACCGTTTCTGAGGGGGTGTATTGCGGTCTATCCTTTATTCATTTATCCACAAACTGTCACAAGACAGAATATCGTTGCAAGTAATAATTCATTCTATAGTGTTGTTTGTGAAGAAGTATGCCGTGCTCTTCTATCAATATAAAGTTAAAAATAAAACGCCATAGATACATAGACTAAGAAGAAAGGATATACACATCTACTGTGCGTCGTCCAAATTGCATGGCAGATCCATAGTCTTCTAACACTACATCAATACGATTCCCAACAATGTCTCCACCTGTATCGGCAGCAATGGCCTCACCATATCCAGGTATATATACTCGTGTTCCTAAAGGAATCACATTAGGATCTACAGCTACTACTCCATGACGAGCACGAATACCTGTGGCAGTAATACCATCTCCACCACCATCTGTTGGCAAGTATGCTGTAGCCTCCATTGTAATGACTTCTCTCACACGATCATAAGAACGTGAGACTTCTACTTCTCGAGTACCAACTTGAACCACTTTTGGTTGCATTGGAGTAATCGTTTTACGTTGTAATTCTTTTGTGTCTATCACATCGCCTTGCTTATAGTGAATTTCTTCTTCCACTTCATCAAGTCCTACTGTACCCTCTTGTAAAACTTTTTCTTCACCTTTTGGTAAAGTATCTACTCGTTCATATTGTACCACTACTGGCACTTCTACTGTTCGTGTTTCTATCTTCGTAGTTTGGAATCCATGATTCCACATAAAGCCTGAGACTGTAACAAAGACTACTAGTAACAGTGTGAGCATAAGCACTGCTTTTTGCTTTTTCTGTATTAATTGATTTGTCATCTATTACCTCCATGGTTGGCATTCTACCATAGATGGATAGATAAAGTCAAACATACGCTCCAAAAACGCCCATTAAAGCCATTTTTTAGTATATTATTTATTTAAAAATGAATTCTCTCTTCATTTTTAGTCCACTATATAAAGACATTTTATTTTGATTAATTCAGCTATTAATCATGCTCAAATATTCTCATTTTGATAATTACTGAATTATCTATAGTTTTAACATATAATAGACCCTTAACTGACACCCATCAGAAAGTATGTGTATAACTATATCCATAAGCATCATATAGCATACAATCTATGATTAGGTTGTATATATTGTATTTTTAAAATAGCCCTGTTCTATTGATAATGCAAAATTGATATGATACGCATTTTAGTAATACCCCATTCCTAAAAATCATAATTTGTCCATAGTACATTTAAAAAAATTAGCCATAAATTTCACGAATCGTGTTATTTACAGCTAATTTCATCAATTATATCTTATTTTACTGCTATCATGGACTATTTATTCACTACATTTTCACGCATATAGACATCCTTTGAGTACCTTTCATAATCTTTTAAAACATGGTATATACTTATATCTAATATGCTGCAAAGTATTTCCAGTCCTATGCCTTTACTTAGCATGATCAGTACTGTCAAATTCTAAAATTGGCTCCCACACGCCTAATGCGGCTATACCTTCTGTTGTCTCCATATCCTTAGGATTCAGAAATGAAAGTTGGGCACATACCTTATCTTCTTTAGCAATGACCTTACGATAAGAACCATCAGCTCGCATGACATGGGCTTTTTGATTATCCGCTAAGTAAACTTCTAAAATGTGTTGTAATTCTTTCTGTAAAGCCATATCTTCTACAGGAACCATTAATTCCACTCGATCATTTAAATTCCGTGGCATCCAATCAGCACTAGAAATATAATAGGGACTCTCGCTATGATTCTTAAAATATAAAATACGATGATGTTCTAAGAATCGCCCCACAATGGATCGCACAGTAATATTGTCACTAACCCCCTCAATCCCCGGTCTAAGGGTACATATACCACGAACGATGAGATCAATCTTGACCCCCTTACAAGAAGCTTCGTATAACTTAGCAATGATTTCTTTATCTAGTAAAGAGTTCATCTTTGCAATGATATGCCCGCCCTTACCTTGTTCTACAGCACGAATTTCTCCCTCAATCAAATCCATTAAAGACGATCGCAAAGTCAATGGAGCTACAATAAGATGCTGCCACTGCTGTGATTCTGCATATCCAGAGATGGTATTAAAGAATAGGGAACTATCATCTGCATAGGACTCACGACAGGTCAATAAGCCACAGTCTGTATAATATTTAGCAGTCTTCCCATTATAATTGCCTGTAGCAAAATGCATATATCGGCGTAGTACATCGCCTTCTTTACGGACCACCATAGTAATTTTGGAATGCGTCTTAAGCCCTCTTAAGCCATAAATAACATGACAGCCAGCTTTTTCTAAACGCCGTGCCATAATAATATTATTTTCTTCATCAAAGCGAGCTTTAACTTCCATCAACACGGTAACTTGTTTGCCTAGCTCTGCTGCTTTCACCAACGCTGCTACGATGGGAGAATCCCCACTGACACGATACAAGGTTTGCTTGATAGCCAGTACATCAGGGTCTACAGCTGCTCTAGCCACAAACTCTTCCACCACGGAAAAAGAATCAAATGGATGGTGCAAGAGTCTATCTTTTTCGCGGATATAATCAAAGATAGCTGAAGTCCCTCGCTCCGTTACGCAAGGAAGTTCTCGTCGTGTAAAAGCAGGATATCGCAAATGGTCGTAGCCAGGTAAATTACAAAACTCACCAAAGGAGGCTACGTCTAAGATTCCTTCTGCTATATAAACGGCTTCTTTTTTTGCCTGCAATCCTTGCAAAACAAATTCCAATAACTGTGGATCGTAATGTTCACATACTTCCACACGTACCACTTCACCACGACGACGCCGTCGAAGAGATTTTTCAATCTCCCGCAGTAAATCCGTTGCTTCTTCTTCGATGTCTAAATCCGCATCACGTGTGACACGGAAGGTGGTAAAGGAATCGATATGATGACCCACAAAGAAATCTTCACAATAATAGTTGATGACATCTTCTAACATAACGAAGTGACGATGCACATCATTCGGTACTTCAATAATTCGATTCAATACAGAGGGAATTGGCAAAATAGCCATCTTCTCTTGATCCTTATCATGGATAGGGTGAATCTTCACCACCGAGTTTAATGTTTTATTCACCAAGAATGGAAAGGGATGGCTCGCATCCACAGCTAGTGGCGTAACGACGGGAAAGATATGCGTACGAAAATATTGGTATAACCAATGTAATTCACTTTCTTTCAAATCTTTAACTTTGATAAAGTGTAAACCTTCTTTTTGTAATCGTTTTAGAATATCGTGAAAGTACATATATTGCAAGGATACTAATTTTTTTGTAGCCTCACTGATGGCTTTTAATTGTGCTTTGGCATCCATATGGGCGGCATCGTATTTAATAATGTCACTCTGCTCTTGATGACGCAGTCCAGATACGCGAATCATAAAAAATTCATCTAGGTTAGAGCTGCCAATGGTCAGAAATCGTAGTTTTTCCATGAGTGGATTACTTCTGTCGATAGATTCTTGCAAGACTCGTTGGTTGAACTTCAGCCAAGACAATTCACGATTAAAATAATACTTTGGATTATCAAAGTCTTTCATAGTATCACTCCTAACGAACTTTCCAATGTATCACTAATTCACGTTTAAATTCTTTCTTACACTGCTTTTTTAATTTTTCGATAGCCATCTCCATCATAGAAATATGGCTTAATTCTTTCACCTCAACATGCATATCTATTTGTTTATCTGTAATATACGTTTGAAAGGAACGTATAGTACGTTCATGACTTTCTTCAAAAGCTTCTGCTAAGGCTAAGGGAAAGGACAATTTTTGTATCATCTCTCGATCCCCTTCTTTTAGTACGGAGAGATACGGAGACTGCTTAATAAATTTACTGTTTGCTCCATGGGAATAGGATGCAATAAAAGCACTGAGTAGTTGTTCTCGGTGAGATAATCCATAGAGATTACTATTAATAATCATATACGCACTATGTCTTGCATGGCTATAATAGTTGATTTGCTTTCCTAAATCATGGAGCAAAGAAGCTACTTTCAAGATTAATTTTAAGCGCTCTCCTTCTGGCATTAGTTCTTTCCATTGTTTATAAATCTGTTTTGCCAGTTTCGCAATGTATAGGGAATGGTCCACATCATGAGGTGTAAAAGAGCGCAGCACATTCAAAGTAGAGTGGGTCACAATATCATCTACAACGCCATTTTTTTGAAGACATGGTAGCCCATACTTCTCTGCTGAATAGTTAGTTCCATAATACTGAAAGAATAGCCCTTCCCGCAAGCCACAACCGCTGACAATCATGGACGATGCCCTTGTATACTCCATCAATTCCATAATAATGGCCATACCTGCTACGATGATATCGGCCCGTTCCGCAGATAACCCAGAAATCTTTTTCCGTTCCTCCCACGGTGTTTCTTTCACCCGATGAAACAAAGCCTCCATACCCGCTTTTTTTACCTTGTAATTGTGCAATTTAGGGATAGGATAATTTTTCTCCCGTTGGTCCATTTTTGCAATATTTCGGGCTGTCCCTCCAATTCCAATAAGAGGTAATTTGGTATGTTTCAACCAACTTTCACGATGTAATACCTCTTGGATATAACCCACCATAGCTTCGTATTCGGCACTTGTAAACTCATGACCCGATTTAAATTGTCCTGTCATCACAAGAGCCCCCATAGGAAGGCTAACAGATTTTTTTAATTGTCGATTTTCAATTAAGCTAATTTCTATACTAGCTCCACCAAGGTCAAATACAATAAAATCATCTAATCCTATGGTATTGACAACGCCTAAAAATCCTAAATATGCCTCTTCCTCTCCACTAATGGCACGTAAAGGAATCCCTGTTTCTGCATATACACGACGAATAAAGCTATTACCATTTGTGGCCAATCGCACAGCCGCTGTAGCAATACCTTGAATCTCTGTAACTCCCATAGCCTTTGCCATATGCGACAAGGCTTTCAATGTTTTAATGGCCCGTTCCATAGCAGGTTTTGTCAACATTTGATGAGTCCACATACCCTCACTGAGGCGAATGGACTCCTTCTGTTGATATACCAAGCGATAACTGCCTGAATCTGTAATTTCTGAAATGACAAACCGTACTGAGTTTGATCCTAAATCTATTAATGCTACTCGTTTCATAGGTCTCCTATGTACACAGAAAGGCACTTTCCGTATATGCTACTGTGAAAGTGCCTTTCTCATTCTATATTACTCAATACCAAAACAACGCTTACCATTCTCTAAGGCAATAGCAGCTAGTTCTTCTACATCCATACCACGCAATTGAGCAATTTCTTGAGCCACAAATTGTGTTTTAGATGGATCATTGCGACGCCCTCTAAATGGAGGTGGCGTCAAATAGGGGGAATCTGTTTCGATGAGCAAACGGTCCAATGGAATGTGCTTCGCTACTTCTTTTAGATTCGTAGATTTAGGGAATACTACAGGTCCGGCAAAGGAAATATAATAGCCCATTTTAATAAATTCTTTTGCCATTTCTAAACTGGTAGAAAAACAATGGAAGACCCCATAATTGCCTTTCCCATGTTCTACTAGCATATCTCGAATAGCCCCGTGCGCATCACGATCATGGATAATAATCGGTAAATCCACTTCTCTCGCAATGGCTAATTGGCGTTTGAAAGACTCTGCTTGCACATCTCTATCAGAAAAATCATAGTAATAGTCTAAACCGATTTCGCCAATGGCTTTTACTTTAGGATGGGACGCCATTTGTTTAAACCATGCATAGTCTTCTTCTGTGGCATCTTTAGATTCATGTGGATGCACACCTACCGCTGCATAGACACGGTCATACTGTTCAGCCAAAGCAATGGCAGACTCTGCTGTTTGACGATCCACAGCAGGGCACATAATATACTCTACGCCTTGGTCAAAACAGTCTTGAATCATCTGGTCCCGATCATTATCAAATCGTTCATCATTGATATGCGCATGTGTATCAAACAATCGCATTATCTCACCACACTTCCTGGAGTTAAGGATTCAATATTGGTTACTTCTAATTGATCCTCTTCATTAGAAGCGGATAAAATCATACCTTCTGACATATGGCCCATGATTTTTTTCGGCGCTAAGTTTGCCAAATAAATCACTTTTTTACCAATTAAGTCTTCTGGTTTGTAGAATTGAGAGATACCACTCACTACGGTGCGTGTTTCAATACCTAAGTCCAAGGTAAACAACAACAATTTTTTAGATTTTTTCACCGCTTCGCAAGTCAATACTTTCGCTACCCGTAAATCTAATTTTGCAAAATCATCGTATTCGATGGTCTCTTTAATCGGTGGAATATTGCTAGTATCTACCGCTTCCTCAGTGGATTTTTCTGCAGCTTCTGGCGCCACTTCTACCATTTCAGGAATTTCAAAACGTGGGTAGATTGGATCTCCTTTTACTACTTTTGTACCAGTCGGAAGAGCCCCAAATGTGCGTACATCATCTAGCATAGCTTGTGCAAACCCTTGTAAACCAAGTTGTTCCCAAATTTTAGGAGCCCCTGTTGGAATCACTGGATCCACTAAGACAGCGATAATACGCAAGGATTCTGCCAAATGATACATCACGGCTTCTAAGCGCTCTGCATCGCCTTCGTTGGCACCTTTCGCCAATACCCAAGGCATCGTTTCATCGATGTATTTATTCGTACGACCAATGAACGCCCACACAGCTTTAAAGGCTTTGTTGTACTGCATATCTTCCATCAATTGTTCGTAGTCTTTTACTGTTTGCTCAGCTAGAGCAATTAAATCCTTGTCAACATCTTCTGTTGGCGCATGTTTTGTAATGATACCACCATGATATTTTTCAATCATCGCTACGGTACGATTCAACAAGTTGCCTAGGTCATTGGACAAGTCTGCATTGATTTTCGTAATAAAGTTAGGCAAACTGAAATTACCATCATTGCCTAAATGTACTTCATTCACCAAGAAATAACGCAATGCATCAGAACCGTAAGTATCAATCAATGGAATTGGGTCGATTACATTACCTAAGGATTTACTCATTTTTGTACCATCCACTACAAGCCAGCCGTGACCATATACTTTTTTCGGCAATGGCAAGCCAAGACTCATGAGCATAATTGGCCAAATGATCGTATGGAAACGCACAATCTCTTTACCTACTAAGTGCAAGTCTGCAGGCCAGTACGTTTCAAATAAATTGCTGTTTTCATCCAATGGGTTTAAAGCAGAAATATAGTTAATCAACGCATCAAACCATACGTACATAACATGTTTTTCATCAAATGGTACTGGAATGCCCCAGTTAAAGCTAGTACGAGATACTGCCAAATCTTCTAGGCCTTGTTTCACGAATTGAATCATCTCATTACGACGAGATTCTGGTTGAATAAAATCAGGATTCTCTTCTATAAATTTGAACCATTGATCAGCGTATTTATTCATGCGGAAGAAATAACTCTCTTCTTGTACTACTTCTAATGGACGACCGCAATCAGGACATGTTTTTTCTGGACCTAATTTAGATTCTGGCCAGAATGTTTCGCATGGTACGCAGTATAAACCTTCGTATGAAGATTTGTAAATATCTCCATTATCGAATGCTTTTTGGAATAAATGTTGGCAATATTTGATATGTCTTTCATCTGTAGTTCTAATAAAATCATCATGAGAAATATTCAATTTTTCCCACAAATGTTTAAATCCATCAACGATTTGCGTTGTATATTCTAAAGGAGTAATCCCCATAGATTCCGCCATACGTTGGATCTTTTGGCCATGTTCATCAGAGCCTGTTAAGAAACGCACATCATAGCCAGCTCTGCGTTTGAAACGAGCAATTGTATCAGCAATGGACGTACAGTATGTATGCCCAATATGTAATTTCGCACTTGGATAATAAATTGGTGTCGTAATATAATATGGCTTCTTAGTCATCTGTTCTCTCCTTACTATACCATTCAATTTCATTATATATATCGCGCCGTGAAAGGCCACGCTCTTTTGCAATTTGACGGGCTGCCTCTTTTTTTGGCACCCCTTCTTCGATTAAGGCTAAGGCTGCCTCTAGTGGTGAAAGCACTACTTCCTCCACCTTCGTTTCATCTGTCACAGTCTCCTTGCCACCCACCAAGAGGACAAATTCCCCTTTTTCTACGATTTGACCGAAATCATTTCGTAACGCTAGCAAGGTAGTTCGTGTAAAAGTTTCAAACTTTTTCGTCAGTTCACGACCTACTGTGATAGGGCGATTCCCCAGCCCTTCATATAAGTTTTGGATAGTTTCTTCTATACGATGGGGAGCTTCATAGAAAATCAGCGTTCCTTCATAGGTAGCAATCCGTGATAACACCTCTTTTACATTCTGCTTTCGTTTCGGCAAAAAACCTATGAAGTGAAATTCCTTTGTGTTTTGCCCTGATGCGATAAGCGCCGTTAAACCTGCATTCGCACCTGGTAAAGGAACAATGGGTATCCCCACATCGATAGCCTCTTTCACCAAATCTTCACCGGGATCAGAAATAGCAGGCATCCCCGCATCACTGACTAAACCGATGGATTGACCATCCAATAAACGCTGGATGAGGTCAGCCCCCTTCTCCGCTTTATTGTGTTCATGATAGGAAATCATAGGCTTAGCAATATTAAAATGTTGTAATAATACCCCTGTATGACGCGTATCTTCCGCTGCTACCACATCTACTTCTTGTAATGTACGCACAGCCCGATAGGTCATATCTTCTAAGTTCCCAATGGGTGTGGGAATTAAAAATAATGTCCCTTTATGACTACTCATAATATGCTTGTACCTCATCTGAATAGGAACCATCCACTTCGTAAATATACAAAGGTGGTTCAACCATCATACCTAGTTTTCCACCATATTTTAATTCTAATAATACTAACTTGCTCACTTTATCTTGGTTACCATGAACAAAGCGCATTCGTTTTACCCTAAATTGAGTCTGTTCTATAGCACTCAGTAAGGATTCTAACCGTGGGGTTGTATAAATCATCCACAGTGTGCCACCAAATTTTAAATACCGTTGAGCTTGTACCAATCTATCTTTCATAGAGTGTTGTTGTTCATGTAAGGCTAATGCTATACTTTCTTCTTGTGATAGAAGTCCACTATTCGATTCAAAATAGGGCGGATTCATGTAGATACCATCAAACTGACCATAATACGGTTTGCCATCATCGGTCATGTAATCTAGGTCCACCATAGATACAGCATCTGCAATATCATTATGAATCACACTTTTCTGAGCTAACTCAATCACAGAGGAATTACAATCTACCCCCACTACATGACGAGCTCCACGATGGTACAATACATGGGGAATCACTCCTGTGCCTGTACCTAATTCTAAATAGTTCTTATTGGGTTTTGCCTCTCCAAAATGAGCGAGTAAAATAGCATCAATAGAAAACTTAAACTCTTTTTCGTCTTGAAACAACTGAAACCCACTTAGTAATAATTCTGTGATTGTAATATTACTCTTCATCCGGCAATGCCACTTCCGACCAATGTAAGTCGATAGTTCGTCCCGCTTCTAATTGTACTTTTACTGTCTTTTTCATAGTATTGATTTTTAAAACTTTTCCTAACCCTTCATCGGTGACTACTTCTTTACCGATACCAGGTGGCTCTGCTACAGGAGCTGGTTGTTTTACTTTTTGCGAATACAAGTCTCCTCCTTTTAGGTAGGAGTCATTTTCATAGTTCAAACAACACATCAAGCGACCACAAATGCCAGAAATTTTTGTTGGATTTAAGCTCAAATTTTGATCTTTCGCCATACGAATAGATACAGACGCAAAATCGCCTAAGAAGTTAGCACAGCATAATGGACGTCCACAAGCACCAATTCCATTTAATACTTTTGCTTCATCGCGCACACCAACCTGTCGCAATTCAATGCGCGTACGGAATACATTAGCCAAATCTTTTACTAATTCTCGGAAGTCAATTCGACCTTCTGCAGTAAAGAAAAATACAATTTTATTCATATCAAATGTGTATTCCACATTGATTAATTTCATAGGCAATCCACGATAAGCGATTTTTTCTAGTCCAATCTCAAAAGCTTTTTCTTCTCGCTCTCTATTTTTCTCTACTTGTTTAAAATCTTTTGGCGTGGCTTTACGTGTCACTTCTTTCAGCGGTTGCACCACGCTATCTTTCGATACTTTTCGTGGTCCAATTACGACTTCCCCAAATTCCAAACCACGAGAGGTTTCTACTATGACCCCATCTCCTGTCGTAAGGGTTACAAACCCTGGACTAAAGTAGTAGATTTTGCCAGCTTTTTTAAAGCGTACTCCTACTATAGTAACCACTATATATCCTCCTTCACAGCCTCCCTTAAGGCTAATATAACTCCATCTATAACAAGGCCTAAGCGCACATTAAGGCGCAACGCCTGTTCTGCTTCTAATGTAATGGGCACAATTCGTTGCAAAGATTTTGATGACCATCGTGGTAAAATCATTTGCATACGGAATCTATACTCACTTAGTATTATCTTTTCACTCTCTGTACCATATCGCAAGGCTAGCATATCTCTTGCTAACACACGTAACCAGCTCAATATATCGAGTACTACTTCTTTTGAAAGTCCCTCAAAGGATAGAGATAAGGTAGTAAAGAAATGACTTCTTTCTACTACGCATTCTAGTACTTCCATAGCCTTTTCTAAACTTTCAATACCACCAGCCTGCGCCCACTGACGAGCTAATGTTGGATTTCCACGAGCACTTCGCACAGCACGTCGAATATCTCCTGTATACCCTTCTTTAGTTAGGGCTTGTACCAATTCTTCTTCTGGCACTGGTTGCATACCGATAAGCATACATCGTGACACGATGGTGGGTAGTACATTGTCGATATTGGTAGTGACAATGATAAAATACATATTCCGTGGTGGTTCTTCAATCGTTTTTAGCATCGCATTCGCTAAGACAGTATTGGCTGTCTGAAAACCTTCTACGATAACCACCCGCGGTGTATCACTAGATACATTGATATACTTCTCTAATAAGGTATACCATTGTTCCACACTGAGCTGTGTTTTCATAGGGCGAATCCAAAAGGCTTGACCTTGATCAATATAGATTGGCAATCCTTTATCTTTGACTGCGCTCTCACTTTCACCAGACTCAATGCGTTGTTGCTCTATAGTAGATAAAAAAGTTCGTCCTTCATCAGGAGAAAAAATCTGACGTCCCACTAATAGGGACCCAATGGCAATGGCCATGGATGTCGACTCTAAACCTGTTTCTCCGTAGAGCAGTAAGCTATGGGGCAAAGCAGAATCTCGGATTAATGTAGTAATTTGTTCTTTCACTTGGTGTTGACCAAGTACAGTTTCAAAAAATGACATACATCCTCCTTTACCTCATAAGACTACCCTTTATTATAGCATGTTATGGCAATAAATACACGAATAAAAGAAGAAACACCCCATGATTTCGGCAAAATATTTGCACTCCATGTGGTGTTTCTATCATATCCTTTTTTGAACATGTATCATACCATAACAGACTATCCATGATTATACTATTCACACTAGTGAATAGGTACGACACATTTTATTAGCTAGGGACTAGCCTTTACATATATATTGTTTTGCAATACCATACACTTCCTCATGAATGTCATCAATAGTGCGCAACTGATTGCTTTCATTCTCGCAGTGCACACGGTGCCAATCATAGGCATTCACCAACATATCATAAGCATCATGAACCGCCGTCAAATGAGAGGCGTCCTGTTCATGTATATCACCCGTATTGCCACCGGTTTTGCCTGTGCGTTCTGCTAACAACGCTTTGGACAACGATAGTGGCATATCTAATAGAATCACTGCATCAGGTCTTGGTAACCCATATAAATCGTACTCTAATTGATCAAGCCATTGTAAAAACGTATTTCGTTCTTTTTTATCAGTGTACTTTATCATTTGATGCACCATATTCGATGTAGTATACCGATCGGCAATAATGATGCCACCTTCTTCGTAAAAGCGTTGCCAATCTTGGCGATACGATGCAAATCGGTCTATGGCATAGAGCGTACTAGCCACATAGGCATTCACTGAGTTCGCCTCTTTTCCAAAGTCTCCTCGCAAGTACATTTTAATTGGTTCTGCTGCTGGACTATCGTAATTAGGAAAACTTACAGACCGTACTGGGTATCCTTCTGCTTTTAGTCGTTCCAATAATTTTGCTGTCTGCGTGGCCTTACCACTGCCGTCGCCGCCTTCAATAATAATTAATTGTCCCATATAAATCTCCTTATGACATCACAATTCTTCTCGTATACTCTGTCAATCCCGTACCTCTATCTCTCTATCTTTACACACGAGGATTGTCTGCAACTGGCGATCCCTAGCACCATTCGGTACATACCCATCACATTGTTTCTGTTTCATATATGCCAATACTTCTTCCGTTATAGTCTCACCTACACCTAGACAAGGAATTCCCGGTGGATAATAGGTAATCGTTTCCCCACTAATTCGCCCTAGGGCTTGTGGTAAAGGGATTTCTTCCATCTCTGTATAAAATGCTTGCCGTGGTGAAAGTGCCACGATTGGTGTGGGTAATGTTTCTACTGTACTTGCATAAAAATCAATAGAGTTAGTAATACTTTCAATCCTGTGTCTATATAGATCCGAAATATCCTGCACTGCATCTATGACCTGTTGTATAGATGTATCCGTATCACCTATGGTAATCAATAACAAGACATGGTAGGCTTTCATGAGTTCCACTTCAATATGACGGGCTCGCAACTCTCGTTCTAACTCTTGTGCAGTCAGTCCAAGGTTCTTTGCATCAATAATAATCTTAGTCTCATCCAAACTGAAAGCACCTTCTATGTCCTCAACACTAGGGCAAGCAATGCCAGGAATCTCATTCAGAGCTCTTCGCAAAGTACGAGCTAAGTTCAATGTATCTTTCATGAGAGATTGTCCCTCTGTAACCCATTGATGGCGTGCCATATCCAAAGATGCTAAGAAAATATAATTCGGACTAGTGCTCATCAAGATTTGTTGTAATCGTTGAATACGGTCTACATCAATACGAGACCCCTGTCCATGGAGCATCGAGGTCTGTGTTAAAGACCCTAATAACTTATGTGTACTTTGAGCGACTAAGTCTGCTCCACTCGCTAAAGCTGGCTCTGGCATTCCTAAAGATGATACAAGATGTGGTCCATGAGCCTCATCCACTAACACTAGCATATGTCTTTCATGAGCTACCTCTGCAATTCGTTTTGCATCTATGCCCACGCCATAATAATTAGGATGTACTAGCAATATAGCCTTTGCCTCTGGGTGTGCATCCATCGTAGCGATGGCCTCCTCCGCTGTAACCCCTACTGGTATGCCCCAGCGCGGATGAAAGCGCCCTTTCATATAGATAGGTTTAGCTCCACTCAATACTAAGCTATTATGAACAGAACAGTGAGCCTCTCTAGGAATGATGATGGATTCTCCTTCTTTCACTGCACTCATAATCATCATTTGAATCGCACCAGATGTTCCATTAATAGAAAACCATGTATGATCGGCTCCAAAGGCCTGTGCTGCCAGTTGTTGTGCTTCCAGCAATTCACGCTCTGGCTCATGATAATCATCGATAGCATACATTAAGCCTAAATCATAGGGTAAGGCCTTTCCCATCCACTCTGTGAGTAATGCAGGAGCTCCCTTACCAATCTTGTGACCAGGAGTATGAAAAGGCACCATATGTTGTTTTTTATATTGTTCTAAAGACTCCACAAAAGGAAGTCGATTTTGATTTAACCTTTGTTTCATATATTTACTGTTGATTCTTTTACAATATTATTAAATTTATAGATCTACATACTCTATTTAGTATTCTACCTTACTCTGTACATCGATTCAAGGTATTCTATCACCATCTAATTGTAGATTTCCACCATATTACATAAGGATATTATACACTGCATGATTATAAAGTTTATATGTAATATACTATCTTCTAGCTTTTTAAGAAACAAAAAACTGTTACAATTTGTAATTTCTTACAAACTGTAACAGTTTTTGATTATTTACTATATTCCGCAACGTATTGGGAACCTGCTTGCACATAGTGTTCCATTGTATTTGCCACTTGGTGTAAATCTTGACTAGTCAAAGCATTGATGTCTTGACCGCCCGTTGCACTATTGATAATTTGTGAAATTTCGTAACCACTATATCCTAGCACAGACAAGCGGTTGGATAAACTTTTAATTAAGCTCATTGCTAACCTCCATTTGTGTAGTAATTATTTGAATTCATTTCCAAAATTGGATCCTTCCGTGGTCGGGTTTAACCACCATAGCTAATAGTCCGTCATAAGAATGTTTACAATAAGCATCCATTTGTATACATATCTTAACTAGCATCAGACTATATTGCTATGTTAATTAATATTATAACGATTTTTTTCGATATTGTCAAGCTTATTCTATAGAATAAAATATATTAAAAAAATCGACCCCCAAAAGGGGCCGATTTTCCATACTAACTTGTAATCAAAAGCGTTTACGCTAATTAAAACCGATAGTATTGAACATACAATTATTTTCTACTTTTAGATGCTAATGTAGCCAACATTGCTTCTTCAGTACGACGTCGTACTGCGTCCACTAATGGTTTAACTTCTAAAAATTCAGCATCAGTCAAACGAAATGTACGTCCTTTACGTTCAAATAAGGATTTTTTGCGACCTGCACCAGCCCGCTTGCCGCCCCAATTATTACCTTTCATGATAATGCCTCCCTCACAATAAGTAAAAATAAAGACGATTCACATTAAATACTAATTATACTGCTCTAGATTTAGTATATACTTTTATTTTCATAATTTCAAGATGAAAACACATATATAGTGAATTTATTTGATTGAATTCCTTCATCAATTCAAAAGTCATGCAAGGATTAATCAAAATCACTTTCATATACACGATATATGCAAAAGAAAAGCCAAAATAGAGCAAATGCTCTATTTTGGTTGTTTCTGATTTTTTTAACGAGGCCGTCCTTTTTTAGGATTATATAGATTCATTCCTTTATCGATACCTACTTCTACACAACCAAGAACAGCTTTCATCATAGCCTTAACGCCCTTCTTTACTGTATCCTGTTGTTCTTCTGGAAATCGTGATAATACATGATCTACAACGGTCCACTCAGGCAAAGGTCGACCAATGCCAAAACGAAAATGTGGAAAACCGTCCGTTCCTAAATGACTAATCATAGACTTGATCCCATTGTGTCCACCTGCACTTCCATTTGGTCGAATTCTAATCTTCCCAACTGGTAAGTCCATATCATCATATATAACATAAACATCCTCAGGTGTAAGCTTATAATATCGCATTAAAGGACCTACAGACTCACCACTAAGGTTCATAAATGTTTGCGGTTTTACCAACAATACTTTTTCGCCCGCTATCGTGCATGAACAGAGTTCCGCTTTATAATCTTCTCTCCATGGTGTATGACTCACTCCATCAGCAATAGCATCCACTACCATGAATCCGATATTATGACGAGTTCCCTCATAGTCCCTACCTGGATTTCCAAGTCCAACTATTAACTTCATCTTATTTATCAAACAAAGAGCTTACAGACTCTTCTCGGAAAATACGTAAAATCGCATCTCCCAATAAAGGAGCTACGGACAGTACTGTAATATTAGGTAATCGACGTTCTTCTGGAATATCAATTGTATTTGTTACAATTAACTCTTTAATGTTGGAGTTAGCAATACGTTCGCAAGCTGGATCTGTTAATACTGCATGTGTCACACAAGCGGTTACAGATTTAGCGCCAAATTCTTGTAATGCTTTCGCCCCTTCTACAAGCGATCCTGCTGTATCTACAATATCGTCAATAATGATACAGTTTTTACCTTGTACATCACCAATTAAGTTCATTACTTTCGCAACACCTGGTTGTGGACGTTTTTTCTCGATAATTGCAATTGGTGCACCAATACGGTCCGCTAAATCGCGGGCA
Source organism: Veillonella sp. VA141 (assembly GCF_003992175.1). Taxonomy (NCBI): domain Bacteria; kingdom Bacillati; phylum Bacillota; class Negativicutes; order Veillonellales; family Veillonellaceae; genus Veillonella; species Veillonella sp. VA141. The sequence continues at coordinate 383,653 of NZ_RQVM01000001.1, forward strand.
CGCGTTACACCACCAAGGTCTGGAGATACAACGATGACATCTTCCATTTTCTTTTCATTAATATAGTTTGCAATAATGGAAGCCCCCATTAAATGGTCTACTGGCACATCAAAGAACCCTTGAATTTGACCTGCATGAAGATCTACAGTTACAAGGCGAGTCACACCAGCAGTTTGTAATAAGTCTGCCATTAATTTTGCTGTAATTGGTTCTCTACCACGAGTTTTTCTATCTTGGCGAGCATATCCATAATATGGTACAACGGCTGTGATATGACGAGCTGATGCACGTTTCAAAGCATCTGCCATGATGAACAACTCAACTACATTATCATTCACTGGATAGCTAGTTGGTTGTACGATAAATACGTCTTTACCACGTACACTTTCATCAATCATGACTTGTACTTCACCATTATTGAAGCGACCTACAAAGGCTTCTCCTATTGGAAGGTCCAAATAATCACAAATTTCTTTGGCTAATGCTGGATTTGCATTACCTGTAAAAATTTTGAGTCGTTTACCATCTTCTAATGTCATGTCATTACTCCTCTAAAACAATTGACTTACAATTTGATGCACAAAGGCTCTATGTATATTGTACTTCATTTTCTCAATTTTGTGTAAACTATTTTATCATTTTTTTTACACATTGTTATTTCTTGAAAGTATCATCTGTTACCCAGTTCTCTTTGACCACTTGGCGAGCCCGTCCGAATGCTAATCCACGGTTTGGCACATTCTTCGTTATAGTGGAACCTGCAGCCACATAACTTTCACTACCAATCGTTACAGGCGCTACTAAATTAGAGTTACAACCCACAAATACGCCATCCTCAATGATAGTTCGATGTTTCTTTTTACCATCGTAGTTCACCGTGATAGTTCCGCAACCAATATTCACCTTCGATCCTACATCGCTGTCGCCAATATAGGACAAGTGCGGAAGTTTTGTACCTGTACCAACCACGCTATTTTTCACTTCTACAAAGTTACCAATTTTCACTTTGTCAGACAACACAGTATCTGGACGCAAATGAACAAATGGACCAATCACCGTATCGTTCTTGATTTCGCAATCATGTGCATAAGAATCATGGATATGGTTATTATCTCCTACTGTTACGTTGGACAAGCGTGTATTTGGCCCCAATATATTATTCGTTCCTACCACCGTATTGCCTTCTAGCGTTGTATTCGGATAAATAATGGTATCTGGTCCAACCACCACTTCTGGAGCAATATATGTACTATGAGGGTCCACTAGAGTCACGCCAGCTTCCATGAGCGCTAAGTTGGTGCGATTGCGCAAAATTAACTCTGCTTGTGCCAACTGCAAACGGCTGTTTACCCCTAAGGACTCATCACTATCCATAGTCATATATGCACTTACCGTTTTTCCTGCTCGTACAAGAATACTCACCACATCTGTAATGTATAGCTCACCTTGTGCATTGTCATCTGACAATTGTTCTAAACAAGGCCATAATTCTTTAGAATCAAAAATGTACATACCTGTGTTTACTTCGTGCACTTTTAATTCATCTAGTTTGCCATCTTTTTCTTCTACAATGCGTTCTACAGACTTAGCATCATTACGAATGATACGGCCATACCCATATGGGTTGTCCATGTAGGCTGTTAATACTGTGGCTGCCGCCCCTGTTTCTTTGTGGTGCGCCAACAATTGTTCCAATGTTTCTTGCGTTACTAATGGTGTATCACCGCACAACAACAAGATGAGACCATCATGGTTGCCCAATACAGATTCTGCTTGTTGTACAGCATGACCTGTGCCTTTTTGCTCTAATTGTGTGACGTATTCCGCACGGTCACCTAAGTAGGCTTTCACATCATCACCACCAAAACCGACGATAACCACATTGCGCTTCGCCCCTATAGATTGAGCCGCTTCTAATACACGTTCCACCATAGCTTTACCAGCTACTTTGTGCAATACTTTCGGAAGTTTAGATTTCATGCGCGTCCCTTTACCGGCCGCTAAAATCAAACCAACTAATTCACTCATATGCATCCACCTTTATTGTTGACATAGTAATAATCATATATAAATTAGCATACCATATTGCGGGAGATTTTTCGACTGTTATTTATAGTATGTATCTCCTAACACTTTATTGTTTTATGGATTCTATAACATATTTTGCAATGATTTTACTATTTTATGGAATAGAATGTAACTTTTTCTTTATTTCACCATTTTTGTGGAGTCTATGACAAATTTTTCTACATATAACAAAAGGAAAGCTGAAATCATTCAACTTTCCCTTAAACAATCGCTTACTAATTGAGCTCTTTTAACTTCTCTTCCCACTTTCTTGCTTCTTCCGTATTAACCGATACACCAATGCCCTCTTTATAGCATCGTATAGTATCGTTTATTCCGTCTTTATGATTCTTTTCTGCAGACATAAGATAGTATTTAAAGGCTTTTTCCTGATTCACAGCCCCCCATATCCATTCTCATAGTAAAGACCTAAATTACGCATTGCTTGTCTTTGACCTAACTTCGATGCCTTTAAGAAATACTCTCTCGCTAAAACTTGATTTTTTTCTACTCCAGTCCCCGTATCATAACACCATCCATATAGATTAAATGACCACGGATTATTAAGTTCCATTGCTGTGTGAAGATATTTAAAAGCTTTAGTTAAATCCTTGTCAACAATCTCTCCATCAATATATGCAAAAGCTAATGCTGTTAAACAATCCCCATGCTGTAAACGTGCACCTCGCTCATACATTGCAATTCCAGCCTCGTTATCAACACTTACTCCCTCACCATTTATATAACACTGAGCCGTACGATACAAAGCTTGTGATGATCCTAAATCAGCTGCTTTTTTATAGTATTCAAATGCCTTTTCAGCAGATGCATTAACAAACTTACCGTATTGATGATACCAACCAAGTGCTCTCACACAATCAGCAATGTTAGTCTCTGCCCCGTTAGAAAATAACTCAAATGCTCTTTTTTTATCTACTAATGTTCCGATTCCCTCATCATAACATCTTGCATAATTGTAAATTCCAATACAATATCCTGCTTTATATGATTTTTGATAATAATCAAATGCCTTTATATTATCGTAACCCTTATAATAGCTCCCTAGTGCATTTAAACATAATCCAATACCTGCCTCTGCACCTTCCTTTAGTAGCTCTAACCCTAATTTTCTATCTTCATTACCATGATACCCATAATATAGTAACATACCATAGATAGCCATTGCATGTACATCACCCAGCATACTTGCTTTTTTGTACCATTCTATGGAAAATTGTTTATGATCTGCATACCAATAATCACTAAAAAAAACTTTAAATTTAAAATTATATAATTTACTCTCTTCTAAGTTGGGATCTTCAATCATATTGTAATATGTATCACACACATCCATCCAACCATTTCGCTTTGCTTTTTGAGAAAGTTCATATAATCTCATTGTATCCTTATTTACAATTGACTTAATATAGACTTCTTTATGCTTCACTTTCGTTATAATATCCAGGTATCTATTGTCATTGATACCAAGAACATTCATTAATGGTACTAAGCTATTCTCATCATTTATATCTAAGTTGTTGACTTCCTCTGGAATGGAACCATATCCTCTTACTTGTAGCCAATTCAGTATCTTACCAGAATAAAAATGCGATACAATTAACTCAATATCACCATATTCTTGTAACTCTTCAATCGTATTTGTCTCCTTATCACGAGATAATATCAGTTTAGCTTTTATTTTTCTTTTCATATGACTTTACCATCCATAAGATTAACTATTATGAATCCTATACAGCTCATCAGTCACCTCTTTAGCTACTTCTCTAGCCCTCTTAATAACTTGATCATATTCTTCCTTATCACTTATTTTTCTATTAATTCGCATTATATCATCTGCTACGTCCTCATCCTTATATCCTTCTTCAAGAGCTCTTTGATAATATTCTTTTGCTCTATAATAATCTTTATCTACTCCATTTCCTACCTCATAGCATAAACCAAGTCTATAAAGTGCACATAGATTATTTTCCTCTATACCAGTTTCCAAGGATTTTTCATACCATTTAACTGCCTCTTTGTAATTTATTTCAGTTCCAATCCCAGAATTATAGAAATCTGCAACATATCGTCTAGCTAGCACTATTTTTTCATCATAATAATCTTTTTCTCCTATTGTTTTCATTAACGAAAGGCATTTTTCATGATTTTGAACAACCAGATTACCTTCATAATACATATTGGCTAATTCAAATTGAGCTAATGTAAAATCTGCATCTGAGGATTTTATTATATACTCGAGTCCTCTTTCTATATTTTTTTCAAATCCACCAACACCATATGCCAAACCTAAGCCATAATTGAAATATGCATGTACACTGCCCTGATCTACTGCCTCACAAATCAATTGTCTACCTTTTTCAAGATGAATATTTTCATTTATATAGCAAACACCCAAATCACTTCTTACACGAAATCCTCCGCTTTCTAAGACCTTCTCATATATCTCCATCGCCTTTATTACGTCCTTTTTTACTCCATTTCCGGCTGTATATAACTCGCCTAATTCAAATAATGCTTCCAAACTCCCTAATTCACTAGCTTCATTAAATAATTGAAAAGCTCTTTTATTGCTATTAGTAACCCCTATTCCATATAAATAACAATACCCTAATATTAATTTAGCCTTAGAGTCACCAAAATCAGATGCTTTTATATACCAATCTATAGGAAAGTTACGTTTTTCTCTCCACACTTTATAAAACCTTACATTAAGTTGCAAAAAATCATAAGTATATACATAACGTTCTTCCATAGCAGGGTTATTTAGCATTAATTGATAAGTATTGTAAAGATCTGTCTCGCCCTCAAGAAAAGCTTTCTCCAAAAGCTCCGCGATTCTTGCATCTTCACGGTTTTGAACATTCTTCTTATATTCTTTCAAAGCTACTAGCTTATCTTGTTCTTTTTTTATTGTATCAATATCACAAACTATATCAGCTTGTTGTAATCCAAGAATCGTAACTAATTTTTCTATAAAATCTACATCATCAATATCAATATGAGACAACAACTCAAGTTCTTCTATATATTTACGCTCCTCAAGCCATCTCATTAACTTTTTAGTATAAAATGCCTCTACCACGCATTTTAAGTCCCCATATATTCTCAACTCTTCTAGGGTTGTGATATTTTTTCCTTCCGTACTTTTTAAAGCAAATTTGATTTTTCTACCCATATGTTTAATCCTTATTTTTAAAACCAATTAAATGGATTCAACGCTTTTGCAATTGACTTTACACCACTCCATACTGCTTTTGCCACAGATGCAATAGCACTACATGTGGCCTTCGCTGTTTTCACAGCTACCTTTCTAACTGTAGTAACTCCTTTATGGACTATTTTTCCTACGGTGGAGCCAGCCATAGCTCCTACAATACCACCAATAAGCGTTCCAATTCCCGGTACAATAGAGCCTATGGTTGCACCAATTTCGGCACCTGTTGCCCAACCTAAGAACCCACCAACTCCAGAGTATGTATTAGACTCCATTTTATGTATGGCTTGCATTGGTGTAATATCACCATTCCCTAGTTCATACATAACTTTTGTATTATCTACTAAAATAGAGCTAACAACTCCTAAGACTCCCGTCGATGATCCCACTAAGTTTGGCAATACGCCTTTTTCTGTCCCTACTTTTAACGCTGCTGTTAATGCAGTCTTGGCCCCTGTGTCAGCACCTGTTTTAATAGCAGTTTCCATGACTTTGTCGGCTTCTATATCATTTCCATTGACAAGGTCCCCTAAGACTTGCATACCTGCTCCCATCGCTCCACCTGCAGCAGATGCTAATCCAATTTGCATACCCATATATTTTGTTAACTCTTTGGCATCATAATCATTCCAAGTTCGTTCTTCAATCCCTTTTCCCGATTGAGCTAGTTCTTGTTTTCGCTTTACTTCTGCTTTACTCAGAGCACTCCCTTTTACTCCATCTGCAGTTTCTATGTACTCTGTAACAGTCTTTTTACCTAATTTGTTTTTAACTTCAAGCCCTTGACCTTTGGGCACTAAAATCCTTTGATTCCTGTAATCTTTATCTAGTACCATATCCGCTGTGGCAGTGGAATCTTTACCAAATTTAGCTTGATACCTCTGCACACCTTTTTGACCTGTACTCATACTATCTACAGAAATATCTACAGAGTTTTTACCATATGTTTGCCCTGCCTCAGGTTGCAATACTCTAGCACGATAGGCTCCATCTTGCAAGGCAGCATTTGTATTATAAGAGTTAACCAATTCTGTTTCCGCAATAAAACCATCTAAATTAGGATTCTGATTAATCGAACCAGTCTGCGTCAAAATCGTTTTCATACTTTCTTGATTCGCCTGATCTAGAGTTCTATCTATTTCACTCAAATAAGAAACAAACTGTTCTTTCCCCATTTGTGCCAATACCGAATCAAACTGCGTTTGCAACCAGCCTTGTCGGCTTACACCTTTACTTTCACTTTCTTCCAAGCTTACCTTTGCGGTTTGATAGCGTTCCAACCCAGTAACTGCTAATTCAGCTTGAGTATCAGCCTCTTCCTCTGTTAATTCTGGCATTTCATTTCTATAAAATTCAGATAACCATCGTTTCGACTCCTCTTTTGTTTGTGGTGACTCTTGTGCCCATGATTCTGTAGCTCGTTTTAATATACTTTGAAAGCCACTTACATTAATATCTGTTGCTTTCATAATTCCCCCTTATGTAGCACTTTTGAATTTTTTCTCTTTGTAAATTTTCACCATTGCTTCTATTTGCTCTTTCATAATTTCTTTCAATGGATATGACTTACTAATAGCTGTTTCAATATCTTCCGTTGTAATGCTACTACGATTATTTGTAAAAGCAGTTTCAACGGCATCTTTTACAACACCTTCAATATCTGCGCCGCTATACCCTTCCGTTTGCTTCACTAATTTATCTAAATGAATGGAGGCGCTATCCTTTGGTCTCCTTGAATTAATATGAATTTCAAAAATTTTAGTACGTTCTTCTTGATTTGGTAAATCTACAAAGAAGATCTCATCCATTCTTCCTTTTCGAATCAATTCAGGTGGTAATTTATCAATCTTGTTGGCTGTCATCACTACAAAAACTTGACTTTTCTTTTCTTGCAACCATGTTAAAAAAGAACCTAATAAGCGATTGGTAATATCTGCATTGCCACCTTCTCCACTAACGCCTGATAAAGCTTTTTCTATTTCATCAATCCATAACACACAAGGTGCAATACTTTCTGAAAGAGCAATTGCTTTTCTCATATTTTCTTCTGATTCACCAACGTATTTCCCCATGATACGGCCCATATCTAACCGTAATAAAGGCGCTTTAAACAAATGAGCTATCGCTTTGGCACTCAGTGATTTACCACAACCCGGTACACCAGCGATTAATACCCCTTTGGGAATATCTACACCAAATTCTTTTGCCGCTTCTATATTATTAAAAATCTTTTCTTTCTTTGTAATCCATTCTTTCAGACTATTTAAGCCACCAATATCATGAATAGATTCTTTTAACGGTACCATTTCTAATACGCTTGTGCGCTGTACAATTTGTCGTTTATGCTCAAGAATTAAATCGATATCTGATTCTGTTAATTCTCCATCATTTGCATAAGCTAACGCTAAAATATTGATAATATCATATTCACAAAGCCCTTTAAACGCATTGGATAATATATACTGTAACTGTTTATCCGCTATAATCTCATAATCTGCGCAAAATTGCTCTATAATCTTACCAATTTCTTCATGCGTTAACGGCTCATCTTCTATAATACTAACATATAGTTCTAACTCATCAGGAATCTTAATATTTTGTCCTACTATCACAATTGTACAATCTTCAATTTCTCCATCAGTAATCATTTGTGCCAATCGTTTCAAATAACCAATTACTCTTGGATTATCAATAAACGATACGCTATCTTTAATAATTAATAACGAATTTCTCAGTTCTAATGAAGCATCTTCATATAATATACTTAACATATTATCTAATGTGTAATCATCTAAGTTGGGAATGGTAGTATCCTTACATTCACTAGTACTCCACTCTATGATACGTCTTGAAGGTGCCAATTCTTTTAAAAGCTCAACTGCCTTCGCCTCTTCTATTACTTTATACAAAATAATAGGAAATGCTGCGTCAAAATAACGATTTATTTTTTCTTTTACCTTAGACATACTAACTCCAATCTTCCTATTTTCTCATAATTCACAAAACCATGCCGGATCTGATACATATCCTTACAAAAAGTATAAAAACATTTCTTCTATGTAGTCAATACTTATTTTCAAAACTAACTACATTCATCCATATTAATTAAATATTGATTTCTATTTAGCCTGCTATGCCATTACAACTATCACTTTTTATCTAATTTATTCAAATTATGTTTAATATTTTCCAGTGCCTGTTCCATATCATATTCTTTCACAAATTCAAGTTCTGTTTCTCCCGGGTCAAAGGATGTTAGTTTGCCACCTTTTGTATTAAATATGCCTTTAATTCTAATAGAACTATTAGGCGGGATTAACGTGTATCGGATATCTTCTACTTTATGTGTTCCTTCAACTCGTCCATGGGCTTTCACTTTGATGTCCACAAAGTAATCTGATGTATTTTGCACTGTTTGCTCCCAAGTTCCATCTGTTTTAGCGCCCCCTTTTAATAAGTCTATATCAAATCGCCCTGGTCCAAATATAAAGTTAGTTTTTGTCATATCTAATAATGATTTTTCAGTACTAGGGTTCGTATTATTCACAGACATAATCACCCAAGGTGTAATCGGTGCCAACCTAGCTGCATTAGCTTCGGTGTATCCAAAAATAGCCGTATAATGATGGAGATAAAATAAAGCCCCTACAAATACAATGAAAGGAATGAAAAATTCATTTAATCTTTGGAACAAGGTTTGATCTGGTCTTCCAAAGAAAAATTCGTGAATAAACTGTTTTAAATCTTTCTTTATTTCTTGTCCTTCTTCGCTGGCATCAAACTCTTTCTTTAAATTTTTTGCTACTTCTTTAGCTTCTTTTTAGTCATTTAATAGTCCCATATCATACTCCTTTTCACAAATTACTTTTACATAGAAAACAATAACTACTCTTTTATTATACAATCCACCATAGACAAATATTGTCTATGTAAATACTTATTATGAAAATTTTACAAATCTATAGCTAAAAAATTTCACCATATACACAAAAAAGGAAAGCCCATGCTAAGGCTTTCCTTCGTAACTTTCACTAGCACATTCTACTAGTGCCTATTCTTTTATCAGTATTATTTCATCCGTCTAGGCTTTATCAGCAGCCGCATAGATTTTTTGTACCCCTCTGTTGGATAAGTAGCAAGAGAACATACAAAGGACTACGCCCACTAGCAATGTGTAGAAACCCATGTCCCAACCCCAATGGTCTACAACGAAACCAAAGAGGGTTGTTCCTAAGGAACTACCCACCAGATAACTCATAAAACCACGTAAGCCTACGGCAGATCCTAAAGCAAATGTTGGAATGACTTCCATCGCTTGTACTGGAATCATAGATTGTGGAATATAAATCAAACATCCAGTTATACACGCAAATACAGTGGCCCATAAAATACTATCAGAGTTCATATACCCAATAACGCAAGCAAAGATGACCACTAAGCAATAGATTGGTAATTGCATGATGCGTCCTTTAAAGTATTTATCTACCAAATAGCCTGCTAAGATCGTAGATGGAATAGCAGCCCATTCAAATAACATATAGGCTACACTCATCTCTGTTTTCGTAAATCCTTTTACTTTCAGTAAGTATAAAGGAATCCAGGTAATCATGCCAAAGCGTACCATGTATACGAATACGTCGATTAACACCAAATACCAAGAGTTTGGATTTTTAAATACAAAGTTGTAAAACACTTGGAATGCATTCATATTCTCTGGTTTGTCCGCTGCCATTTTAGCAGATTTTTGGCCTGCCGCTTCCTCTTGGAATACCTCCTCTACCGTTGGTAATCCTTCTTCTGTTGGACGTCTACGAACAAAATACAAGACTAATAGCACACAAATAGCGGCTAAGATAGCTGGTACTGCAAATGTGCCGAGGCGCCAATGCTCTGTTCCTAAATAGCCAATTGCTACACCTACGATAGGAGCCACAATGCCACCACCTAAGTTGTGGGACATATTCCAAATCGTACTAGCACGACCTCGCTGAGATCTTGGAAACCAATATCCTACCGTAATGATTGACGGTCCTACACCCATCCCTTGGAATAAACCTAATAGAATAACGAGTCCGATGAATAAGGAATAATGTGTAGTAAATCCCATCAATACATTCAAAATGACGCATAAAGTCAAACCGATAGCCATAAAATACTTCGGATTTGCTTTATCTGCCAACACAGACATGAATCCTTTGCTAAGTCCGTATGTAATCAATAAACAGCTAGACAATAACCCTAATTGCGTTTTACTTAAATCTAGTTCACCAGATAAATAAGGCAATGCTAAATTAAAGTTACTGCGCACTAAGTAGTAAGCTGCATATCCAATCCATACACCAATCAGAGAATTCATTTGCAAGCGTAAAAAACGACTTTTTACCTCTTGACTAACAACTTCCATTATAACGCCTCCTTTACATTGCATGTCATGGCATAGTATATACCTTTTTTAGATGATAGGCTAGTAGTTTATAAACATAAAAATGCATTTATATATAGTCTTTACTTTCAAAGTTTGGATACAAACCACGAATCATAATATCTAATCCATCATATATGCGGACCCCTGAACTATAGACCATAAATAAAGGAATCCCATAAACCCGATGATCACGAATCGCATCAACATGTTGCAAGGCTAGATTATCATATAAATATTGTATAATCTCATCTTGATGTTCATAATCATCTTCTTGTAACACTACAAATATGACAGAAGGATTTAAATCAATCAATTCTTCTATATTGATGGTTTCCCCAACATCGCCCAATAAATTACCACCAATCTCTTCTATCATCTTTCCACCAAGTGTATCGTCATCATACACACCAAACTGTCGTCCGGCAGGTTCTATAATCATCACTGTATCCTGTGTAGGATGTGTTTCTCCATATTCTTTAGCTGCTTTCACATATTGCTGTATTCGATAAACAATCTCTTCAGCTTTCTCTTTTCGATTGACCACATTTCCTAAATCCAAAATATATTGGTATTCTCCTTCTACAGTAGCTAAAGAAGACTCCGCTGATGAACTTGCGATATACGTATGAACTCCTCTGCTCATCCAAAAATCAGTACTTTTTAACCTGTCCTTTTGAAATGTAGTGTACCAACCTACTATTAAGTCAGGTTCCCATAACAAAGTACTTTCCACATCTGGAACTTCCATACTTTTATAAGGAATTTTTTCATACTCTGCACGATACTCTTTTGAAATATATTTACTATCAGGCACCCCAATAGCTGCAATAATTCTATCTCCCATACCTAATGCTAATAAAGTTTCTACTGAATTTTGCCAAACCGCCATAATTCGATAACTTTCATCATCATAGGATATATCTTGGTAAGTAATTTTGCTTGTCAATTGCTGTACAATACGAGGACTTGTCTTACTACTTCCTTCCGTAGTAACAACATACCTAGGCATAGGAATAAGTTGGTTTATTCCTTGCAAATATGCTGTATATATACTAGCTAAAATAACGATACTAACTAGAAAAATATATATTTTTTTCATTCTGTCCCCTAAATAAAAGAGCTACAATTTGTAGCTCTTTTACAATGATTAGAAATTATATTTAGCACCTATCATGACTTGTCGTCCCGGCATTGCAGCGCCACCTGCACCAAAGTAAGAATCTGCCATTGTTTCATAAGCTTCATTTGTTACATTTGTAATGGCTAAATATGTAGTTATATCTTTAGTGATATTGTAATTTGCATTCCAATCAATTACAAAGAATCGTTTAGACGTAAACCCTACTGTATTAGCACCAGTATAATAGTTCATCAACAGACCAGAAGAGAATTTATCACTATCATAATTAAGATTTAACGTATAATGATTAGCTGGTCGTAAATTATTAATACCAGAGTTAATATCTGCTGGATCATTAAAACTCCAACCTTCTTTAGTAGTATAACCATGTTTTGCGGACCAAACATCTTTTAAATGGCTATAGGCAAGTCCAATATTCCAATGATCATTTAACTTATGATCTAAGGTAACATTAAAAGATGTTCTTTTTTGTTTTGCATTTACTGCATATTCCTCATCTTCTTCACTTACAAAAGGAACTATCGCGATAGAATTAGACATATTCATCACACTATAATGGGCTCCTAGTGTAGTATTTTTGCCAAACTCTTTTTGATATCCCAATGTAAAGACATTACCTTTTTCATCTTGCAATGGCGTATTATTTTCTCCATATACCGCTTGATAATCACTAGCATGTAATGGTCGTAAAATGCGAGCCCATCCTGCATATACAGTGCTATGATCAGCAAACCGATATTGTAGGTTTAATGCTGGTGTTAAGACATGCGTAGAACCACCTTGAGATTCTTTTGTTTCCGTTGTAAAATCTGTATACTTAGCAAACCGAAGTGCTGGTGTAATATCAAAGTGATCATTAACATGAATTTTATCTTGTAAATATCCATAGATAGAATTGCGTTTTACAAAGGTTTCTCGATGGCCTTTTTCGCCATTGCTAATATGATAGTTTGCCGCTTTATCATAGGTAACATTACCAATCACATCATGTTTTCCTAATGAGCGAGCCACTTGTAGTTGAATCCCTCTATTTCTCTCACTTTGATAGGAAGTAGGAGCTGGTGCTTTTCCTCCAACTTTTGCTACCCATTCTTCGAGTGCCTTTTTACTGCCTCCTGGAAACGGAGCTAGGTGTTTACTAATCCACTTATTTAACGTCTCTTTATCCTTAACACCATCTGGAAAGTCTGCTTGAAATTGGTCTATACTACCTGGCAGCGCCCAGGTACCTAACATAGAGCCTAAATATTTATGATTTTGATTATATAGTCTTACGAAGCTCTCCATATCTCCTTGACGGTCAAAGGTATATTTTACATCTAAGTCATTATTTTGGAATTTATTATATGAACTAAAACCTATGCCGTGTAGCCCAAATAGATTACGGAATCCAGGAATAACATTCTCCCCTCTTAGGTAATAAGATTTCCCTGTATTCGGATTGATCATTAATTTGCCTTGATCATCTAATTTACCCACACCTATGGCAAATATAATACGATTCCAGTCATTTTGATTCCAATATTTTAAATTAGGTGTTGATACAGGATAACCATCTTTACCTTGTTTATGGGTATAGGAAATACTTAAACGATGGGTATCATCAAAATCCTTATCGATTCGTAAGTTGGCACCTTTTTCCTTAAACTCAGACCCACCAAGTGTAGCGGATTTACCTATATATCCATCCACAAACTTTGTGTCACCAGAGGTAATTTTATTAAGACCTATAAAATAATGTAAGGAATTATCGTTACCCGCACTGCCTAAATAGGTGAAGTCATATTTATGCTGCTTCCAGCTACCTGTTGAAATATCTAGTGTAGCCTGTCCACCACCTTCAACTCCTTTACGAGTTAAAATATTAATGACACCACCTGTGGCATCTGAACCATAAGCGGAAGCACCAGGTCCTTTGATAACTTCAATTTTATCAACAGCATTCATATTGATGACTTGATCTAAATTTACACCAGTACTTTTGCTACCATTTTCATTTATAGAGCCAATATTTTCACTGGTCATATTATCAACGCGACGACCATCTACAAGAATAATTACTCTTGCATCACCATTAATAGTCAAACTATTATTATGTGAATTATATCCATATTCTCCACCACGATATCCGGGACTTTGGATAGCTACACCGGGAACACGTTTAATAGCTTCACTTAAATCAGTATAGTGACGTTTTTCAATTTCTTCCCGAGTAATAACTTTCACATCACCACCTGTACGATAATAGGATTGTTCCGTTACAGTATTACCAAATTGATCCTTTGAACGGTCTCCCTTCACGACTTTAGGGTCTAATTGATACTTATCTAGATGTTCATCAAATGCCGCATGTACTCCACTAAATGTAGTCAGTGCTACGCAAGCCAGCAAAGCTGCTGACACCCCTTTTTTTGTAAATTTCATAAATATACCTCCCTTAAGTATTCCGTACGCCCATACGAAAAATAAAATAAGACCTTACACATAGTAGGTTCCCAATCAAGTATAACTCTACATTGTGTTAAATTTCAAGTTCCAGACTATGAAAGCTTATAATTCCTAGTATTACACTATTTTATATATATTTTAGTATTAATTACGTTCATCTACAATTTTCTCTAATACTACTATAGTGACTAAAAGCGCCATACAATTCTAACTGCATGTAGTAAGAACCATATGGCGCTATGTACTTCATCTAAGCTAATGTATAGATGTCACTATTTAATTTTATAATACAAACCGATAGGTTCTCGTTGCATAGGCTCGAACTGGTCGGCCGTTTCGTGTGGCTGGCACAAAGGTCCATTGATACGCCACGCGCATCACGGCTTGTTCAAATTCAGGTTGTCCGCTGCCTCCAATAATATCTACAGAGCTAACAGAACCATCTTTTTCTACTACCAATTGAACAACCACAGTGCCTGTTTTACCTTGGCGGAGCATTTTAGGAGGATACGGTGCTTCTACATCACTGACTAGAGATAAACTACCAGCATCAACGATCACTCCATCATCGTTGCCGTCTACCCCGTTACCATCTCCAGTACCTTTGCCGTCTCCGTCTCCATCTCCGTTACCGTTACCATTACCATTACCATTTCCATCGCTAGGTTCCGTACCTTCTCCACCGCCTCCAGTGGTTCCTGGAAGTGCTGATGGTGGTGCTACAATCGCTACATTTTTAGGTACTTCCGCTTTCACTTGTTCTAAAATTGCATCTGCATCGGCTAAATTCGTAATCGGTGGTGGAATTTCACGTTTTTCAGTATGGGGTGCTGCAATCGCCGGTCCTGCACTCGGTTGCCCTGCGCTACCTTTATCCTCATGAACCAACTGCACCTCTACAATTTCATCCGATTCTGGTGTCGGTGTTTGGATATGACCCAATACGCCTAGAAGTACTACAAGACCTATATTTGTCAGTCCGGATATCACTGCGGGTATACGCCATCGTCTATCCATAGTACCTCCTTATTTACTATCTGTCGCAATGGATACTTTAACAATACCCATTTGTTTCAATGTGTCTAAGACAGTAACAAATGCGCCATATTCAGCTTTCGCATCACCACGCAAGATAACGACCATATCATCGCCCTTCGCTTTTTCAGCTTGCAAGTAACGAATCATTTGGTCAAGCGTCACCGGTTGTGCTTCCACATAGATTTGTCCGTTACTTGTTACAGTAATTGGAATTTTACGTTGCAAGTCCACTTTCGATGCCACCGCTTGTGGTAATTGAATTGGCACAGTTTTTTGTACGACCATTGTCAACATACTCATCATGAAAAATACCAATAAAAAGAAGATGATATCAATCATTGGAATAATCATGAGTTTCGGTTTAGACGTAGTCCGTAAGGATCTAAGCCGCATGGTTGTCACCTGCCAATTCCGCCATATACATAGCACTTGCATCTTCGATTTGGCTAATCAAAATATCTTGTTGTTGCACTAAGTATGTATGTAAAATCAAAGCAATAATCGCCACGATCAAGCCTGTGGCTGTAGCAATCAAGGCTTCCCCTACACCACCAGTAATGGCAAATGGTTGTCCTTCAGAAATAGATAATACGCTGAAAGAACCAATCATGCCTGTTACTGTACCCAACAAACCCAACAAAGGAGCCATTGTTACGATAGATTCGATGTAGTTTAAATATTGACGTAATTTTGCAGATTCACTAATGGCTGCTGCTTCCAACAATTTTTCTTGTTGTTCTTTATTATTGCCACCACGAGCTGCTTCTGCAATGACATGTGTTGCCATCCCTTTGCTTGTTTCTTTTAAGGCTTGTAAGCCCTTCCAATTGCTTTGTTGTACTAGAGGAATGATTGTTTCACGCAACGCATTCACATCATCTAGCATAGATCGATAAAAACGTAACCGTTCTACAAAAATAATCACAGCAATGAAAGAACAAAGTAACAATGGATACATTACATATCCACCTTTAATAAATAATTCAAATAATTCCATGTGATACCTCCTTATACATAAATACTTATTTCACTGTTTCCGTAAAAATAATATGAATAGAATCTTCTGTCGGACCTTCTACGATGCGACTATGTACACCATATAGATTTTGAATAAACTCTGGTGTCAGCAACTCTTTTGGCGTCCCTGTGCCAACCACTCGTCCTTTTTCCAAGGCTACTAAACGATGACAGAATTGGGATGCCAAGTTTAAATCATGAACAGCCATCAATACAGTTACACCCGCATCACGAACGATTTCCAACATTTCCAATTGGTACTTGATATCCAAATGATTCGTTGGTTCATCCAAAATCAAACATGGGCTTTCTTGTGTTAAGGCTCTGGCCAAAATCACACGCTGTTGCTCTCCCCCTGAAAGGCTCAAGAAACTACGTGTTTCCATATGATCCATACCTACCTGTGCTAAAGCCCGTCTAGCTATAGTATAGTCCCCCGGCGTATCTCCTTCAAGTAATTTTTTATGAGGCATACGCCCCATAAGTACAATATCCATCACTGAAAAGTCAAATTGGTATTGATTATGTTGTGCCACTACCGCCATTTGCAAAGCACTTTCACGAAATGAAAGTTCATCTAAGGCACGGCCATTCAACATAATTTGTCCTGCATTAGGATGTAATGTACGATAGATACATTTTAACAATGTACTTTTACCACTACCATTGGGACCAATTAAACCTACAATTTCACGATCTTGTACGTCTAAATCTATACCTTGTAAGATTTGCGTTTGTCCAATGCCAAAGGCAACTTGTTTTACTTGTAAATTCATTAATTACCTCCAAACGCATAGGTTTGCTTAATCATTAAGTATACAAAAGCTGGCGCCCCGATCACAGAAATTAAGATACCAATCGGTAATTCCGTATGAGGAATGAGCGTTCTACTGAGTGTATCTGCCACTACTAGTAATAAAGCGCCTCCTAAGGCAGATATAGGAATTAAACCTTTATGATTTGTGCCCAACGCTTGACGTACGATATGAGGAATGAGCAACCCAACGAATCCAATAATCCCTGCTGCATACACGGCAAAGCCTATCATAATCGAGCTCATCACAAGGTATAATTGACGATATCTGTGAAGATCTATACCTAGGGTAATGGCTACTTCATCACCTAGTAACATCAAGTTCAAAATGCGTGTTTGGGACCAGAAGAAGACAATTGGTACTAGAATAACAAGTAGCATAATGCCAATCAAATCCCAATTAGCCCCTGCCAGACTACCCATCATCCAGAAGGTTACGTTTTGAATCCCTTCTTTATCGTTTGCAAAGTATACAATAATACTCGTAAAGGCACTGCAAACGGCGCTCAAGGCCATCCCGGCTAACAACAATTTAATCGCATTAGCACGGCCACCCATATTAGCAATAATAAGCACACCAAAGGATATAACCATAGCCCCTATGAAAGCCATAATGCCCACATATTCTTCACCAAAGGCAATACCTACACCCATTAAAATGGCTACTGTAGCCCCTGTGGATGCACCTGATGAAATGCCTAAAATATATGGATCTGCCAATGGATTTTTAACAATGGCTTGCATAATGACACCACTGACAGCAAGTCCTGCACCGACTAAAGCGGCCAAGATAACCCGTGGCATACGCAACATCCATACAATATCATTCAAAGCCCCTTGTCGTGGATCCTCAATCGTAATGGTATCTACAAATTTTGATGCCACCACTTGCCACAATGTATGTGCTGGAATATGCACTGTCCCTAAAAATAAAGACCATGCCATACCCGCAATCAATAGGGCTATGAGTATAATTCCTACACCCACCACTGTGAATGTATGTGTTCGATTACTCATGAATACCTCCTGTAAAATTAGGATACAATCCGTGAATCATAAGATTCAATCCATCATGGATTCGTGTACCTGCGCTATACACCATAAATAGGGGAACCCCATGTACTCGATGATTACGTATGGCATCTACGTGTTGTAGTGTAGGATTCTTATATAGATTGTCTATGAGTTCATCTTGCCGTTCATAATCCTCTTCTACTAGCACTAAAAAGATAACTGATGGATTTAAATGAATCAACTCTTCTGCATTGATTGTTTGTCCTGCCTCAGAAATAAGATGTCCTCCTATTTCTTCCAGCATATTTCCTGCTAATGTTTCCTTATCATATACACGATACTGGCGTCCCGAATTTTCGAGTATCAGAACCGTATCTTTCGTGTTCTGTGTTTCTCCATAGGCTCTTGCTTCTGCCACTGCCCGTTTAGTTCGATTCACCAACGCCTGTGCACGTTCTTGTCTATTGACAATCGCTCCTAGATCAAGAATATATTGATATTCACCCTCTACTGTTCTCTTAGATTTTTTATAGGATGATCTCGAAATATAGCTATCAATCCCTCGTTGTGCCCAGAAATCCGTACTCTTCCAGTTATTCTTTTGAAAGGTAGAATACCAGCCTACAAGCAAGTCTGGCTCCCATAATAAGGTAGTTTCTACATCTGGAATTTCCATGCTTTTATAAGGAATCTTTTCATAAGCATCACGATATTCTTCTGCTATATATTTACTATCTGGCACTCCTATAGCCGCGATTATACGATCACCTACACCTAAAGCAAGTAGTGTTTCTACTGAGCTTTGCCAAACGCCCATGATACGACGTGGTTCCCCTTCATAGGTAATCTCTTGATCCGTACCTTTGCTCGTTAATTGATTTACCGTACGAGGTCCTACTTCCTGGGAAACAACAGTACTTTCCACATACTCAGGCATGGGAATAAATTCTTCCATACCATGTAGATGCGCGCTGTATAATCCTAATATGATAGCTAACATACATCCAGTTATATATAACTTTCTCATTTATTCACCTAAACGAAAGAGCTACCAAGGTAGCTCTTTCATGAATCATTATTAGAATTTGTATTTAGCACCAATCATAGCTTGACGAGCTGGCATTGCAGAACTACCTGGGCCATATACGGCATAGCTAGTAGTTTCGTATGCTTCGTTCGTTAAGTTTGTCACTGCAACGTATGTTGTTAAATCTTTAGTAACCTCATAGTTTAAATTCCAATCTACTACTACAAAGCGTTTCGATGTAAAGGCTTCTATATTAGAGCCTGTATAATAGTTTACTAACAATCCAGATGATACTTTACCCGCATCATAATTTACATTGAGTGTATAATGATTCGCCGGACGCAATTTGTTAATACCTGTATTAATATCACCAGAATCGTTATAACCCCACTCTGGTTTTATAACATATCCAGGTTTAACGCCCCATTTATCTTTCAAATGGCTATATGCAGCGCCTACAGACCAATACTTATTGATTTTATGGTCCACTGTTACATTAAAAGCAGTTTTCTTTTGTTTCGCATTGACCGCTGTACTTTCAAATTCATTTCCTACACGAATTGGGAAAGAAGCAATAGCATTACTCATATCTGTTAAGCTATAATTTAGACCTACCACAGTTTTCTTATTCAGCTCTTTTTGATAACCAATAGTATACACATTGCCTTTTTCATCTTGTAAAGGCGTTTTAAACTCACCATAAGTAGACGTGTAGTCTCCGCTACGTAATGGACGCACTACTTTTGTCCAACCAGCATACACTGTATTATGATCACCAAAGCTATATTGAAGATTTAAAGCTGGTGTTATTACATGGCTAGCTCCACCTTGGGATTTTACACCATTAACAATATAGTTTCCATATTTTACAAAACGGAGTGTTGGAGTGATATCGAAATTATCATTTACATGAATTTTATCTTGTACATATCCATATAACGAAGTACGTTTAGTGACAGTTTTTTGAACTTTACCGTGACGTTTTGATACTGCATCATTAAACGCCTTATCATAAGTTACATTAGCAAGTAAATCATGCTTACCAATAGAACGACCTACTTGTACTTGCATACCACGAGTTTTTTCATTTCGATAACTTGTCGGTGCTGCTGCCTTACCACCAGTTTTTTCTACCCATTCTTCTAGGGCTGCTTTGCTGTCTCCTGGGAATGGTGCTAAATTTTTAGAAATCCAATCATCTAGTAAAGATTGATCTTTCACACCAGTCGGGAAATCTTCTTTAAATTTATCTTGAATAGTTTTTTCCTCTGGTAATGGCAAATGCCAAGAGTATGTATCTGTGCTAGAGTATTTATGGTGTTGGCTATAGAATCGAGCAAAACTTTCCATATCAGATTGACGATCAAATGTATATTTTACATCTACATCATTATTTTTAAACTTACTATAAGAATTATATGCCAATCCATCTAAGGCAAACAAATTATGATATCCAGGATTCGTTGCATTACCCCATGTTGTGCTATCATCAATTAACATACCATTTTCATCTAATGCTCCCACATCAGCAGAGAAAATGATGCGATGCCAATCTTTTGTGTTCCAATATTGTAAATTGGGAGTGGAAATTGGATACCCATCTTTACCTTGCTTATGATTGATGGAAATTGTCAATCGTTGTGTATCACTAAAGTCTTTATCGATACGTACATTAGCGCCTCTTTCATCAAAACGAGAACCGCCTAATGTTCCCACTTCACCGGTATGTCCATCACGATATTTTGTATCATCAGATTTAACACGATTTACACCCACAAAATAATGTAAGGAGTTATCATTTCCTGCACTACCAGAGTAGGTAAAATCATAGCTATGTTTACCCCAAGAACCAGTAGAAACATCAACTGTTCCTTGATGATTATCTCCACCTTTGCGAGTGATAATATTAATGACACCACCAGTTGCATCAGAACCGTAGGCAGAAGCTCCAGGACCTTTGATTACTTCAATCTTGTCTACGGCATTAATATTTGTTACTTGGTCTAAGTTAACCCCAGTAGATTTGCTACCCGTTGCACTTCTACCTGCAATACGTGTACTTGTTGCATTATCTACACGACGACCATCTACTAGCACGATAACACGAGTATCACCATTGATAGAGATACCATTGTTGAAGAATTGGTATCCATATTCTCCACCACGGTATCCTGGGTTTTGGAATGTTACCCCTGGAATACGTTTGATGGCTTCTGTTAAATCAGAATAATGACGTTTTTCAATTTCATCACGAGTGATAACTTTTACGTCACCACCTGTACGATAATAGGATTGTTCTGTTACTGTGTTACCAAATTGATCTTTAGAACGATCACCTTTCACTACCTTTGTATCTAATTGATAGTTGTCTAAATGCTCATCAAATGCCGCGTATACGCCGCTAAATGTAGTCAATGCTACACAGGCTAACAGAGCTACAGAAATGCGCTTATTTGTTATTTTCATGAATATACCTCCAAAAAATTTCGTACACCCATACGAATTAATATATATGTATTGCTTTCAATACATAATAACATACTGTTTATAATTATACTTCATAGAATCTTCATTTTACAATATATTTTTCAAATATAACTAAATTTCATATTGAAGTCACTCTATATTATCTTAATTTATTATTTTTATGATAGTATCAGTTTTCTATGATACGTATTATTTTCCTATAGAACATGTATGTAATCTGTGGTACTATGATAACTGAATACACTGAAGGAGGTATCTATGCAACAAACCAATAAAAAAGGTCTCATCACAGCTTTAAGTTGCTATTTTATTTGGGGACTTTTACCCATCTACTGGGGTCTTCTCCACCATATATCAGCCTATAGCGTACTGGCACACCGCATTATATGGTCTGCCCTCTTTATGTCCTTTGTGGCTATCGGACTGAATTACAAACAATTTAAGAAAGATTGCCTGCATTTAAGACAGAATATATCTCAATTGGGTCTACTATTTCTAGCTTCTATCTTCGTATCTAGTAATTGGGGCTTATACATTTGGGCCATATCTAACAATCGTGTGATGGATACTAGTTTCGGCTATTATATTAATCCACTGCTCAACGTTGTGTTAGGAGTCTTTATTTTCAAAGAAAAGTTAACGTTCGCCCAGTGGTTTAGTGTGGGCTTAGCCACTATAGGTATCATCTTTATTTCTTTACAAATGGGGAGTACGCCTGACTTGGCACTAGCCATTGCCTTAACATTTGGCCTCTATGGACTGGTAAAGAAAAAATTGCTGATCCATCCATTTACAAGTATCGCCTTTGAAGCTTGGCTCGTAGTACCATTAGCTATAATCTACACCACCTACATCGATACAAGTTCTTGGACGGCTTTTCAACATGATTCATTCACAGCCGCTTTATTTGTAGGGTCTGGTCTCACAACATCAGTCCCCCTCGTTCTTTTCAGTTATGGTGCTCGCCTATTACCATTAAACTTATTAGGGTTCCTGCAATACCTATCGCCCACCATCGCTTTACTTATTGCCATCTTCTATTTCGGTGAAAGCTTCGATACCAATAAAATGATTGCCTTTTCTTTCATTTGGGTAGCCCTTGGAATCTATACAGCATCCAATTACACTAAATAAATATAAAACAGCCTGTGCATCCGATGCGCAGGCTATTTACTTTAGTTATTTGAATGTAATACCATTATATTTCCTAATATTTCATATATCTTAAGAGTATCCTCAAACTCTATATCTTTTGCATACATATTAGAATCTATATATTTTTTCCATATATTTTGCATTCCTATACTATTACGCAATAAATTTAAAATATCCTTATATTCTAATACCATCTCATACGTACCTCTGTGACGACTGGTTTCTTGTATTGCCTCACACAGTATTTCTTCATTTATTTTGTCCTTATAAAGTGAATATATCATATACAAATCATAAAAATCCCTTGCTCTTGTTGTTGTAATATTTCTACTTGTAATAGTTTCAAACTTTTCTGCTAAAATTGTTTCTAATGTATATGTCATTATAGGTATTGTTCCAGTTTCTAATATTTTAGAATATGAATAATGCATCTCTTTCGGAATAATAACATCACCGGTTGTAATATCTATATGTAATATAGCATTAACCTTTCCAAGCCTACAACGTATTGTCGCACAAAAGTCTTCATAGACTCCCTTTTCTCTTATAGGCTCTAACTTTAACAATTCATACTCAACATCTGCTTCAATATAAATAGTTAAAATTTCTTTTAAAATATCTCTAATTGTCATTTCATTTACCGGCAAGCCTTTAATTGTTGTATCCATATCCATCGTACTCCTCATATCAACACCAATTAAAGATGATATTAACAAGCCTCCTTTTAAGATAAAATTTTCACAATATTGTGACTTAGACAACTTCTCTAGAACACCCTCAAATAGACACATTTGTAATAATGAATTTGGGTTTACTCCAGTTTTCTTAGATATATTACGAATTGCTCCTTTAATTTGTTCTGCTGTTTTCATAGCATGACCTCCGTATATTGTCTCAATTCATCTTCCATATCTAGTTCTACTGCATATTTAGACAGTTTTAATAAATTTATATCGTTACTAAAAAAATATGAACGTATTACTTCTCTGAAAACTTGTGCATCAACTCGCTTTTTATCACGAATTATGTCAAGTACCGTTCTTTCCTTATCATATGTTATGATAAGATGCCCAAAAGGGCTCAATTGTTCTACTTTCCCAACACTAAACTGATCCTTATTTACATATTTAAAGTTAATATTGTCTTTTACCTTCGATACTCGACTAACATTATCTCCAACCATAACAGTCATAACAAAATTATTAGGTATTTTTGTCGTCAACCCATGTAAATAAGCAGCTGTCTCATGTGAAAAAGCCCCTTTTCTTATACGATGTGAGAAATATAAATACTCGTCAATATTCTCATGAGGAAATGCATATAATCCTGTCGCTACTTTTTCCAATGTATTATCTAGCACTAATGCTTTTATCGTATCTTTATGAAACCCTAACTCTAAAACTTCTTTTGTTGTAATCACTCCACAATTATCTTCTATTGTTTTCAATAATCTTTCTTTTTTCCCCATATATTCACCACCTTTTTATTCTTAAATTTTATATCTTATAAGAACAATAGTCAAATCATTAATTATTTATATTCTTATTTGCAACAGATTTTATCACTAAAAATCACATTCTAAACTTCTTATACAATCATTCTCTTTCTTACAAAACTTTTATAATTCTGTATCCCTAGCAACTGAAAATTATTTTTATTTACTGTATACTAAACACATAAAAGGAGTCGACTCCCCTGAGAGCACACTCCCTATACTTTATTACGCTAGACCCTTGGTATCTACATTTGTAGAAATCTCTGTATTCTTTCAGCAACTTTCAGTCAAAAAGTATCTGCAAATGATGATACCATAACAATGATTATACTAATAGTAAACACAGAAAGGACTCGCACATGGACACAATGAAACAAGCTCTTGGGCTTACAGGCAATGACAGAATGGAAGTTATGATCGATATTAAAGACCGCTTTCTCGGTGGCACCTTAGATTTAGAAACAGCTCGTACGTTATTGAAAGAAAAAATCGGAACTTGTACACCTGATGAATTTGCTTATGGCGAGCAACAATTAAAAGGTTCTTATACTGACGAAGAAATCACCCATCGTATGGATGACTTATTAGAATTATTTGATGGTATTTTAATTCGTGCGAACAATGAATATCCTGAACATCATCCATTAACAGTGTATCTAAATGAAATCAACGCCATGGAACAACAGTTAACAGAAATGGAAGCTCTGTTACAAGCACCTCACTTCATTCTCAACCCTTGGCTTGGTGTATATGATGCCCTCACTACTTGGCGCATCCATTTGGCTCGCAAACAAAATCAATTATATCCAGTCCTAGAGCGGTATGGTTTCGATCGCCCTACGAAAATCATGTGGACTTTTGATGACGCTGTTCGTGATGCCATCTCTGAAAGTAAACAACTGCTAGAATCTGGACAAGAGTCTGAATTTTTAGCAAAACAAGCAGACGTCATCGATATTATCCGTGACCTCAATAACAAAGAAAAAGAAGTACTAATCCCAACAGCATGGAAGTTATTACAAGACAGTGACTTCATTACTATGAGCCAAGGTGATCATGAAATTGGGTTTGCTTTCATCGCCCCTCCTCCATTTTATAAAGGCCGTCCTGATGCGGAACCTAAGAACCTTGGAGAGGCATCTGCAAATGTGGGCCATATAACAACACAACATAATCATGCTGATGTAGAAAATCATGAAAACACCCAATTAGGTGGTACTGGTAACCCTACCGCTCTTTTACAAGAGTTAGCACAATTAGTGGGCAAGTATGGCATTAACGGAAGCCCTGAACAAACGCATGACCTAGCTGTGGGCTCCTTGACAATTGAACAAATTAAATTAATCTTTAAATTCTTACCTGTAGATATTACTTTCGTGGATGAAAACGACTTAGTTCGTTTCTATAATGATACAAAGCACCGCATCTTCCCTCGCAGCTCTAATATCATCGGTCGCATCGTACAAAACTGCCATCCAAAGAAAAGTCTACCTTTAGTACAAGAAATTATCGATTCTTTCAAAGCTGGCAGACAAGATTACGCTGAAATGTGGATTAACAAGCCGGACCTATTCATCCACATCGAATACATCGCCGTGCGCAATGAAGAAGGTCAATTTAAAGGTATTTTAGAAATGGTTCAAGATTGCACGCATATTCGTAGCCTAAGCGGTTCTCGGAAAGAACTTATTTGGGAAGGTTCTAATTCTGCGTACCATGCCGTAGACCACATCGATTACAAACATGTACGCCAAGAGGATAGTACAACTAACTCAACTGAACAAGGTACGGTGCCAGAAAGCACACCACAATCTACGGTCTATGAAAATGATCTAGGTTTAACAGGAGATACCAAACTATTCCCTCTATTTGATATAATCCCTGGTCTAAAAGATCACATGATTCATATCAATCCAAACTTTAAAATGCTAAATTCTCCACTTGCTAAATTAATGAAACATAAAGCTACTTTATCCATGGTGGCAGAACGTGGTGAGATGACATTAGATGCATTAATCCAAGCTATTTTAGCTTTCAAATATAAGAATCAATAGTATATTGGGGACTGTAACAACATATACATTTTTACATGTTGCTACAGCCCCACTTATTAAAAATATAAAAGTAGAGGAAAGTTGATGCTGTTTGTTCAACTTTCCTCTATTGTATTGGTAGGCTATTTTGTTACAGCCCATTGTATTCTTACACCTATTCTTTTCAAATACCACTATACAATTCGCCGACGGACCTATGTATTGTATAAACGTTAAAAAGACAGACACAGTTTTACTGCAAAACTATGTCTGTCTTTTTGATTACTCAATCTCTTTATTTTTAATTTTTTCCAAGAATATTTCGATCCGTTTTACCGCTTCTTTGATATTCTGCAAGGAATTAGAATAGGCTACACGAACAAATCCTTCACCACAATCGCCAAAGGCATTACCAGGAACAATGGCAATACGTTGATCATAGAGTAGTTTTTCACAAAACTCTTCCGATGTCATGCCTGTGCTCTTAATGGACGGGAATACATAGAATGCCCCTTCTGGCTCGAATGTATGAAGTCCCATACGATTGAAAGCGCTCACCAACAAGCGACGACGCATATCGTATTCTTCACGCATGTATTGGATATCTTTATCCCCATTTTTTAACGCTTCGATAGCTGCATATTGAGACATAGACGGAGCACTCATAATACCATATTGATGCATCTTCGTCATTTGTGCAATAATCGGTGCTGGACCTGTGGCAAATCCAAGGCGCCAACCAGTCATCGCATAGGCTTTGGAAAATCCATTAATTAAGATTGTCCGCTCTTGCATACCTGGCATAGATGCAATAGATACATGTGGTTCATCACCATAGGTAAGTTCACTGTATAACTCATCGGACAAAATAAATAAGTCATGCTTGATAACCACTTCTGCAATAGCTTCCAAGTGCTCACGGCGTAATACCGCCCCTGTTGGATTGTTAGGGAATGGTAATACTAACAGTTTCGTCTTCTCTGTTACAGCCGCTTCAATCGCCTCTGGAGTCAAACGAAACTCATCTTCTTCTTTAGTAATGATCTGCACTGGCTTGGCATTACATAATTCTGCTAACGGCGTATAGCATACAAAGCTTGGCACGGGAATCAACACTTCATCCCCTGGGTTTAATAAGGTACGACAAGTTAAGTCAATAGCCTCTGAGCCACCTACCGTTACAATCACTTCTGTTGCTGGGTCATAGGACACGTGATATTTCCGTTCTAACCATTTAGCAATTTCTTCCCGTAGTTCCATAAAACCACGGTTAGGAGAATACCAAGTTTTTCCCTTTTCTAATGTATTAATACCTTCTTCACGAATATGGTAGGGCGTAGCGAAATCTGGTTCACCAATACTAAGGGAAATGACATTATCTAATTCATTAGCAATTTCAAAAAAACGTCGAATCCCCGATGGTTTAACTGCTTTAATTTCAGCATTTAAATAGTTGTCATAATTAATCATCGAATACATTTCTCCGATCTTCACGAACTCCACCCGTGTGGAACACAATATTATTATCTTTATAACGTGTTAAGATAAAGTTTGTCGTGGTGGAAAGCACCGAATCTAATGTAGATAAACGGCGAGATACGAATAAAGCGATATCACGCATGCTAGCCCCTTCCACGATAACCGTTAAATCATAGCTACCAGACATAAGGTAAACACCTTGTACTTCTGGAAATTCCATAATTCGTTCTGCCACTTTATCAAAGCCTTGATCTGGAGCAGGAGTCACACCTAATTGGATAAGAGCAGTAGATTTATTTTGGTCTACTTGTTCCCAATCAATGACTGCTTGGTACCGTTTAATAATACCAGACTCCTCGAAGGCTTGAATACGACTTGCCACATGTGCCTCTTCACTGTTAAGCATAATGGCGAGGTCGGCAGCCGACATGGAGGCGTCCTCATCTAATAAACGTAATAAACGATGATCCAATGTGTCTAATTGTACTGTCATAAGGGAGACTCCTTTCTTATGATTCACATCTATATCTTGTAAACTATAACATTGTTATATAATTCTCAATGCTTTTCTTTTATTATAGTCAGTTTCTCTGAAAGTAGCAATACATTATATTACACCTACACAATTTAATCGCAAGATAGTCTGCTCGAAGCAAGTCTATACTGATGATCGGACTAGAGATACAACGCATCCCCTCATGTTGGTGTTTCTTCCATACCAGTTTCTAACTTCGTGGATAGTCACACTCTAAAAAAATTTTATATCTGTGCTTCCCCTTCCCAATCGTCGGGAACACACTAAATTGATTTATATAATACGCTCACATCACTATTCTTGCCTACTCGTTTCTCCTGTTTACCTATTTGTACATTGTTAACTTAGTTAAGTCCTATAGAAAATATTTATATAACCTTTACAAGATTCGCAATTAGGTATATTCTATAGAACGTATTACAAAAGGAGGAGTTATCCATGAATGCCCAATCGATACAAAATCAAGAAGAAACTCTATTTAATTCCGGGTTCATCAGTATTACCGTCATTAATTTTATTGTCTTTTTAGTGTACTACTGCTTTGTAGTTATCACTGCAAGCTATGCTACGAAAGAACTTCATTCCACCGTTGCGGAAGCAGGATTTGCTACTGGTATTTATATTATTGGCACCTTATTCGCTCGCCTTATCATGGGACAACGCTTAGAACTTATCGGTCGTAAAGAGGTACTTCGGTACGGAGCCATATTTTATTTTCTCACTACCCTTGCGTATCTCATTGCCAAAGATATTCTAATCTTGGATGCAGTCCGTTTCCTAAACGGTTTTGCTTACGGTACTGTATCCACTGCAGCCAATGCTGTAGTCACTGCTTACATTCCAAAATCGAAAGATGGAGAAGGTATCAATTATTATGGTCTTAGCACTAGTTTAGCAGCGGCTATTGGACCTTTCATTGGCATGATTTTATTACCTGCCGTTGGTTTTACTTGGATTATTTATTTAGCCGTCCTATTATCCATTGGTGTTGCCATCGCTTGTTTACGATTCCCTGTACAAAATTTAGTACTATCCTCTACGGAAGCAGCTTCTATGACATCTTGGTCTATGAAGAATTTCATTGAACCACGTGTATCCTTCATCGCCTTTCTTGGATTCCTAATGGGCTTAGCCTATTCTAGCGTACTCGGGTTCCTTTCTATCTTTACCCATGAAATCGGTCTCATTACAGCAGGAGCCTTCTTCTTTGTGGTTTATGCCCTTGTGATTACCGTGACCCGTCCTATTGCAGGTCGTATCTTCGATGAACGTGGCGAAAATGCTGTCATGTATCCTAGCTATATATGTTTAACAATTGGTCTTTTACTCATCGCTTATAGCTTCAATGCAGCGTTACTACTTATCGCCGGAGCCTTTGTAGGCTTAGGTTATGGTACCTTTATGTCTAACGGACAAGCTATTTGCTTGAAAGCTGTAGAACCTGCCAAAATTGGGGTAGCTCTTTCCACCTATTTTATCGGATTAGATCTCGGATTAGGCGTCGGACCTTATACATTAGGAATCTTACATGGCTTACTATCCTACAGCGGAATCTATATGGTATCTGCCATCATTCCAATTATCGTATTGATACTTTATGCCATCTACTATAAACCTGTAAAAGAAGAAGCTATGTACGAAGAAGAAATTTCTCAACATCAATAAGCCTATAGATATAAAAAGTGCCCTATACCTTATGCTATGACATACATATGCATATCGGTATAGGGCAATTTTATATTACCTTTTTTTTACGAATATACGAATTTTATTCGTTCTATCAATCAAATTAGTATCATTACAAAAAAACTTAATCGTATCATAGCCAATATATCTGTCTATAAGAAGGAGGTTCGTCTCACTATAGATTATCTTTCCTAACTCATCATAACAGTTTACGATAAAATCTAAATCACAATTAAATTTGCCATTCATGATTTCAAGAAGAACATAAAAGGATTGTGTACTTCCTTTATCAACTTCTTGTATTCCATAGGATTGTAGATCAATTTGAAAAAACTGAAATGTTTTTTCATTAATTTCAATAGCATTATATAATCGATCAACATCAGTAACTGTATTCATAGTTCCTCCCTACGCAAACTTATTATATGATACTTACATTATAGTCCATTTACACATAAAAAAATAGACCAACCGAAGTTGGTCTAAATGGTGCCGAGGACCGGAATCGAACCGGTACGGTTATTTCTAACCGACGGATTTTAAGTCCGTTGCGTCTGCCTGTTCCGCCACCCCGGCATGGGTGGAATTTGTGGAGGCGGCACCCAGAATCGAACTGGGGAATAAAGGTTTTGCAGACCTCTGCCTTACCGCTTGGCTATGCCGCCAAAAAAGTGGAGCGGAAAACGAGATTCGAACTCGCGACCCCCGCCTTGGCAAGGCGGTGCTCTACCGCTGAGCTATTTCCGCAAATGGTGCCTCAGGGCAGAATCGAACTGCCGACACACGGATTTTCAGTCCGTTGCTCTACCGACTGAGCTACCGAGGCAAGTAGTGGCGACCCCGATCGGATTTGAACCGACGATCTTCGCCGTGACAGGGCGACATGTTAACCGCTACACCACGGGGCCATTTGACTACTTTGTTAGTATACCCTATTTCATATTTCTCGTCAATACTTTTTTATATTTTTTTATAAACATTTTTTATTTCTCTGAAATCAGTTGTACAAGCCATTTCATGCATTATGGGAGTACCTACAGATATGGATTAGTCGCTAATTCATATCTCAATGTAGTACTCGAACCATGTCCAGGATATATCACATAAGACGGGTCTAAAGTCATAATTTTTTGCAACGTCTTTTCCATAGCCTTTGAATCACCATTATAGGTATTCACTTTTCCTATAGTTCCCTTAAATAAGGTATCTCCTGTAAATAAAATATGCTTATACCCAATACATACACTACCTGCACTATGCCCTGGCACCTCCCATACATGCAAAGAAAAAGGTTCTATTTGTAAAGGCCCCTCTTCTAACGCAACATATGGAGAAGTAAATCGTTCTTTATACCCCGATGGCATACGCCGTTTGACTAATAATAGTTCCTCATCTTTAGCATGCATATACACAGGGATATGGTAGGATTCTACCAACGTATCTACGGCACAAATATGATCTGCATGACCATGGGTCAGCACAATACCTACTGGTGTCACATCCTGTAATTCTTTCATGATACGCTGTCCATGAAAGCCTGGATCAATAATAAGAGCGTATCCATTTTCTTTCAGAATATAACAATTTGTTTTATACAAGCCTTGAGGCGTTCTTATGATGTCCATCGAATCGTCTATATCCATTTTCTTTCTTTGTAAAATATCCGCGCCAAAATCCTGGATGTAATAGCACCAATAAGGTAAATAACTCTAACCGTCCTAATAACATATCAATAATACAAACTATCTTTGCAATAGGTGCCAATATGGTAAAACTTTCCGTGGGTCCTAATGAGCCAAATGCAAGGCCTACATTCCCCAAACTTCCTGCTACCAATGGTAGTACATCTGCCAACGGTAATCCCGTTGAGGAAATAATCACAGAGGAAATGCCAAAGATGAGCATATAAAGAAAAAAGAACTGTTGCGTAATCTGTAACCATTTATTAGGTAATACATAACCATTGAGTCGTACCAATTGTACCATATCGGGATGAATAGCTTTTCGTAGATAGAGAATACTACTTTTTGCCAAGATAATTATTCGTATGATTTTAAGTCCCCCTGCAGTTGAACCACTACAACCACCAAAGAACATTCCCATAAATAATACCATTTGCCCTAAGCTAGGCCATAAGTTATAATCTGCAATAGCAAATCCAGTCCCAGTCTGCATAGAAACAAGTGTAAAAATAGCATTTAGTAAATGTTCAATATTAGCATCTCCAGCTTCCCATACTAAGGCAAATAAAACTAGAGTTGATCCAATTGCCAATGTGATAAGATAGATTCTATACTCAAAATCTCTCCAAATCTCTTTGATTCCCCGTTGCCATACAGATTGATAGACTGCAAAGTTTCCACCTGCCAATATCATAAATACTATTAATATGATACAGACTAAATAAGAATCAGCATATCTAAATGTACTGCCAGTAATTGGGGCCAATCCACCTGTAGCTACCGTAGCAAAGGTAAAATTAAGTGCTTCAAATAAACCGATGCCACTTAGCCATAATAGAAAAGTACAAGTAAATGTAAATCCTAAATAAATTCTCAGCAAGTTCCCGGCCATAGATTGGATTCTTGGTAATACAACCCCAGGTCTTGGTACAGAAGCCTCTGCTTCAACTAATGGAGCTACTCCAGTCCCTAAATTACGCAAGAATGCTAACACTAAGACAATCATCCCCATACCACCAATCCAATTGGTAAGCCCCCTCCACAAAATAAAGGCTCTTGGTAAAGCACTTACATCATCAATCATACTTGCCCCAGTAGTCGTTATACCTGACACAGACTCAAATAAAGCATCTACAAATTGCTCAAGTACTCCACTAAAGTAAAAAGGCAATGCAGAAAATATAGAGGCCAGAATCCAAGTTGCACTCACTACTAGAAATCCATCTCGTACACTATACACATTCGTATTTGTTCCATAATGATATAATAGAAACCCTACTCCTCCTGCTATACATGATGTGATAAGAAACGAGTAGTAAAAAGTCCCTTCATCCAATACACCAAAGAAAAAGGGAACCATAATGAAGGAAGCTAAAATGAGCATCACTTGTCCAACGACTCGCATAATATTTTGAATGCGCATGATTCCTTCTCCTTTCAAAAATCCCTTCTTATTTATTAATATACGCTAACAAAGTATTAATATTTTCTGGCAATGTAAAGATAACTATATGATCTCCTTCAAGCAACAAAGTATCTCCTTTAGGAACAATCGTTTGATGTTCTCTGACAATAGCCCCCACTAGCGATTTCCCTGGCAATTTCAAATCTCTTAGATGCTTATTGAGCAAAGATGTTTTTTCTGTCACTTCTATTTCTACAGCTTCAGCTTTAGATCCTTCAAAGGTAAAAATATTAATAAGATTTTCATCTTCTCGAATTAATCTTAAAATTTGTCCAGATGTTAATAATCTTGGTGAAAAAGCTACATCAATACCTACCTGTTCCATTAACGTAATATACTCTAATCGTCCTACACGAACAAATGCTTTAGGTACCCCCATATGTTTCGCTAATAGTGCCACCAATAAGTTGAGTTTATCATCATCTGTTAAGCAAATAATAACATCCGTATCACCAATTTCTTCTGCCCCTAATAGATCAATATCTGTTCCATCACCATGAATCACAATAGAACGGTCTACTATAGCCGCTAATTGTTCACAGCGTTCGATATCTTTTTCAATGACTTTTACATCATACCCATCTTGTTCTAAAAGCAGTGTTAAATTTCTACCAATAAGACCTGCGCCAATAATAACAACACGTTGTGTAGGCCGAGTAGTTTCATGTAACCATTCCTCTACGGTATCAATACTTTCAGTAGCCCCTAGGAAGAATACATTATCCATATATTCCAACGTACTATTACCATGTGGGATAATCATTTCTCCCCCACGCATAATACCAACCACCAATACATTGGGCGGCAATTCTAGGGAGCGTAAAGGAATACCCATAATATCATGATTATTACGAATTTTAAATTCTACTAACCGCACGGCTCCGCTAGCAAATTCTTCAACATCTAATGCAGCTGGCGTTTTTAGAATTTTATAAATTTCTTGAGCCGTTACCATTTCTGGATTTATAAAAAGGTCTATTCCTAATCTCTCACGAATAAGTGCATTGGTATCATTTTCGTACTCTGTTTCCCGAACTCGAGCAATCGTCTTAGGAATACCTGCCGCTTTACCAAGCATACAAGCCAGCATATTAACTTCATCCGAATCCGTTACAGCAATAAGCATACCAATATCTTCGATTCCTATTTCTTGCAATAAGGCGATGCTACTACCATTCCCTTGCACTAAATTCACATCTAAATTATTTTCTAAATTTTTAATGCGATCTCCATTTTTTTCAATGACATACACATCATGTTGGTCTTGTGCCAATCGCTGAGCCAAGGAGTACCCTACTTTACCAGCACCTACTACCACAATTTTCATGACCTGTCCCCCTATTTGATTTCCTCTATAGTAGCCGATTGTTCATCCGCCTCTAATAAAGTGGCTTGCCCTTTCTCTGTTAGCAGAGTCCACCCATCTTCTTGCACAATGAGCTCTGCTTTCATCAGATGCCCTAAGGCACGTTTAAAAGCAGCCTTACTGATGTTAAATTTATCTTTAATGATAGGTGCTGATGTACCATCACCATAAGGCATACGCCCATGTCGGTTGCCTAAATAGGTCATAATTTTTGCACCATCTGAAGCGAGTGCCTCTTCTTTAACAGGACGCATAGAAATATTGATCCGTCCATCATCACGTTTAAAGGTAATACGTCCTTCAATGAGTTCCCCTACTTTTAAAGATCGTGTCATTTCACTGCGATGCATAAACGCAATCCATCGTTCAGGAGTAATTAAGAATGCCCCTTCGCTGGTCATATTATAAATAGCACCTTTCACCATGCCCCCTATTTTAGCATCTGTAGCAGGTTTTGAAGCACGCCGCATAGCATCATCCACATCCATGGATACAGCTAAACGACCTGACTTATCACTATAGAGACGAACCCAAACTTTTTCACCATTTTGCGGGCGTCCACGCATTTCTGCATGAGGCATAAAAATCCCCCGTTCTGTTCCTACTTCTACAAAACAGCCAAAGTTTGTTGTATTAATGACCTCAACATAACCAATTTGACCTTCCTTCATAGCTGGTAAACGCATACTTGCTGTCAAGCGGCCTTTGGGATCTTTGTATAGAAATACTGTCACTTCATCGCCAATCGCAACGGAACTAGTTTGTTGGTCTTTATGCAACAAAATATCGTCATTCGTATTGCCTGTTTGACCATCTAAAAAAGACCCTTGATCACTTTGACGCAATACCTTTAGCGTAGCAATAGTATTTTCTGATAAAGTACTAGCCATATTAGACTCCTTCAAAGGATTCTCTCGGTGCATCCTTCCACAATTCTTCTAAGCCATAGAAATGGCGGTATTCACCTGTAAATACGTGGGCAATGACATCACCAAAATCAAGTAAAATCCAATCTCCTTCACGATATCCTTCGCGATGTAATACGGTCATACCTTGTTCTGCACCGGCATCTTCAATGGCATCAGCTACACTTTGTGCATGTTTCACATTGTTTGCTGTAACCACTAAGAAGTAATCTCCTAACATGGTAAGACCTTCCATATCCATAATGGAAATGTCTTCTCCCTTTTTATCATATCCAGCTTGCGCTAAGATTTTTACTGTTCCTAAAATATCTTGTTTCTGTTTCATTCTAACTCCTTATCTTGTTGTGGGACTCCCTGGTTCTGATTTTTCTGTATCCATAGACTTATCTTCTTTCGTAGCTTTAGCCTGTTTTTCAGCATCTTTTAAAGAATCATCAGCACTATCTTTTCCAATACCTTTTGGAGTATCTCCAATCACTGGAATCACTTCAGCATCACTTGGAATATCTCCCACAGTAATTCCTACCAATTGTTGTAATTCTATAGGCTCTACATTCCAATAGTCTACACGATCAATTGTTTCTGATGACCCTGGTAAAATATACCACCGCACTTTATCTTTAGGAAAGTCAATCACTTTTGTGATAAACCGAACACCATCCCATGCACTAATATTAGTACTAATATGACTCCATTGTCGCCACACTCGAAAAGCGGTTCCCAAGCTAACGTGATTTCGTTCTCTCTCCCACATAGTCTTTAATAAGCGTTCTTGATGCATAGTCCTTGCTAATGTATCACCTTCTTGATTGACATATCTCATATATCCAAAGGCGGTATCATTAGTCATATCTTGGTACCCTTGATGAATGTTGATATCCACTTCACCAGAAGCTGCATCTCGATGTACCATAGATTGCTCCACATATAGGCTTGGAGTTCCAAAAATGTTCATCATAGACTGGAAACTCTCTTGATCTACCACTGCATAATAAGGGATAACTATATGGAACATATCTTCCACTACGGCTTTCGTTAATTCTATTCCACCTTGTGCATACATATCATTAATTCGTTGTGGTGTATCACTGTGACGGTTAATTATTTTACTATTACTTGGTATACCAATAATCTGTAAAGTTTTTGCATCCATATTGAAAGCTATAACATATAAAGCATCTGCTTGCTGTGGTTGACTTTTATCAACGCCAACAACCAACATATAGGATGTCTTAATGGAGCTCATATCCATAGGTGTTGTATTAGTCACAACCGGCAATGGATGCGACTCTTGACTAGTAGTGCTTGATTGAGATACAGCGCTCACTGCACTACGTATTCCCCATACTAGAAGGCCTACAAAAACTACTAATAAAATTAGGGCCCCTATAATGCGTCCCCATCGCAGTCCATGTCGGCGCGGCTTTCGTCGTATATTTCGCTCCATTTATGTATCCGACCTTTCTAACAATACACTATTTCTACCTCGAATCGTATCTACATGTATACTTAACCCTTGATCAAGCAAATGACGTATCGTTCCATCATAGGCGCGAATCACAGCAGCGTTCAAATCTTTAAATGCTAACGCACGTAGTTCTTCCACACCAGGAAAATCACGATTTGGTTCAATATAATCAGCTAAAAAAATAATCTTATCTAATAGGCTCATATGAGTACTCCCTAATGTATGAACTCGAATAGCCTCGCAAATCGATTCATCTTGAATTTGCAACTCTAACTTAGCATAGGCTGCTGCCGCAGGTCCATGTAGTAATGCCCCGTTGTTAAGCATTTCTGAATCCACCTCTATCTGTGCATCCATCACCATTGTTTGCATTTCTTGTAAAGGTCTTTCTTTCATAGCATCATGCAATACAGCTGCCACTTCTGCTTTCTCTATAGAAACACCATAATGATTGGCTAATCGTCTTGCCATATCTAGCACACCTAATGTATGAGCAAATCGTTTTGGTGAAAGCCGGACTTTCACAACATTTTGTAAATTTTCTATTGTTGTTATATCTTTCACAAGCCTATACCTTTCTAGGGTTATCCATAAAACAAGCATCAACCTAACAACAAATACCCTTATGTATTATATATTTTATGTTCCTTAATGTATTGATACACCAATTTAGGTAACATGTATCGTGTAGATAATCCATACCGCAGTCGGCGACGCAATTCCGTAGCAGATAACTTCATTTCTGGCACCTCTAATATGTGAATACGACCGCCTCGTTGAGCAAGCCATTCGATACTTTCACCAATATCAGCAGTGGCACCAGGGCGGATAGCCCCAATAAACTCACACATATCTAAGAGCTGTTCAATATATTTCCAGGTTGGTAAATTCTGAATCGTATCCGTGCCGGCAATAAAGAAAAATTCCGTATCTGATCCATACAAATCATGAAAATATCGCAATGTATCAATGGTATAAGATTTCCCATCCCGCAGCATCTCTACATCAGAAACTACAAAATTAGGATTATCCAATACTGCTACACGTACCATTTCTAGTCGATATTTCGCCTCAATCACATCCGATTCCTTATGAGGAGGTTCCTTAGCAGGCACAAAAATCACCCGATTCAAATCAAATGCTTCTGATGCCATTTCTGCAATCATAAGATGGCCCAAATGAATCGGATTAAAAGTGCCACCCAAAACACCAACTCTCTTTTTCTTATCTACCATGTAACCACGCCCCTATACACACTAGAGATACAATACCTAGTATGACTAATACGATTCCATAGGACTTCCATTCATAAGCTCCTTTGGGAGACTTCATATAATGAAAGTAAGCTTTTACATCTGCTAATTTCATCGCACCTGTCCATGGCCAAAGACAAAAAATTTATAGCTTGTCAACGCATCTAGTCCCATAGGTCCTCGAGCATGGAGTTTTTGTGTACTAATGCCAATCTCAGCCCCTAAGCCAAATTCAAAACCATCTGTAAATCGTGTAGATGCATTCACATAAACTGTGGAAGCATCCACTAAGTTCATAAATCGTTCTGCCTCGGTTGGGTCTTCTGTAATAATCATTTCAGAATGTTTTGTACCAAATGTATTTATATGAGTAATAGCATCATCAATGGAAGATACCACTTTGAAATTCACAATATAGTCATTATATTCTGTAGCCCAATTATCCTCTGTGCCAGGTTTCACCTGAGAAGACAAGCTTTCAATTTGTGTATCCCCATAGATGGCAACACCTTTTTCTTCTAACATAGATACAATCTTAGGTCCTAAGTCTTGCAGTCTTTCTTCATGTAACAAAATTGTTTCCATTGCATTACATACAGATGGTCGTGATAATTTTGCATTTTCCAATACCTGTAATGCCATCGTTTCATCAGCAGATACATCCACATAGCCATGAACAACACCACTCCCTGTTTCTATAACAGGAATTTTACTGTTATTCACGACAAATTGAATCAATCCTGCTCCACCACGTGGAATCATCACATCAATCCATTTGCGTTGTGCTAACAATTCACCTACAGCTTCTCTCTCAAGAATAGACACTAATTGAACTAGCTCTTTCGGAGCTCCACACCGCTCTAAAGAAGCTTGCATAATCTGTACCATCGCCTCACTCGTATGGTATGCCTCTTTTCCTCCACGAAGAATAATCGCATTACCGGTCTTAATGGCTAAGGCAGCTGCGTCTACTGTCACATTAGGGCGAGCTTCATAAATCATGCCAATAACGCCGATAGGGATTTGCCGTTTTTCAATACGCAAGCCATTGTCTAAGGTTCTACTTTCTAACACAGTACCAATGGGGTCATGCAAATGAGCCACTTGACGAACACCTTCACAAATACCTTCGATGCGCTCCTTCGTCAAACGAAGGCGATCCATCATCACAGATGGAACTCCATTCTCTTTAGCTTGGGAACAATCGATAGTATTCGCTTCTAAAATCATTGGTATAGCATTTTCCAAATCATAAGCAATCTGTTCCAAGATACGATCCTTATCGTCTGTACTTAGCACTTGTCCTACCATAGAAGCTGACCGTGCTGCTTTGCCTAAATTTTCAAAATATGCAGTATATGGATTCATAATTTACTCCTGTCGTAAGACAACTAAGTTATCTCGATGCACCACTACATGATAGGTATCACGAACACCTAGTATAGTAGGAATATCCTGTGATTTATGGCCTTTAATCTTTAACAAGTCAGATAGATTAAAGTTCACAATACCGCGGGCAATTTCTTCTCCACCGTGAACAATAGATATGGTATCCCCTTCTTCAAATTGCCCTTCACCAGATAGAATACCTACCGGTAAAACACTAGATCCATTGGTGAGTAATGCATCACGGCATCCTTTATCTACATGAATGGTACCTTGTAAACGTGTGCCAAATGCCATCCAGCGCTTTTTAATTTGCGGTACATCTCGATGAGGCCAAAAATGCGTGCCTCGTTCTTCTCCATTCATAATAGCTTTAATACTATCTGGATGGTCACCAGAGGCGATAATCATATGAACTCCAGAGTTCGTTGCAATATGAGCAGCTTGAATCTTCGTATACATACCACCAGTGCCCAAAGAAGACCCTGCACCACCAGAAATTTCATAAATGTACGGAGTAAGAGCCTCTACTTCATGGATTAATGTAGCATTTTTGTCTGTAGACGGATTCGCTGTATATAGGCCTTCAATATCCGATAAAATAATCAATGCATCTGCATCAATAATGCTAGCAATATTAGCAGATAATGTATCATTATCACCAATTTTAAACTCATCGATAGCCACTACATCATTTTCATTGATAATAGGAATAACTCCTAATCCAATGAGGGCCGTCAATGTATTCCGTAAATTAAGATAATGACTACGTTTCACCGTATCTTCACGGGTTACAAGAATTTGTCCTACCGTATGTCCATATTCAGCGAATAGTTTTTCATACATATGTAGTAAGATGCCTTGTCCCACAGAGGCTGCGGCTTGTTTTAAAGCAATGTCATCGGGTCTTGATGTAAATCCCAATGAGGGAAGACCAGCAGCAGTAGCCCCAGAAGAAACTAAAATCATTTCTTTTCCTGCATTAGCTAAATTGCAAATTTGTCGGACCAACACTTCTATTTTATCAATGTTGATGCGTCCATTTGCATGGGTTAGTGAACTTGTTCCTACTTTCACAATCACTCGTTTCGCCTGTCGTAACTCTTCTCTCATCGCTTCACCTCATATGGATTGATTATCTTGGCAACTCAATTTTTGGATCTTTTGCTTTTTTGTACAATACACCATTATGTCCGATGATTTGTACTAACTCTGCTCCTAACATATCCGCTAAGTGAGGCAAAATTTCCTTTGGATCTTCCAAGCAGTTATTTAGAACTTTTACTTTAATTAATTCACGTTTTGTAATGGCAGCTCGTGCACTGTCGATAACAGGATTTTCCAATCCTCCTTTACCAATCATCACAACCGCTGGCATAGTACTTGCTAAGGCACGTAAATATCGCTTTTGTTTACCTGTCATTCTATCTCCTAATCATGGAATGTAAATCGTTGATCACCGATGACTACTTCATCGCCATCTTGGATACCACGTTTTTTCAATTCCGCATCTAAATCCATGTAACGCCAAATCTTTTGGAATCTTCGCAATGCTTGTTCATCATCAAGATTTGTCATAGCCACCAATTTCTCAATACGAGAACCACTGATAATATAGGATGCATCATCGCCACGAGTAATGACGAAGTCAGTATCAGGTTTTGCTTCATAGTATACAGTGTCATCCACTACTTCTGGCTCTGGCACGTAATTTTCAACATAATACCATGCGCGTTCAACTAATGATGGCAACCCTTCTCCAGTCAATGCATTCACCGCAAATACTTCATAGCCTTGATCAGCAAAGTATTTTGTCACTCTTGGCAATGTTTCTTCATCTTGTAACAAGTCTGTTTTATTCAACACGATTAATTGTTTTTTCTTGCTCAATTTTTCGCTATATTTAGCTAACTCTTCATTGATTTTATGAAAGTCTTCAATAGGGTCACGACCTTCTAATCCAGATACATCCAATACATGGAGCAAAATATTACTACGTTCTACGTGACGCAAGAAGGAATGTCCTAAGCCAATGCCTTCACTAGCCCCTTCAATCAAACCTGGAATATCTGCCATAACGAAACTTTTACCTGGTGCTACAGAGACTACCCCTAATACTGGAGTTAATGTAGTAAAATGGTACGCAGCTACTTCTGGTTTTGCAGAAGATACTTTGCGGATGATAGAGGATTTACCCACGCTTGGATATCCTAGTAATCCCACGTCAGCCAACACTTTAAGCTCTAAATTTAACCAACGCTCTTCCCCAGGCTCTCCT
The DNA here is from genome assembly GCF_003992175.1 of Veillonella sp. VA141. Classification (NCBI taxonomy): domain Bacteria; kingdom Bacillati; phylum Bacillota; class Negativicutes; order Veillonellales; family Veillonellaceae; genus Veillonella; species Veillonella sp. VA141. The sequence goes on from NZ_RQVM01000001.1 coordinate 425,573, forward strand.
TTTTCAGCAAAGGTTGGTACACGGTTAGCACTATTTTGAAAGCGTGCATTACCACGACCACCGCGACCACCTTTGGCCACCATGTAAGTTTGTCCATCTTCGACTAAATCAGCCATTAATTTACCAGACTCTTCATCTGTTACCGTTGTTCCTAATGGAACAGAAACAATTAAATTTTCAGCGCCACGACCATGCTTGTTAGCACTTTGTCCAGCACCACCGGTATCGCCTTTGAATTGACGTTTATATCTAAAATCAACAAGTGTATTGATATTTCTATCAGCTTTTAAAATGATGTCGGCACCTTTACCGCCATCGCCACCATTCGGTCCCCCTTGTGGCACATATTTTTCTCGACGGAAACTACTCATACCGTTACCGCCATCTCCCGCTTTTACTAATATACGGGCACGATCTATAAACATATTTTTTTCCTCTAGCCCTATAGATAGAGCGGCCGAAGCCGCTACATCATAGAGTTTTTACAATTTCAATAGCCCGTTCCAACTGTACATCCTCTTCAGGATTTGCTTTGGACGGCTCCACAATTTCATCTGGTATAATACCAATACCATCGATGACCCTATCATTAGGTGTATGATAGCGAGCAATAGTAATTTTTAAGCCTTCTTCATCAAGACCTTGTACTACACTTTGCACAGTACCTTTACCATAGCTTTTTGTACCCACAATAATGCCAGATTTCGTATCTTGCACCGCACCAGCAATAATTTCTGAAGCGCTTGCAGAGTTACCATTAATCAACACAACTAATGGAATTAGACTATGGTCACCTCTAGACATATAGGCGCTATTTCGGCCTTTTCTAGTTTGTACCGTTACAATCGGCCCTTTAGGTATCAAATATTGCCCTATACCATGGGCAGTAGTGATTAAACCACCTGGATTATCACGCAAGTCTAATACTAAGCGTTTCATCCCCTTAGCTTGAAGGTCCTCATAGATTTTCGTAAACTCATCTACTGTTTTTTCAGCAAACTGCGTTAACCGAATATAACCGACACTATCGTCTAGCATCTTACCTCTTACAGTAGGCATGACAATAGTTTTTCGTTCAATGGAAATCTCTTGCTCTTCTCCGCTACGAAGGATGCGAAGCACTACAAATGTACCTGCTTCGCCACGAATATGATTAGCTACTTCTTCTTTTTCTATATCAGATATAGGTGTCCCATCAATCGCAAGTATTTGGTCTCCTTTTTGAAGTCCTGCTGCTTCTGCTGGTTGCCCTTCCATAGTAGCACCTACTTTGAGAACTTTACCATCGGAAAAATCCAATAATAAACCAATACCGCTATAGGTAGAAGATGTATGCATCTCAAGTGCTTTCATATCTTCTTTATCCAAATAAACAGTATGTTTATCATGGGTACCTTTAGCTAATCCCTTTAACATATTCACAAAAAGTTCTTCTTTAGATGGTGAGTCCATAGCCCATTGTGTAGTGATGTAATAGGTGTAACCAAATTTAGCAAGGCCTAAGGGAGATCCAGATATATACCAAAAGAAACCAGTAAGCATAATAAGGAATACAATTAATAACTTTATCAGCTTACCTATTAACTTATAGATTCTATCTTTAAAACTTAGCTGCTCTATTTTAGGAGCAACCTCTTTTGACATCTCCATAGTAGTATAAGCTTCATCGTGTTTTTCAGAGATAAACAAATACTCTTTTATTCGTATCCAATTAGATTTTTTTTTGTTATCTTCCATAGTCTCCTCTATAAGTATCCCATTGGATCTGTTGGTTCCCCGTTAATACGCACCTCAAAATGAAGGTGTGGACCTGTAGAACCACCTGTGTTACCTGAGTAGGAAACTACTTGACCTTTTGATACAGTTTGACCAGGGCTTACCGCTACATCACTATTATGAGCATATAAAGTAGACATACCATTACCATGATCAATAATAACTGTATATCCATAGCCACTAATCCAGCCAGCTTCCACAACAACGCCACCATCTGCTGCATGTACTGGTGTTCCTTCATCAACACCAAAGTCAGTACCTGCATGGAGACGACTTGTACCATAAATTGGATGGATACGCCATCCAAAATCAGATGTAATCGGTGCATTAACAGGGGCGGCTAACTGTCCAGTTCCCTGTACCCATGTAGTAGTAGCACCACCACCGCTACCACCTTGGCTAGCTGCTGCGGCTGCTGCCGCACGTTCTGCTGCTCGTTGTTGTAACATAGCTGTAATGCTTGCAGATGATGCCATTAACTCATTATAGGCCCGCTCTGCTGTATCACGGTCATTCATCGCTCGTTCTAATACTGCTTGACGTTCTGCTTTTTTCTGATTGATAATCGTTTGTTTTTCCTGTGCTACTTTTTCAAGTTCTAATACTTTAGCCCGGTCTGCCTCCAACTTAGCTTTTTTACTAGCAATCTCTTCACGCTCAGTTTTTATGGTATTAATCAATTCCATATCGGCTTGAAGAATCCGTTTCAACATTTCCATACGATTTGCAAAATCACTAAAATCTTTAGAACCAACCACTACATCTAAGTAACTTAAACGTCCGTTAATATAAATATCTCGTACCCGTTTGTAGAACACTTTTTCTCGTGATTGTAAACGTTCCTGTGCTGCTTTTAATTCTGCCTCTGTTTTCGTAATATCTTGATCTAAACGAATACGATCTGCTTGCACTTGTTTTAAGTCTGCAGTGGCTGTATCTAATTCAATCTGTATAGCATGTAACTGTTCATATACGGTACCAATCGTTTTTTCTGCTTCCGACTTTTTATTGGCCTCATTTGTCAATTGTTGTTGAATATTTGACAACTGATTCGTTAAGTCTTCATCTTGTGCTTGATACCAGTACGGTGTAGCCATCATGATAGAACCGCATAGTAAACTAGCTACTAGTGTTACTGTTTTTTTCTTCATCATTCCTACACTTTCATATATTGTTTTAACGAAATGGTACTACCAATAGCACCTACAATCACACCTATCCCAACTAATCCTGCAGATAGTTGATAGATAAACGGCATCATTGGTACCAATGGCATAAACGCAAAGTTTGCAATCACTTCCACTGTGATATAGCGATAGAATTGCCAAGTAGCAATGCCTGCAATCGCACCACCAATAGCGCCTAAAAACATACCTTCTAATACAAAAGGCCAGCGGATAAACCAGTTTGTGGCACCTACATATTTCATAATTCCAATTTCTTTACGACGGGCAAATACAGTCAAACGAATCGTATTGGAAATGATAAATAAGGTAGCCCCTGCTAGGAAGCCGATGAGCACAATACCACCGATACGAATAATTTTTGTGACTTCAAAAATTTGTTCAATCACGTCTTGTCCATAGTGGGCACTTTCTACTTCTGGATATTTAGAGACAATTTCCGCTGTAGATTTCACTTGGTCTGGTGTATTGAATGTTAACACATAAGACGTTGGCAATGGATTATGTCCATCTAGGGAATCGACTAATTGCTGTTGCTCCCCTAAGCGCTCTTTAAAGCGTTTCATAGCTTCATCTTTTGTGACAAACTCAATGTCCTTTAGCTCTGGCAAGGCTTTTAACTTTTTACCTAATTCCATCACTTGTGGTGTTGTTAAGTTATCCTTCAAGTATATACTAATTTGTACTTGGCTCTCTAAATGGGATGCCAAATTGTTAAGGTTTACCACTCCACAAGCAAATACACCCAAGATAAACAAGGATAATGTAACAGTGGAAATAGATGCCAAGGACATCAATCCATTACGGCGCATGGATTGAACGGCTTCTTTTATATAATACTTAAACGTTCTAATTTTCATGGAATGCGGCCCCTCTCATTTGATCACTTACTACACGACCACCTTCTAAGGCGATCACTCGTTTGTTTAGATAAGACACCATATCCATATCATGTGTTACCATCACTACGGTTGTACCAGAGTTATTGATGGCTTTAAAAAGATCAGAAATATCGCGGCTTGTTTGAGGGTCCAAGTTACCTGTTGGTTCATCTGCAATCAGCACCAATGGTTTATTTACAATGGCTCTAGCGATAGCTACCCTTTGTTGCTCCCCACCACTAAGATCTTGTGGCAAATCATTAGCTTTATCGCTGAGTCCGACCAACTCTAATACATTTAAAACTTTCTCTTTAATTACTTTCGGTTTTTCCTCGATAACTTCTAGTGCGAACGCAATATTTTCAAACACTGTTTTTGATGGTAATAATCGGAAATCTTGGAATACAATACCTAACTTTCTACGTAAGTACGGTACTTTACTAGATTTGATACGTGTTACATCAACATCATTCACAATAACCGTTCCAGAATCTGGTGTGACTTCATGTGAAAGTAACTTAATAAATGTTGATTTACCTGCTCCAGAATGCCCACAGACTAATACGAATTCTCCTTTTTCAATATGAATCGATACATCCTCTAAAGCAATAGAACCATTGTCGTATACTTTATGGACATTTCTAAATTCTATCATTCTATCATTCCCTTCCTATTTTCGTGCTATACCTCGTTTGGTAGCTGCTACAATATCAGCTGCTGTTAATCCATATTTTGCCATCAATTCTTTTGGTGTACCAGATTCACCAAAGGTATCTTTCACACCGACAAATTCCATTGGTACTGGATACTCTTTTACCACTACTTCCGCTACCGCACTACCTAAGCCACCAATCACATTATGTTCTTCAGCAGTAATCAATACTCCCGTTTCTTTTGCGGCCTTCACAATTGCTTCTCCATCAATTGGTTTAATAGATGCCATGTTGATAACACGTACAAAAATGCCTTCTGCTTCTAATGTAGCTGCTGCTTCTACTGCTGGTCCTACTAAGGCACCACAGGCAATAATCGTAGCATCCTTACCGTCACGTAATTGTTGAGATTTACCCGGTATAAATGTGTATCCTTCTGATGTCACATCTTCTACACCAGCACGTCCTAAACGTACATACACAGGGCCATGATACTCTACTGCCCAAGCTATGACAGCTTCTGTTTCTGCTGCATCTGCTGGTACCACAACTGTCATATTAGGCAATGTACGCATACAAGAAATATCTTCTAAACTTTGGTGTGTCGCACCGTCTTCACCGACAGTAATCCCTGCATGAGTAGCACATACTTTTACATTTAATTTTGGATAACATACGGCGTTCCGCACTTGTTCAAAGGCACGACCGGTAGCAAACATAGCAAAGGAAGATACAAATGGCACTTTTCCTGCTGCTGCTAAGCCAGCACCTACAGAAATTAAGTTCTGCTCTGCAATCCCTACATTAAAGAATCGTTCAGGATATACTTTTTTAAATTCATCAGTTTTTGTAGATTTTGATAAATCTGCATCTAATACAACAACATCTTTATGAGTAGCCCCCACTTTTACTAAGGCTGTACCATATGCTTCACGAGTCGCTTTTCCCATGATTACACCTCCAACAATTCCGCTACAAATTTGTCACATTCCTCTTGTGATGGCGCTTTACCATGCCAACCTGCTTGGCCTTCCATAGCTTGTACACCTTTCCCTTTAACAGTATTCATAATCACCATAGTCGGTTTATCTGTAGTTGCTTTTGCTTCTGTAACTGCTTCGTGTAAAGCATCAATGTCATGACCATCCACCACGATCACATGCCAACCGAAAGCTTTAAATTTTTCATCAATTGGTAATGGACTCATAACTTTTGTGATATCGCCGTCAATTTGTAATCCATTAAAATCTACAAAAGCTGTTAAGTTAGACAATTTATAATGTGCTGCAAACATCGCTGCTTCCCATACTTGTCCTTCTTCTAATTCGCCATCACCTAGTACGGAGTACACACGGTAGGAGGCTCCATCAATCTTACCTGCCAATGCCATACCACATGCTGCAGAAATACCTTGTCCCAAGGAACCAGTAGACATATCTACACCTGGAATGTATTTCATATCTGGATGACCTTGCAAGATATGGTCGATTTTACGCAAGTTTAATAATTCTTCTGTTGGGAAGAACCCTTTTTCTGCTAATGTAGCATATAGAGCTGGTGCAGCATGTCCTTTGGATAAGACAAAACGATCGCGATTTGGATCTTTCGGCTCATTTGGATTTACATTCATTTCTTGAAAGTACAACAAACTCATTACATCAGCAATAGATAAGGATCCACCTGGATGACCAGATTTTGCTGCTGTAACAGCTTTCACGATGTTTACACGAATTGCTTTTGCTTTTTCTTGTATCAATTGTTTTTGTTCAAGTGTTAACATACTATACCCTCCCGTGTTATACACAATTCTAAGGTAAATTATTTATCATGCAGCATGCCAATGGCAATGCGGGCATTCTCTAAGGCATTTCTTCGTAGTTCATGGATGTTTTCTAACACAGTTTTGGTGAAAGTCTTTCGTTCCAACACTTCTACTGTACGTGCCACAATAGGTTCTACTGTTAATGTATGTAAATCACCTACTGGCACTTCCCCAATCATATGAAGAAAGTTTAAAATTTTAGGGTCATAAGAGATCCCTAAGCAAGGTGTTTCCATTAACGCACTAAATACTAATGCATGGAGCCGTACACCTATCATGACATCCACACAACTACTCAATGACAGTAGCTCTGTTGTGCTATAGGCATCAGCCAAAACCGTCGATCTAACTGTCATCCGTTTGGCAATGGCTTCTGCCTCCATCGTGTCTTCCCTATATTGCATAGGAATAAACACGATATGAGCCTCTGTTTCTCGATGAATCTGATCTAGAGCCTCTGCCAATGTAGTTTGATACTCTGTGCAATCTTTCCAAGCACGTACGGAAACACCCACAATTGGTCGGTCTAGAGGAACCCCATACGATGCCAATATATCACGACCTGCTGTGGCCTCCACTGGGTGCATCCCTAACACAGCATCAGCAGTTACTGTAATTGGTACATGATGTATACCTAGTGAAAGCAGCTCTTCTTTTGAGGCATGATCTCGTACAGTAATCATAGACACTTGATTCAAGACACGCCCCACCGTACTACGGGCTAAGGATTTACGCAAAGGTCCAATACCTTGTGCATAAATCATCACTCGTTTTCCCAATGTATTCGCTAACGCAATAATGCTTAAGTAATAATACAAACTGCGAGCACTTGTTACATCTTGCAACAAACTACCACCGCCACTGATGAGCATATCACAAGAATATACAGCTTGGTATATCTTCCACATATCAAAACGACCAATGGCTTTCACCTTATGAGTGCTCATAGTTTCACTAGGATTTCCAGAAATCACCGTAATCTCGGCCTTTGGTTCTAATTCCAGCAATGCTTGCAAAATAGAACTCAATAGCGCTTCATCTCCGGCATTACCAAATCCATAATAACCGGAAATGAGTATCTTACACATGACTTTCACCTCGTCCTTGGAACCAACGAATGCCATAGCCAATGAAACGTACCGCTATAATCGCTACTAAACCTATGACGATACCCAATAATAATCCATCATAACCACGAGCAATGGACATGTACACTGGCGTACGTAAATGACAGAACGTTTCCACCATAGAAGCAATACCTATGACTGCCGCTATGGATAAAGCAAAGTGCATGACCATTGGAATGCGGCGTCCCACAGCATAGGCTGCCAGCATAAAAGCTGGATGACCGATTAAAAACTCTTTTTCACGAGGACGAGCATACATCGTGTTTTCTAAAAACCTACGTAAAGCTAGTTCCCAAGACGGTACTGGTACGCCAGCTGTATGACCACTACGCCCTACAAAGACATAGGCCACTACCGCTAAAGCCCCAGCGATTAATAAACTATAGACTTTAATATCAATTTGAACAAATTCCGTAATAAAAGATTTCACATCACTTACAGAAGATATAGTTCGTCCTTTCCATATAGGAAAGCGTTGCAAATATGCTATGGCTGTCAATAGTACTGGTGCCACAAAGGTTAATTTTACACCTCGGAATAAAGCAAACTCCATGAAGAACTGCGTACTACCTAACATGGCTGCAATACTAATTCCTCCAATAGCAGCTATTAGAGCTGCTACGACTAGATATACCACAGATTCTATGGTACTTCTCCAAGGGGATATACCCGTGTGGTTCCGTTTTGACCAACAATCAAAGATCATCGTCATTGCCAATACTGGAGCAGAAATAGCTGCTACTAGTGCCCAAGCCGACATAATTTTTGTCCCTGTGGTCAATATATAAATGCCAATAGAAACGATACTGCCCAGTGCGAATAGACCTAGTAAATATGATTTACGTATATGTACGAACTGACCTAATGTAAGTGTAGCCAAGCTTATGACACCTGTCATCGTTAACAATCGCAACAGGGTATTCGGGAAGTACACTGGATATACAGAGGCTTCTCCAGTAGTAAAACCACGAGCTTGTAGTTTGTCTGTCACTTGTTTCGCCACAAACAATGTAGTTTCTAAAGCAGTTTTATTATCTACACCTTGTTCATAAATTGGAAACAAGTTATACCGTATATTTCGTTCAATATCGCTAATATAGAACCATTGAATTAACTCAGCTGGGGTTAACTTACGCACTTCTTCCTTAGATACTGTGTACAATCTTCCCACTTTATAATGATTGGCATTGGCCATCTCCAAGAACCCTGCTTGTGGAAAATATTGCAATTGATTCACTGCTTCAATTCCTACTAGCGGAATTTGACGTTTCTCTAATTGCTCCAGTGTGCGATCCACATGTAATGGATATCCTAATGCTTCTTTTCCAACAAAAATCATGCCTGTTACACCAGATATACCATCAATACGTTGGAATACATGATCTACGTCTTCTACTGTGGCACCTTTATAATTTGTTGGTCGAACAATCACATGAAAGCCAAGTTTAGCTACTTCCTCAGCTTGTAATTTAGAAATACCTAAATTCATATCTTTTAAAGAATCACTTGGTAAAGCTAATCCTAACATAGGGCCTAGATCTGTTTGCAATATATGTACTTTATTTTGACCTAAACGGCGCAATAAATCATCCTGTACTTCTTGAAAGTAAGCTTCTTTACCTGGAATCATTCCGATATAGGTATTACCTGGTTGCACTCCTTTGATTTGCAATCGTTCTAAATCATTGGAAGTATACATGCGAATATGACCAGCATCGGTTTCTTTTTGTAAAGTTCTATCATAAATAGCTAATGCTGTAATCCCAGCCTCCTTGGCAGATACAATTGCCTCCCCTAGAGACCTTTTTTCATAGGCATTAGCACGAAGTAAACCATCATAATCTATAATATTTTCAATTTGTTCTTGCTGAGCCTCAATGTAATGACGCTCTTTTACTAATAGTAATCCACTTACAATACCAGCAACAAGAAAAGCTAATAAAATCCATGTATAGAAAGATATGTTTTTTAACTTCATAGTTCCTCCTACTGTGTTACTGGATGAACAAATACGTGAATCTCTTCACGCCCCGTTTCTACACGATCCAAATGAACAGGAATTGGGAAGTTTTCAAAATTATAAAGAGGTATCGCTTTCACAGCTCCGCTAGACAAGCGATTCAAACTAGCACCACCAATGGATAACTTTTCAGTAGAAAATTGTAGTGTATTACCTTCAATCTCCAAATGACCTTGTATAGTTACCTTACCTGATAAAAAGCCACCTACATCAATCTGACCACTCATAACAACACCTCGATCAGATATATCGACTGTTTCAATCGTCAAACCTTTTGTACCTTTTTCAGATAACTGCTGTTCAATATATTGTTTCAAATCATCTTGATGTATGATTCCCTCAATATGACCTTGCCCAAAACTAGTGAAGTGCAATCGTTCCTCTAAAAACAGCTCTACTGGCTCCACTTTAATTTGTCGTAAATCAAAAGCTAGTCGTTGGACTTTCAATTTACCTAGCATAACACCATCCAAATAGCCGCGAAATGAATCAATGTCTCCTAAGGTTAACTTAATTCCTGGCGATGATTCAATGCGCATAGATTGCGCTTCTGGATGTAAAGCCCCTTGCAGTCTAGATTCCACCTGACTACTTACGAAGGATGGTAATACTAAGGAAGAAAGCCCTAGGATAATACCGACTACTACTAAGATAAACACTATTGTTTTTAAAAAGAAATTTCTCACGGTCACTCCATTATATTGATAAATTCGCTTCTTTCTTCAAGAAACCTTCCATAAATTGATCTAGGTTACCATCCATAACCGCCTGTACATTACCAGTTTCCACACTGGTACGATGATCTTTTACCATATTATAAGGATGGAACACATAAGAACGAATTTGACTTCCCCATTCAATAGCTTGATACGTGCCGCCTAATTGTTCTTTTAATTCAGCTTGTTTTTCTAACTCTAATTCAAATAATTTAGCTCGCAATAATTTTAAACATTGCTCTCTATTTTGAATTTGTGAGCGTTCACTTTGACACTGTACGACAATCCCTGTCGGAATATGTGTCATACGTACTGCAGAGTCTGTTTTGTTGATGTGCTGTCCACCTGCACCGCTAGCACGGTACGTATCTACCTGTACATCTTTCATATCCAAATTAATTTCTACAGTTTCATCAATTTCCGGCATCACGTCGACAGCACAGAATGATGTGTGGCGACGTGCGGCAGAATCAAAAGGAGAAATACGAACTAAACGATGGACCCCTTTTTCAGATTTCATATACCCAAAAGCATTTTCCCCTTTGATGAGGAATGTGGCACTTTTAATGCCCGCTTCATCTCCTACTTGTTCATCCATAAGAGAAATACTATACCCTTGTTTTTCTGCCCACCGCAAGTACATACGAATCAACATAGAACACCAATCTTGTGCCTCCGTACCACCGGCACCAGCATGGAATGTAAGGATGGCATTGTTCTTATCGTATTCACCACTTAATAAAAGCAATACTTCACGATGTTCTACTTCATGGGTCAACTGCTCTACCATAGTAGTCAGCTCACCTTCCATAGATACATCTTCTTCATCGATGGCCATTTCTAACATGAGCTTTGCTTCTTCAATGTCTGTAACGAGCTTTTTATATCCCTCTACAGCATCTTTTAATTGCGTAGCTTCTTGGGAAATATCACGAGCTGAATCTGGATCATTCCAAAAATCAGGATCACTCATTTTTATATCTAATGTTAATATGCGTTCTTCTTTTTGAGCGATGTTAAAGTGAATCCCTCATTCCAAAAATACGCTCCTCTAAATTGTCAATAGGACCTTTTAAGTCTTCTAACAATTTATTCACCTCTTTCTTTCATTCTATAAAACAAATGGCCGCACAGGAGATGTGTCACCTCGCTGCGTGGCCATGAAAGTCTAGTCTACGTTTTGTGGTTCCAACACGTCTTCATGGTGGGTCTTAGCATCAGCTAGATGATCAACCGGTTCTTCTTCTGCTATTGTGTCCACATTAATTTGGATACGGTATAAATACATAATTGTTTCATCCGTAATAGCTTGTTTCATATTTTCGAACATGTCATAAGCCTCAAACTTATATTCTACTAATGGATTTTTTTGTCCATAAGCGCGTAGGCCAATCCCTTCTTTTAACATATCCATAGCATCCAAATGTTCCATCCATTTGCTATCCACAACTTTTAGCATGATTGCTTTCTCAAGCTCACGCATATTTGCTTCTCCAAATAAGGATTCACGTTTTTCATATTCTTTGTGGGCAATGTCAATTAAGTGGTCCTGTAATTCTGCACGACCATACTCTTCCATTTGTTCCACTGTCAACATACCTGGTTCTAAGAAATAGATCTCTAAATGCTTTAATAAACCTTCATAGTTCCATTCTTCTGGATACAATTTTTCATCTGCATATTGATTCATAGAGTTGATAATTAAGTTATCTACCATATGTAAAATCGTTTCACGCAAGGATTGGTTATTTAAGATCAAACGACGTTGTCCGTATAATACTTCCCGTTGTTGATTCATAACATCATCATATTCCAAGATATACTTACGAATATTAAAGTTATGATTTTCTACTTTTTTCTGTGCTCGTTCGATGGATTTAGTAATCAAAGAATGCTCAATTGGCTCATCTTCTTCCATACCTAATTTATCCATCATACCAGCAATATTATCTGCGCCAAAAATACGCATTAAATCATCTTCCAAAGATAAGAAGAATTGAGAGGAACCATTGTCCCCTTGACGGCCAGAACGACCGCGCAACTGATTGTCGATACGACGACTTTCATGTCGCTCAGTACCCAAAATATGTAAGCCACCTAGTTCAGCTACTCCTTCTCCTAAGGAAATATCTGTACCACGACCCGCCATATTGGTAGCAATTGTTACCATACCATACTGACCTGCATTAGCAACAATTTCCGCTTCTTTTTCATGATGTTTCGCATTCAATACATTATGTGGTACGCCAGCTTTCGTCAACATATCACTAAGCATTTCAGATTGCGTAATGGAAGTAGTACCCACCAAGATTGGTTGACCTGTTTTATGACGTTCCACTACATCACGAACTACAGCACGATATTTAGCCTCTTTTGTTTTAAAGATTAAATCAGGCATATCAATACGTGCCAACACTTTATTCGGCGGAATTTCGTAAACTTCCAAACCGTAAATGTTATTAAATTCTTGTTCTTCTGTTTTCGCTGTACCAGTCATACCAGACAATTTTTCATACATACGGAAATAGTTCTGGAAAGTAATAGATGCTAAGGTTTGACTTTCACGTTCTACACGTAAGCCTTCTTTTGCCTCAATGGCTTGGTGTAAGCCATCGGAATAGCGACGACCGAACATCAAACGACCAGTAAATTCATCAACAATAACAACCTCGCCATCTTTCACGACATAATCTTTATCTCGCTCCATCATAGCATAGGCACGAAGAGAAGCACTTAACAAGTGATTCAATTCTAAGTTAGAGGAATCATATAAGTTTTCGATGTGTAACATTTTTTCAACTTTTGCAATCCCTTCATCTGTAGGGGCAATCGTTTTTTGTTTTTCATCAATAGTGTAATCTTCATCTTTCACCAAGTGTGGCACTATTTTAGCTAATTCATAATAGCGTTCTGTAGAGCGTTCCCCTGGACCAGAAATAATGAGTGGTGTACGAGCTTCATCAATTAAGATAGAATCCACCTCATCGACAATAGCATAGTTCAATGGGCGTTGTACCATTTGATCTGCATGGATAACCATGTTGTCACGTAAATAGTCAAAGCCAAACTCATTGTTTGTACCATACGTGATATCTGCTCCATAGGATTGTTTCCGTTGATCGTAATCTAAACCAGCTACGATTAAGCCAGTAGATAAACCTAGGAAATTATATAAACGTCCCATCCACTCGCTGTCACGCTTAGCCAAATAATCATTAACGGTTACCACGTGAACACCTTTACCAGATAGAGCGTTTAAATATACTGGTAAGGTAGCTACCAAAGTTTTACCTTCACCTGTACGCATTTCTGCAATATTACCACGATGTAATACAATACCACCAATCATTTGCACATCGAAATGACGCATGCCCAATACACGTTTAGATGCTTCACGAACTACAGCAAATGCTTCTGGCAAAATATCATCTAATGTTTCACCTTTAGCCAACCTTTCTTTGAATTCTTCTGTTTTAGCTCGCAAAGAAGTATCGCTCAAGGATAACAAAGACGGTTCCAGTCCATTAATTTCTTCAACAATGGACCGAATCCGTTTAATTTCTTTTGCATTTTTATTGCCCAATAGCTTTTGTATAAAACCTAACAAATATCTCAACTCCTTAAATATGGAAAGTATTTCAATTAAATACTATGTATCTAGATTATTATAGCCTACTAGCACTTAATAGTCAAAAAGAACTGCGCTTTTTAAAACATCTTCATGGAACACTCACAAAACAAATACTAGGAAGTCTCCTGCAACGAAGACTTCCTAGCATTCTATACTTATTATGACTAATGCAGCAAAGTTTTATACGTACTTTGCATCCTTTGTTTCATATTCCAATACCGATAGGATCGTTGTAGCTCCCGTAGTTGTTCTGTCAAGGCTACTCCTTCTAATAAAGAACGAACTAAATCAGCAGACTTCATATATAACTCATCGATCTTTACAGCCTGCACATAATTAATACTTCCTTCATTGCGAATAATTACATCCACCAAACTGACATACTCTTCTACAATTCCATCATTAAACTTAGCACTCTCCAATTGATTTTGATTGATGGCCATATTCATACAGGTACAAAGCATGCACATATACTCCACCGCACCTGCTAACTTTTTCGGTGTTAAAGCCGTTTGCAGTTGTTCTTTGGCTACTGTCAACGACGTACTAAAAAGGATCTTATAAAAACCTGTTTTGTCTAATGTATAATCGTATTCATTCATAGGTATCCCCCTTACTGGTGTTTCTATTAATTCTATACGTTCTTATAGACCATCTTTCATATTCGCCCGGCCTAGGGCTCCTCCTTTCTCTTACTATTTCATTTCGCAAAAATATGGGCGTTCTTTACAAAGTATAACAAAAGTTGATATTTTGCTATTGATTATCATCCTGATTTGTATTTATAATATATATTTTTTCACTATTCGTCAATTATTTCCCACTATAAAAGTCATATAAAATACTCATAATGCTTTATATATCAGCACTTTTAATCATATATAGTAACATTATGTACTGACGCTATATATTTACATTAAAAACTACTGTCCAATATACAGCTAGAAATATCTCCAACTTTCTAGTAATATATATCAAAAATAAAAAAGCAGATACTGTTTACACAGTATCTGCTAATCCTTGGTGCCGGAGGTGGGACTTGAACCCACACGGTGTTACCCGCTTGATTTTGAGTCAAGTGCGTCTGCCATTCCGCCACTCCGGCTCGTCAATGATATTAGTATACACAGGAGCAGAAAAATTGTCAATCTTTTTCTACCCCTCTATTATACTTAAAACGCAAATTATTCTTGCATTTATATTTCTTATAGTATCCCTCAAGATTTACCTTGTCCATAAGTCTCACAAGAATCTACAAAAGCTCTAGCCGCTGCCTCACTACCTGAAAAATTTATATGCAAATAAGAGGCTAAAATATTTTTATAGGAGTATCCCCCTTGATAGGCCTTAGGCTTACGCCCTCCTACTAACTCAAAGGCCCAAGGAAATGGACTTTGTGTAGGTGTCATAGTAGAAAAATGAAACTCATGTCCCTGTAAAGTATCTTTCACAGACCCTAAAATACTTGGCTCCAACATAGTAGCACTTACATAACCTACACGTTGTAAGCTTTGCTGCATTTCACAGGTAGCTGGTACAATCCCCACCATAGGATACGTATTTCCTTCGAAATCAGTCACTGCTTCTGTCATATACATGAGACCGCCGCATTCCGCATAGATTGGCATACCTTTTTCACTGGCCTTACGTATACTATCTTTCATAGATTCATTATTCCCTAATTGAGATAAAAACATCTCTGGAAAACCACCACCAAAAAAGATCCCATCTACATCTGGCAAGGATTCATCTTGTAAAGGACTAAAATAATGCAACTCCGCCCCTTCTGCTTCTAACGCTGCTAGGCTAGCTGGATAGTAGAAGGAGAATGCTTCATCCAAGGCGATGCCAATGCGCGCGCGTTTTTCTATAGCCTCTACTACCTCCTCAGTTCCCACAGACAAGTCCGCCGCACTTTGAGCTAACTCTACTAAGGCTTCTAAATTCACCATGACTTTCACAGCTTCACGAATGGTAGCAATAGCCTCTGTAGGATCAACTTCTGTCACTGGTGTCAATCCTAAATGACGTTCTGGTGATTGCATGCGCTCATCACGACGAATGGCACCTAGTACAGGAACCCCTAATTTCTTCATCGCCGTCCGTATCATATGTTCATGATTATCCGATCCTAATCGGTTTAAGATAACCCCACCAAATTGTACCTCTGGGTCATAATCACGAAAGCCTTTAGCAATGGCTGCCGCACTTTCTCCCATAGCCTTACAATCGATAACTAACACCACCGGAGCTTTTAAATCCTTGGCAACTTGCGCAGTGGAACTAACGCCTTCACGTCCCCCATCATAAAGACCCATCACACCTTCTATAATAGAAATATCAGCAGTCTCCGCTTGCCCCACAAAAAAGGGAATCAACTTATGTGGTGGCACAAGCCAAGTATCTAAATTATAGCATTCTCGTTGACTAGCAATTTTATGAAAACCCGGATCAATATAATCTGGGCCTACTTTAAATGCCTGTACCGCTTTGCCCTGTTCTGTCAAAGCCGCCAATAGCCCTGCTACAATGGTTGTTTTTCCAACACCAGAGTTGGTGCCTGCTATAACAATTCTTGGTCGTTGTACAGTGTTCATAAAATACCTCTTAGCGATCTTTACGTTTCGCCAAAATTGTAGATAAATAGTTTAATTTTGTATCAGATGGCAAAGCATCTACATTACGATACACTTCTTCCTCTGGTAGTCCCACGCGAGAAATCATCACAGCCTCTTCTGCCATATCATGTTTGCGAAGTGTTTCTTGCACTTCAGAGAAGTTTCGATACACTTTCATAATGACTGCATCATCAGCTACGGCAAGTACAGCATCAATTTTTTCTTTTGGTGCTGTAGCTGGAATAATCGCTAATACTTCTTCTTTTTCTACAATTGGGTACCCCAAGTGGGATCCGATTGCACAAAATGCAGTAACACCTGGAATAGTTTCAATATCAAAACCAGCAGATTCAACTAAACGATATACATACATATATGTACTGTAGAACATTGGATCTCCCAATGTTAAGAATACAACTTTTTTACCTTCTTCTAGTAATCCAGTAATGATTCTACGTGCTTCTTCCCAACCTTTAGATTGTTCATTATCATCCAATACCATTGGGAATACAACAGGTACGATTTCTGTATGTTCTTGAATATATGGTTCTGCAATATGTAAGGCTACAGAGCCATCTTTTTTTTCTGTTTTCGGTGTAATAATGACATCTGCTTCTCCCACAATGCGAGCAGCTTTTACAGTCATCAACTCAGAGTCCCCAGGACCTACACCAATACCATATAATTTACCTTTCATCAGGACACCTCTTTTATATATCAACATTGAACTAGTAAGAATCACTAACTCCAAACTACTATAATTAATTAGTATATCATGACTTGCTATGAATGTACACGACACCACCAAGTATTTCTCTTATTAAGTCGCACAACCACCGACATGCATGATTTATAATTTTATAATCGTCTTTGGTATAAACCTCGCATAGCATCTGCTAAGTGTTCTACATAGATGTCTTGAATTTCGGCATATTCACCAAGACCTTTTTCGTATTGTACCACTTCATAGCCTGCTTTTGTTAATTCAGAAAGTAAACTATCTTCTTCCTCTCCGAATAAATCATTCAATGCATGGTCACCACAGACTAATAATAAGGGATGTAAATGTACTTTCTTGGGTTCGTGACCTTCACGTTCCCATCGTTCTAAAATATCTTCAGGTGTTGGGAAATTTTCCAATGTAGCAATGGATGTATTACGTAAACCTTCATATTGTAATTTCAATTGTAGCGCTGCGTATGATGCATTCCCTACATTAAATCCACCATGACCTACTAAGAGTAAATCTTCTGTTACAGGAACCTGTAAGGCCTTAATAAAGCGATCAATCAAGATTTGGTAATCGTCTGGTACTTCCTCCTCTTGTCCCATGAAATACAAAAGAGGTCTGCCAAATACGATTTCTTGTACAGAGCCTTGTCCTTTGAAAGCCATAATATTTTTACGAAGCTTATCGAACTCTGCACCACCTACTAAATGTGTAGGCTGCACAATAATGCGCTCATAGCCTTCTTCTACAATCGCTTCCATAGCCTCAATTTCATTTTGGAATATAATATTTCTATCTTTCAAACGCTTAATAACAATACGTGATGTAAAGGCTAACCGTACTTCATGACTCGGATTTGCTTTACGAATGGCATCTACGACTGGGAAAATTTGATTTTCTCTTGCGCTGTCTACAGTAGAGCCAAAAGATGTAACTAATATAATCTCTTTCATATCTATACCTCATACTTAAATTAAGAACATACCTATCCTATAGTGTATAAGAAAAACAGAGTTCTGTAAAATAAATATAAGTCATTATAAAAGAGCTATACCCAGTTGCCTTCATAACAACTAAGTATAGCTCGTTTCTTATTTTACTTTACAGTAATCGCAATATCATCATTTTCTACTACTACATGAATTGTTTTACCTTCTCCTGCTTTACCTTCTAAGATAGCATCAGAAATTGGATCTTCTACTAACCGTTGGATAGCTCGTTTCAAAGGTCTTGCCCCCATAGCAAAGTCAGTTCCTTCTGCCACGATTTTATTCATAGCTTCATCAGATACTTCTAGTTCCATACCTTGTTCATGTAATCGTGTTGTCACAGATTGCAATAAAATACGTACAATACTTTGCAATTGTTCTGTTTCTAGAGCATGGAAAACAATCATTTCATCAATACGATTTAAAAACTCTGGACGGAAATGAGATTTTACAGCTTGGAGTACATCCTTTTTCATAGACTCTTTATCTTTTCCACTTTCTTCTTCTCCTTTAGCTGCTAAGAATCCCATAGCTGCCGCATCTTCTTTGAGATATTGCGCTCCTAAGTTACTTGTCATAATGATCACGGTATTTCTGAAATCGACTGTGCGACCTTGGTTATCCGTTAATCGTCCATCATCCAAGACTTGTAATAAGATATTAAAGAAGTCTGGATGCGCTTTTTCCACTTCATCAAAGAGAACCACACTATATGGGCGACGACGAACAGCCTCAGTTAATTGACCTCCTTCATCATATCCTACATAGCCTGGAGGCGCTCCCACTAAACGGCTCACCGCATGTTTTTCCATATACTCTGACATGTCGATACGAATCATAGCATTTTCATCGCCAAATAAATTGGATGCTAAGGATCTAGCTAATTCTGTTTTACCAACCCCAGTAGGACCTAAGAATAGGAAAGAACCAATTGGACGTTTTGGATCTTTTAATCCCGCTCTAGCACGGCGGACAGCTTTTGATACAGCTACGACAGCTTCATCTTGACCGATGACACGTTGATGTAATTCTTCTTCTAAACGTAGCAATCGTTCTGATTCTTCCTCTGCCACACGTGAAACAGGAATTCCACTCCACTCAGACACTACTGCAGCAATTTCAGATTCTGTAACCACTAACTTGGATTCATTATCTTTTTTGCTATTTTCTTGTTTTGATGCAATGTCAGATTCTAATTCTTTTTCTTTATCACGAAGTGTAGCTGCTCGCTCAAAGTCTTGGGCTGTCACAGCTGCCTCTTTTTCTTTTTGCACTTGTACTAACTCATCTTCTAATGCTTTCACATCTGGAGTTGCCGTAAACACAGCCATACGCACTTTCGATGCTGCTTCATCCATGACATCGATTGCTTTATCTGGCAAGAATCGATCTGCAATATAACGACTTGATAAATGTACAGCTGCTGCCAAGGCTTCATCTGTAATTTGTACCTTATGGAATGCTTCGTAGCGATCACGTAAGCCCTTCAAAATAGATAACGCATCTTCTTCACTTGGTTCCCCCACTTGTACTGGTTGGAAACGACGTTCTAAAGCAGCATCTTTTTCGATATGCTTTTTATATTCGTCTAATGTAGTAGCTCCAATCACTTGGAAATTACCACGTGCTAAGGCTGGCTTCAAGATATTCGCTGCATCCATAGCTCCTTCTGTAGCACCTGCTCCAATCAAAGTGTGAATTTCATCAATAAATACAATCATGTCATCATGATCCTGCACTTCATCCATCACTTTTTTCAAACGTTCTTCAAATTCTCCGCGATATTTAGCTCCTGCTAACATGGAACTCAAGCTGACAGAAATAATGCGCTTATCTCGTAATACATCCGGCACATCACCACTGACAATGCGTTGTGCTAACCCCTCTGCAATGGCTGTTTTACCTACCCCAGGTTCTCCGATAAGAACTGGATTATTTTTCGTGCGGCGGCTTAAAATCTGAATCACCCGTTGAATTTCTGTATCACGACCAATGACAGGATCAATTTTGCCTTGTTTTGCACTTTCATTAAGATCTATAGCATAGTCAGAAATTTCGCCTAAATCACTAGCTGTGCCTTGTGTTGGATTAGAACTTGGTTCTTCTCCACCTACAATAGCATTTACTTTTTCTACTACATCTTCTGGACGAATTCCTTTTGCTGCCAATAATTGCATGGCTACCCCACCACCATCGTACAATAGGCCTAATAAAATATGCTCTGTACCGATGTAGTTATGTCCACGACCATTAGCGGCTTGTTGCGCTAAATCCAATACATGTTTCGTACGCGGTGTCATTTGTAATTGACCTCCACTATGCGTACCTTTACCAACTGCACGAATCACTTCTTGTTCCAATGCCTTACCTTCTATTCCTAAGGCTAGCAACGCACGTGCAGACACTGATTTTTCTTCTTCCACAAGGCCTAGCAACAAATGCTCTGTTCCTACATAATTATGTTTATATTCAACTGCTTTTTCTTGGGCAATTGCTAACGCACGTTTTGCCCCTTCTGTATATCTTTCTATCATTTTCTTCCTCCTTTTGAACCTCGTAATAAGGTATCTTGTATTACTTGTGCCCTTTGACTATCACGTTCCTGCGAGCCCATCGACTCTTTCCCCACTAATTTGGCCAGAAAATTTGGTCTTGTAATGACTAGCATTTCATGAAAGTTCATGGTCACATCTATTAATTTCATATCTATGCCTAACTGCACATCACTCAATAAGGCCAAGGCTTCTTCTCCTGAAATACGGCGTGCATGGGTCAAAATACCATAGGACCTCCACACCTTATCTTCTATGCCTTCTTTATCTGTAGTCCATAATTCAGACCGTGCTTTTTCTTCCTCTTTTACAACACCTTGTACAATCTGTGAAAGTTGGTCAATCGTTGACTGTTCACTGATTCCCATCGTTTGCTGATTAGAGATTTGATATACATGGCCTAATCCCTCAGATCCTTCACCATAGAGACCTCGTACAGAATAGCCCATGCGGATAATACTACGAATAATACGCTGTAATTTGCCCGTCATTGATAACGCTGGAACATGAACCATCACAGATGCTCTCATCCCCGTTCCTACATTGGTAGGACAGGCAGTTAAGTATCCAAAGTCTTTTGAAAACGCATAATCGTATTTACTTTCTATCACATCATCAATAGCTACCGCTCGTTCATAGGCTTTTTCTAATTGTAATCCTAATTCCATGGACTGAATCCGCAAATGATCTTCTTCATTCACCATAATGGCAATACGAGAATCTTCAGAAATGATGACACTTCGTTCTTGACTCTGGGTCGCCAAATTAGGAGAAATTAAGTGTTTTTCTACTAGCACATCTCGTTCCATAGGGCTTAATGATGCCAAGTTAATTTTTGAAAAGCTTTTACCATAGGATGTTTGTAAAGGGGCAACCATAGACCGCATATACCCATCAACCTTAGTTAAATCATTGAGATCTCCCCGATTTGTAAAGGATACTCCTTTAAAGTTTCTTGCTAGTCGAATGCGACTAGATAAAACAATGCGATGATCTAAGCCGGTTTCTTTCATCCAAGGCGACAACGCCTCATCTAAAATAGTGTGTAACATAGACCCTCCTTAATTTGATTCTTTAGACTGTTCTAACGACTTAATTTCATCACGAATTTGTGCAGCTCTTTCAAATTGCTCTTCCTTTACCGCCTGAATTAGCTCATTTCGTAATTGCTTAATAGTTTGCTCTACTTTCAAATCTGCCGCTCCTCGTTGAGGAATGCGACCTTCATAAGAAATAGATCCTTGAATACGCTTAATTAAGGGAACTAAGTGTGCTCGAAACGCTTCGTAGCATCTATCACAACCTAATCGACCTTGATGATTAAACGCCGATATAGTCATGCCACATTGTGGGCAAGTAATCTGTTTGCTATTCCCCAATGCACTTTGAGGATACATAACATTGGCAAAAAATTGATTATTAAAAAAGCTATCATCAAACATAGAGGAAAACATGGTTCCACCTCCCTGCTCTTTTTGATTCGCACATTGTTGGCAATAATGATGCTCCTCTTTTGCTCCATTCACAATAGATGTCATATGAATGTTTGCATTTTCTTTACCACAAGAATCACATTTCATAGTCTACACCTCCTCATTTATGATGTTCATAATGGCTTGATAAAAACGCTCCGCTGCTTCTTTTCTACGTTCCACTGGTACATCTTGTAAAATTCTAACAAATGCTTCATGCAACATCGCTGCTTCACGTTTTGTAATACGCGCTTCTTTCATATGTTGAAATAATACTTGGTCAATGTGACCAATTGTAATTGCAGGTTCATCTTCATTACGTTGTGGAGATTGTTCTAAAGGAATCAAGACTTGTTTTCTCACTGGTTCCATAACTCTAGTAATTGTGATAGATCCACCTAGTCCACGTCTAGACTGAACAAGGAACCCTCGATCATTAGAAAAACGTGTACTCAACACATAACTAATTTGTGATGGTGCACAATCTAAAGCCTCCGCTAGTTCATTTCTCCTAAGCGTAATACCTTCCTGCTCCTCTAACAATTTCGTCAATATAAATTGTTCAATTTTATCTGCTAAAATACTCATAGTATATCCTCATTTCTTTAATTCATGATGTACCATCATCACAACTAGACTTTTTAAAAGAATTAAGTTCCTCTTTATGATGAAAGAGGCAACCACTTTTTGACTTTTTGTTCTTTTCTATGGTTAAAGTATATCTGACTTTTTGACCTTTGTCAAATACTTTTTTTGACTTTTTGACTTTTTTATTTAAAAAAAATTGTAGGACCCTATTCATATACGAATAACGCCCCACATCGATGGCACAATAAAAATAAGTAGCCCCTCTATTAGAAAGGCTACCTATTGTATATTCCAGCAAACAACATCACTCTTACAAATATCATTATTTTGTTTAGTTATATGTGTTATATGTGTTATATGTGTTGTGTGTTAGGTTTTGTATTATGTGTGTTTGTTATGTTTGTGTGTGTTTTATGTGTAATAGGTTTGATATGAAGTTCTCACTTCACTGTAAGAGCGAGTGTAGCAATTATTGACGGCTGCCTAATTTGGAGTCCAAGAATAATTGTGCAGAACGGCTATCTTGTGCAAATGTGAATTGATCTACTAGGTCAGTTGCATTCGCTTCTTCTTCTACTTGTTCTTCTACGAACCAGTTCAAGAAAGATACTGTAGCATAATCTTTTTCTTCTAATGCTAATGCATACAAATTGTGGATTTTGCTAGTAATCATTTGTTCATGAGCTAATACAGCTTTTGCTACTTCTAAAGGATTAGTCAATGTAGATGCTGTGTTTTTTACATCACCTAGTGTTACTTTTTCGTTGTTGCTTTGTAAGTAATCAATGAATTTGAAAGCGTGAGTTACTTCTTCTTGGTATTGTGCACGTAACCATGCGGAGAAACCTTTGAAGTTAGCATCAGCCATAGCTAAGGAAAGAGCTAAGTATGTGGATGCTGCATTAAATTCGAAAATTACTTGTTCGTTAAGAGCTTGTGCTACTTTTTGATTCATATTTTTATACCTCATATACTATTTATAAATTGACAATACACTGATGTGTTCCCACATCGTGTTTTCATTATAACAGATAAATCGAAATAAATCAATATCCTTTTTCTATTTTTTTCGATTTTTTATCATTTATCATGTATTTTGATAATAGCTGTAAGTTACACAGACTGAAATGCTCAATCATTCATGCATAGCTGACTAAAAGAGAGTATACTATTCATGCAAGAACTTTCATTTTATTATATATAGCATTATACACATTGGAGGTGAAATGTATGATTAAGCTAATCAGTCGTGCTTTTACTAGAGCTAAACAAAACTTAAGCTCTCATAAAGTAAAAGTCTATATCGTCTCTGGTTTTTTAGGTGCTGGGAAAACAACCTTTATTCAGCAACTCATACAAGAATTACCAGATCCAACAAGAGTTTTAATCTTAGAAAACGATTTTGGTCAAGTCAATTTAGATGGAGCTATCCTCCGGGAAAAAGGCTATACTGTTCGCGAGCTCACATCTGGATGCATTTGTTGTAGCTTAGCCGGCGATTTTCGTAGAGCTTTAGTAGATATTTTAGACACCCAAGATGTGGATTATATTATTATTGAACCATCAGGAGTCAGTCAACTATCAGATATTCTAGCTATTTGCAAAGATTCATCTATTGCAAAACGCATTGAGCTCACCGGTTGTGTGTCCATTGTGGATGCTATGCGGGCGCCTATGTATTATAAAAACTTTGGTGTCTTCTTTAAAGATCAAATTGCTTACTCTAGCCAAGTATTTATTAGCCACCAAGAAGATGAAGATTTGCTACAAAACACCTTAGAAATTATTCGTCTCTTAAACCCAGCAGCTCCTATATATATATTGCCTTGGAATGAGATTACCCTTTCAAAATATATTTCAATGTATCCACGAGAACAAGCCGTGTCGGCCTTATCTCCTAACAAGAACATTGAAAACCATAAAGGTCATCATACAGCCCGGAATCATCCTGAGATTCCCCATCATGATCACATCGCTCATCATGCACAAGCCAAAGATGCTTTCTTGACATGTACCGTGGAGTGTACCTTACCCCGCACCATCGATGAGTGGCAACATCATTTGAAAGCTCTCATTGAAACGAATACAACCGGCCATATATTACGCTTAAAAGGTTGCATCCCTCTTTCTACAGGTGGACAAGCTTTGGTACAATACAATGGAACTGGTTTAGAGATTACTCCTACCACGTTACATGATTCATATTTAACCATCATTGGTCCATCTTTGAACAATGATGCGTTACAGTCTTTTATTAACGGAACAATATAGAACTTATGCAAACTATTCCCACCTATGTAGTGATGGGCTTTCTCGGTTCAGGAAAGACAAGTGCCATCACAGCTGGTATCGAAAGTCATAAAATTTCAAATGTTCTTCTCTTTCAATTTGAGCAGGGCTTACAAAGTCCTGCTCTTTCCAACGAAAGAGTACATACTTTCTCCATCGACGATGATCCCAAGAACACTATCTCCACTTGTCAACAAATATTACAAGACCATCAGTATCGTGAACTTTGGATCGAATGGAATGGAATGGGGTCCCTAGAACAGTTTGAAACACTTTTTCTCCGCTCTCCCTTAGGAGATATGCTAACTATTAAACATGTCTATTATGTAACCCATCCAGAATGGGTGGAGTCACAATTACCGTATTTAGGGGAAATTCCTCTTTCACAAATTCGCTATAGCGATACGGTCATACTGGGCAATACTACGCAAGAAAAGGCTAAAGAGTATACTGAATTAGCTCCTAATAGCACTTGGATTGCCTGCCAAGATATGAAGCAATGGCCTATTACAAAACCAATACAAACGTCTAAACCTCAATGGAAACAATATGCGATCATCCCTATCCTATTGGCCTTGGGATATATGTTTTATGCACAGCCTAATTGGGTAACTATGACCACGGCCATCTTATTACAGATGATACCATTCTTGCTCTTAGGGACTGGTATTTCCGTCATCGTAGAACAATATGCCTCTCCCTATCGTATCGAAAAATATTTACATCGGTCTCCTATATTTGCCTATATACTAGCTATTATCATGGCTTGTACTATGCCACTCTGTGATTGCGCGGTAATCCCTATCTTACGCAGCCTAACACGGCAAGGTATGGAACCGAAAGTTAGTCTATTCTTTACGATGATTAGTCCTTTGCTAAATCCCATTGTACTACTCTCCACGTATTATGCGTTCCCAAAAGAACCTACGATACTCTGGGGACGACCTGTACTAGGAATTTTGCTAGCTTTTATTGTAAGCCAATATTGTGGCTCTCGTATCTACGGTCGTACTGATGCATTCCCTCCATGGAAACAATTAACTCTAGTAAAATCACTGTCAAAAGACATAGGATTTTTCGGAAGATTACAAGAAGAAACCTTACGCCTATTGCCCTTTATCATAATTGGGTCTATACTAAGTAGTGGGTTACAATTATTTTTACCTAAACAATGGTTGCAAGATATATCCTTATCTGGCTCCATTTTAGTCATCTTCGGCATGATGGCACTCGCCTTTTGCGTATCCATCTGCTCTACTGCAGATGCCATTATCGCCCGGTCCTTTATGAACGTTATTCCTTTACCAGGAATCTTGGCATTCTTACTGTTTGGACCTCTATTAGATATTAAAAACTACGTCTTATTACGAAATCTGTTCCCTAATTCCTTTGTGAAAGTATATAGTATTTCCATTATTCTGGGAACAACGATTATATGTATACTATTTTCGATCATAGGAGGTTATGCACTATGAAATACATTCCTACAATTAACATCCACGCAGCGGTAGAAATCGTAGCCTCTGCTAGCTGCAGCCTGTCCTTGTTATATTTATTAACAACAGGCTCCATCTATCGTTTAATTGCCCCTAATTCCTATATCATCGCTTTACTATGGGCCTTGACATTATTACTATTATGGAGCACGATTAAAGCGAGTAAAAACATATTCCGTAAATCCTATGGCTCTTCGTATCGAAATGCTATCCTATACGGATTATGTACTTTACTATTAAGTCCATCCATCTTCCATGCCCAAGCCTTTGCATTACCAGCAGAAGAACCGGTAGATCAAGTTATTTCCATTACCAAAGAACCAGTTCCAACGAACGATTATAAAAACATTGGTGATGGTATCGATGATACGCATCGACACATTACATTAACATCTAGAAATTATTACGATACCATTTTAAAAGTATCTAATCACATTGAAAAATATAAAGGATATACAGTATCTGCTACAGGCTATATTTCTTATCATGACAAAGCATTACAAGGTAACGATTTTGTATTAGCTCGTGATCTAATGATTTGTTGCGTAGCAGATATGTCACCATTCGGATTACCTACTGAGTACTCCTCTACTACGCCATTATTAGAGCATACTTGGTATACAATGGAAGGAACTATCGGCACTCGTAACTTCCACGGTGTAGAACAGCCTTACATCGTAAACAGCAAAATTACACAAGCCGATGCTATCGATGGATATATTTTCCCTAACTAAATAATAAAAATTCGCACATCAGAACATTCTGATGTGCGTTATTATTTTATAGATCATAAACTCACAAAAGCCATACCCCTCTGGTTTCCCAGATAGGGTATGGCTTTTACTATGTTCTTATGAAGTTATTGCACTAGGTTACTCACTTTGTCAAAAAGCTGTTCTGCTTCTTTGATACGCTGTTCGCTACCCATGACTGCGATATGGTTGTCTTGTAGTACTTTTTCAATGACATCTGCTAATCCACGTAAGTCTTCTACTGTTGTTTCCAAGACTTGTTGACGGAAAGCCGTCATATTTGCTTCATTGGTGTTCCCAAAGTATAAGCTCATAGCACGAGCTCCTTGTAGGAATGGTGTATTAGATACATCCAGTCCACTCATAGTACCAATGATATATTTACGCATTTCTCGTGGAGATAAATCTAATTCACGTAAATACGTCGGCAATCCATCGTACACTTGTAATGTATTTTCTAAGTTTGGATCACGGTAGGAACAGAATACCATATTACCATTATTATGGAAGTTCGCAAAGGCTCCATACGCTCCACCTTGTACGCGAATCAAATTCCACAGATAATCGTAGCGCAACATAGTTTCTAAGACGCTCATAGTACCTGTATGTGTACCACCATGATCACGGAAATTACCACCTTTTGCCACATATTGTACCTTACCAGATGTAGCTAAGCCTTCATTCACATAGGATTGAGTCATCTCTAGCTGTGCTTCCCAACTATCATCACTTAAAACAGTAGTGATATCGTCTAGATGTGCTAAGAAAGTTTCTAGTTCTTCAGTAGTACCTACAAAAGATACTTCCAAGTTATCTTTACGGAATAAACGTTGTTGTACTTTCATCAATTGTTCTGTCACACCAGCTAGTAATGTTTCATTCTCTAAGACTTCGACTAAACGGCGGAAATAACCTAATGTATCTTGGTCTCTAAATTTACCAATTTTCGATACTTTCGCCATAAGCAAGTTAGTAACAATCGTATTACCACGGCGGAATGCTTCTGTATCCCAGATGGCCTTTCCTTCTTTTAATAATTCTACAAGACGTTCTTGACTATCAAACTTTATGCGTCCTACAATTTCTCCAAGTAGGGATGTTAAATGACCAATGTTAGATGCTAACGCCTTACTACGAACAACCGCTAATGGTACAAATGCATCACGTTCATTATGGATAGAGACTGGCAATACATCCATGGTATAGCCGCCTAAATGTAGATTTATTTCTTTTGCTATCTCTGCATAGGTAAAACGTTCTGTATCTAGTCGGCCTAATACATCTGACAATAGCTCTGCATAGAATAATTCATCTTCTCGCAAGGATTCCATATTGAAATACAAGCTAACATAGTTAATGCCACGAGCTGGTACATCAATGTGATGCACATGAATACCTTTATGGTCAATTTCACGACGTGGTGTTACTTCTACTACAGGAGAAATATCGGACAATTCTAATAAAGGAATTGTTGCCAGTGCTTCTTCAGAATCTACGGCTTGTTGCATTTCTTTTAATTTTGCTGTTTGATCAATAATATGGGCTATTTCTTCTTCACTCATATTTGATTTAATAGCCGCTAGTTTAGCAGTCTCTTCTTGTTCTTTTTTCTCTTGCAAACCTTTTTCTGGATACAGAGAAACTAAGCCTTTATGCGTGTTATCTAAAATATAGGTACGCAATAAGTTTTCATAGAAATCGGTAGATAATCCTTCACGAAGTGCTTTCAATACTGGTTCATATTGTAACAATTCAATAGGATCTTTATCATATAACCAATTATCCATCACTCGTAAGCCGTAAGCAAGACCAATTGGACGCCCTCCAAAATCGGCTTCCCGCAAAATGAACTCAATACGATTTAAGGATGCCTCTAACAATTCCTTATCTAAACCTGCATCTACTAATTGGCGTAATGTTTTTTCCACCACTTCTTGCAACTGTGCTTGTTTTTCTATTTCAGAACCTGTGACACTAATTTCAAACAATGGCTGACGAATCCCATCCATGTAAGCGCCACTTACATCACTACCAATATTTGCTTTCACTAAAGCTTCTTTCAACGGCGCTGAGCCAGATGTAAATAAGGCATGATTCAACACTTCAAAAGCTAAGCTTTGAGTAAATGACATTTCTGGGAATACATAGGTTAAGGAATGAATGGCTTTGCCCTTATCACTTTCATCATTACCAATACCATATGGGAAAGATGCCACCACTGGTTCAGATAAAGGAGCTTGCATGGCAATGCTAGAATCTACGTCAATAGCCTGGAAGTTTGACAAATATTCCCCATCGATAAATGCTAAGGTTTCTTTAATATTCATATCTCCATATAAATAAATATAGCTATTGGACGGATGGTAATAAGAATCGTAGAAGGCTTTAAAGTTTTCATAGGTCAAATCTGTAATATTGTCAGGATATCCACCAGAATCATGCCCATAGGTAGTATCAGGATATAACAATTTCATCTTGTAATGATCTAATTGAGAGTCAGGTGAGGAATACACTCCTTTCATCTCGTTATAGACAACGCCTTTATAGGTCAATGGGTCTTCTGGAGATTCCAATTCATAATGCCATCCCTCTTGCATAACGATCATCGGATCCTTAGCTACACGAGGATAGAATACGGCATCCAAATAGACATCCATCAAATTATGAAAGTCTGCATCATTCTTACTTGCCACTGGATACACTGTTTTATCAGAGTATGTCATAGCATTTAAGAATGTGTTCAAAGAGCCTTTTACTAGTTCAACAAAGGGCTCTTTTAAAGGAAATTTACGAGAACCACACAGCACAGAATGTTCCAAAATATGAGCTACCCCTGTGCTATCATGAGGGGGTGTACGGAATGCTACATGAAATACTTTATTTGTATCTTCCGTATCTATGTATAATAAACGAGCACCAGATTGCTCATGCTTAAGCATGTAGGCTGTGCCATTCACCTCTTGAACAGGTTCAATTCGCTCTACACGAAAGCCTGCATAGACTGTATCTAACTTCATAATACCTCTTTTCTATCTACTAAACATGCAACGGCCATCCCTAGTAAACTAGTTCTGACCGTTGTTATATATGTGTATAACATTTTGTCATAATGCTAATTAATTATATCATGTTCTCACTGAGAATCATAATACAAACAAATGGATAAGACCGGCAAAAATCCAAATGACAGTTCCCCATTTATACGCTTTTCTACCAATCCCAAAAGCAATGCCATGACTCATATTATATCGTGTCACTCCATAAGGAATCAGAATATACAATAACCAAGCAAGAATCATATAGGAAAATTCTAAGCCATAGCGTACATGCGCTGCCAACAAACCTACGATAAAAATAGTATCCCAAATCCAACGATCATATACATTCTTAGGTACTTGTTGCCCTTCTAAAATAGGACGCAAATGAGATACCGAAACAATTTCTAACACTTGTACTAGGGCCATACCCAATGCAATAGCACAAATAGTCTGTACAATGGTGACCCCATCAATTCCTAACAATGTAATATTCCCAGTCACACCATACACAGCAACAACAATCATACCCAACAATTGTAATGCTTTTGTAACTTCTTCTTTTTGCTGTTCCTTCACCGTCGATTGTTCATAAAACATACGTTGAAAGGGTGTAGAAATTCGATTCAATACTAAAGCTACAAAAATTGCCATCATAGAAACCATGTTATACCTCCCCTAAAAATACAGTTAATAATCGATTTAACTCAATTTGGTCATAGGTACCCATCAACTCACGTGCGGAATGCATGGCCAACAGTGGTAAACCTACATCCATAGTTCGCATCACTAATTGCGCTGAAGAAATAGATCCCACCGTAGAACCTCCTGGAATATCCGATCGATTCACATAAATTTGATGCTTAATACCATGGGTCTCACATAAATCAGTCACAATCGCTTGTGCCACCGCATCTCCCGCATAGGATTGAGAGCTAGCTATTTTTAAAACTACGCCACCATTCAAAGTCGGGTAATTTGTAATATCATTTTTCTCGCCATAATTAGGATGATATCCATGAGCCACATCAGAAGAAATCATGAACCCTTTTGCAATATCCACTTCACAGGCTTCTTCTGAGAATCCTAACGCACGGTACACACGGCGTACTACATTTGGTAATAACAAGGAGGCTCCTCCTTGTTTTGTACGACTTCCCACCTCTTCGTGGTCAAATAGGAATGCCATACGAATCCCTGTAGCCTGTTGTTCTTTGGCACTTACAATTCCTTGTAAGCAAGCATAACAGGATGTAAGATTATCTAATCGTGGCGCACTGATATATTCCGCATCAAAGCCAACGGTTTCTACTGTATCCGTATTATACACGGTCAACTCATAGGATAAAATATCTGCTGGTTCACAGCCAATTTCTTCGGCTAATAAGGCTTTTAATAAAGTTTTGTCGTCTTCGTACTCCGTGCCAAGGCCACGCATTAAAATGAGTGGTAACATCTCTTTTTGCTTGTTAAACACAGCCTTTTCATTAACTTGTCGATTCATATGAATCGCTAAGCTAGGGATAGTAGCCACCGGCTTTGCTATATCTACGTAATGTGTCTCTAGGTCTAACCCTTTTCCTTTTGTCACTACCACACCAGCCAGAGAAAGAGGTCGATCGAACCAAGTATATTGAATTAATCCACCATAACTTTCTACATTCAGCTTACCATACCCTTTGTCCGTAATCATGGCATTAGGCTTCACCCGGAATCCAGGAAAGTCTGTATGAGCAGAGG
The DNA here is from genome assembly GCF_003992175.1 of Veillonella sp. VA141. NCBI lineage: Bacteria > Bacillati > Bacillota > Negativicutes > Veillonellales > Veillonellaceae > Veillonella > Veillonella sp. VA141. The sequence continues at coordinate 457,644 of NZ_RQVM01000001.1, forward strand.
CAACCCGTAATGTCTCTCTTGGATGTTCTCCAATATGGAATGCCACTAAAGTAGTACCATATACATCAATGACATAATCCCCTGCCACCAAATTCCATTCTTCGTCCATCGATAAAGGTGTAAAGCCTTGTTCCTCTAAGCGACGATAAGACTCCTCCACCGTATGATACGGTGAGGTAGAACTTTCAATATAATCAAAAAAGTCAGCATACATAGTTGCGACTTCATTCTGTTCACACATAGTTCCTCCTATGAAAAATACCATAGGTACAACGTACACTATGGTATTGTCCACACTTACTCTGGTAAGCCTACTGATTCTAAATTTGTTGTTGTTATGGTTTCAATCTCACCGGCATCACACAACTCTGCTACTTTAGGATCAATTGGTAGTCGGCCTAGTAACAATAAATTGTATTTTTTCAATACTTCATCAATGTGACTTTCACCAAAGATTTTATAATCTTTTCCATTATCTGGGCAATGGAAATAAGCAAAGTTTTCCACTACACCAATAATAGGTACTTGCATCATATCCGCCATTTTTACAGCTTTTTCCACAATCATAGATACTAAATCTTGAGGGGATGTAACCACGATAATACCGTCCAATGGTAAGGATTGGAATACCGTCATGGCTACGTCTCCTGTTCCTGGAGGCATATCCACGAACAAGTAATCTACATCGCCCCATACTGTATCGGAGAAGAATTGTTTTACCACATTACCTACCACAGGACCTCTCCAAAGGACTGGATCCGATTCATCATCTAATAGCAAATTCACAGACATCACTTTCACGCCATTTTTAGACACGATAGGATACATCAATTTACCATCATCGCTACGCACTTTGTCTTTCAAACCAAATACTTTTGGAATGGATGGACCTGTAATATCTCCATCAAGAATCCCTACAGATTTACCTTTACGAGATTGACTCACTGCCATCAAGCTTGTGACTAAAGATTTACCAACACCGCCCTTACCGGATACAATGCCGATGACCTTTTTCACATGACTTCTATCATTTGTTTTTACTGTCAAATCTACTGGTTGTTGCGTGCCACATCCGCTAGAAGATGCGCAACCGCCACAACCACCGTTATCTCCACATGCCATTATAAACCTTCTTTCTATATCTCTGAAAGTCCTTAGAACTTTCTTTACCAATATAAGTACTGCCATTCACACCTGTGAATGTATGGTATATCCTATATATCTATAGGTATATTCCTATTATATCATAGGATATAAAAATTTTGTAACACTCTCATATAAGATAAGCGCAACATAGTCATAAGTAACAGAAACAGTTACCTTACATATGTTGCGCTCGTAATTCATCTTCATAAAATACATGTGCAGTGGAAATACTTAGTCTCCACAATACTCACGTGTCAATTCTCCAATGATTTGCATGCCTTTACGGATGTCTTCAAGAGATGGCACAGTATAGCTTAAACGGAAGTGTTGTCCATAGGGAACGCCATCAGCAGCAAAAGCTCCACTTTTCACAATGCCTACTTTTCGTGCAATGGCCTCTTCAAAGAAAGCATCACAGTCCACATGGTCTGGCAAGGTCATCCATATAAACATTCCTCCCGTAGGTTCTGTTAGATGTACTTTAGAACTACCATATTGACGAAATGTATCTAACATAACACGGCATTTTTCTTGATACACCTTACATACCTTTTGGATTTGTTCATCATAATCGATATGTTCTAACAAATGGCTTACTACACGTTGTGTGACTAATGGCATTTGACCATCACAATTATTCTTCATCACTTGGATAGCTTGGATTACTTCGCTTGGACCATACAAAAAACCAACTCGCAATCCTGCAGAAATCGTTTTAGAATAAGACCCTGCATATAGCACACGATTATCCGTATCCATTTCTTTGAAAGTAGGTACTCGCTCACCGCCAAAGCGAATTTCTCCATACGGATCATCTTCGTAAATAAACAAATTATAAGCTTTTGCAATTTCATAAATGGCTTTTCTTCGTTCTAAAGGCATAGTAATACCTGTAGGGTTTTGAAAGTTAGGAATCAGATAGATATATTTACCTTTTCCAGATTTTGCCGCTTCTTCCAAAGCTTCTGGAATCATACCATCCCCATCGGTAGGAATGCCTACCGCTTTGGCTCCCACACTACGTACCGCATTAATCGCACTGGTGAACGTATAGGCATCCATGTACACTTCATCGCCAGCATCACACACTGTGCGAGGTACTAACCCTAAATCTTGGCCTGCCCCGATGGACAATAACAACTGTTGGTTTTGGGTAGGCATATGATGCACATGTACCAAACGATGCAATGTTTGCTCTGCTAACTTCGCATCTCCTTGCATAGGACCATATTGTAAAATCTCTAATGGATTCGTATGTACAATGTAGTCAAAGGCAGCTTGAATTTCCGCTACTGGCACCACTTCACCAGCTGGATTTCCTATCCCAAAACTAATAAATCCAGGAATCCCTGCGCCCCGTTCAAACACATCTCGAATGAAATTAGGTCCTTTGCTAATAGACCGTTCTGGCAATACAAATGCCATAAGAATCACTCCTTTTATATTTCTTATTTATTTCAATACTATAGCTATACAATCATAAAACATCAAATATATAATAAAAAAACTATGTATAGGATACGCGTATATAACTGATAGTTACACCATATCCCTCTCAGATATGATAAACAGGAGCAACAGAGTTGCTCCTGTTTTTGCATGTTATAACTATAGCCTACATCATAATTTATACCATAACTTGGCATATATCTGACATACTGAGACAATATAAATCGTATCATCTAGTTTGCTACATGCGCTTGTTCTTCAATAGTTAACAAGCAGTCGCCACTTTCAATACGGCTACCTTCACGAACATGGATGACACCTACCACACCAGATACTGGCGCTGTAATAGTAGTCTCCATCTTCATCGCTTCTGTAACTACAAGGGCATCACCTTTTTTCACAGCTTGACCCACTTGTGCCACAATTTTCACCACAGATCCGGATAAAGTAGCACCTACTTCACCTGGTTTTGTTGGATCCACTTTATGACGAACTACACCAGTTGTTTTAATGTGTTTATCATGAATTTTAATCGTTCTAGGTTGACCATTTAGTTCAAATAACACATGGCGAGTACCATCTTCATCAGCTTCACTCATTTGAATGTATTTGATTACCAATGTTTTACCTTGTTCAATAGTCACTTCTACGCTTTCACCGCGTTTCATACCAAAGAAGAAAGTTGGAGTATCTAATACACTCACATCGGAATAGTCATGTTTGAACGTGCTATAATCAGCAAATACCTTAGAATATAAGCAGTGAGCAATCACATCTTCATCTGTAGTACCTGCACCTTTTTCAGCCAATTCTTTACGAACCGCCTCAAAATCAACTGATGGCAACATAGCACCTGGACGTCCATTCAATGGTTTTTCACCTTTTAAGACAATTTGTTGCAACCGTTCTGGGAATCCCAAATATGGAGTACCAATGTAGCCTTTGAAGAATTCCACCACAGATTGTGGGAAGTCCAATGTATCCCCTTTGTCGTAGATATCTTGTTCTGTCAAATTATTTTGAACCATGAACAAAGTCATATCGCCAACAATTTTAGAAGATGGTGTTACTTTGATGATATCACCAAATAGCATGCTCACTTCATGATACACACGTTTAATGTCTTCCCAACGCTCTCCAAGACCCACACTTTTCGCTTGTTGTTGCAAGTTAGAATACTGTCCACCAGGCATTTCATGTTGGTATACCGTTGTATTTGGGTAAGAAGATGTATGATCCACTCCTTTGTAGTACGGACGAATAGATCCAAAGTAGTTGGATGCTTCTTCCATATAGGCTACATTCATAGTTGGTTGACGATCATGTCCAGTCAAACCATAGTACATGGAGCTCATGCTAGGTTGACTTGTACCATTGGCAAAAGCAGAATATGCTAAGTCGATAATATCTACTCCTGCATCTACCGCACGGCCATAGGAGTATATAGCATTGCCAGAACCTTCATGGGTATGTAAATGAATTGGTAAGTCTACGGCATCTTTTAATGCACTTACTAAATTATACGCTGCTTGAGGTTTTAATAAACCAGCCATATCTTTGATAGCCAAAATATTAGCTCCTGCTGCTGCCAGTTCTTTACCCATATTGACATAATATGCCAAATTATATTTATCACGACGAGGATCTAAAATATCTCCTGTATAGCATAAAGCCACTTCTGCTACTTTACCTTGATTACGAACTTCATCGATGGCTACTTTCATATTATCTAAGCTATTTAAGCTGTCGAAGATACGGAATATATCGATACCATTTTTACCAGCCAATCGGATAAATTCACGCACCACATTATCTGCATAGCTTGTGTATCCCACTGCATTGGAACCACGAAGTAACATTTGTAACAAAATATTTGGAACTTGTTCACGGAACATACGTAACCGTTCCCATGGATCTTCATGCAAGAAACGATACGCCACATCAAAAGTAGCGCCGCCCCAACATTCTAGGGAGAACAAGTTAGGCAATCCCTTCGCAACACGACCAGCCACACGAGCCATATCAGCTGTACGCAAACGAGTCGCAAATAAAGATTGATGCGCATCACGCCATGTGGTATCTGTAAACAATACTTTTGGTTGTTCTTGAACCCATTTAGAGAATTTTTCTGGTCCTAATTCATCCAATTTTTGTTTTGTACCTGCTGCTGGTGCACCTGGTACATTAGACGGCATAATGAGAGGTTCAAATGTTGGTACTTCTTCTTTATGTCCATTGTAACCATTGACAGTTACATCAGCGATGTAGCGAAGCAGTTTTGTACCTCTATCTTTAGCGTGTCTTAATTTAAATAATTCTGGGTGCTCATCAATAAAATGAACATTGTAATCCCCAGATTGGAACACTTCATGTTCTAATACATTCACCAAGAAGTGCACATTCGTTTTTACACCACGAATACGGAACTCCCGCAAGCAACGCAACATTTTACGGATAGCTTCTTCTGTGGACAACGCCCAAGATGTAGCTTTTACTAGCAAGGAATCATAGTATGGTGTAATGACAGCGCCTGTGAAAGCATTACCGCCGTCCAAACGAATACCGAAACCACCAGAACTACGGTACGTAATTAATTTACCAGTGTCTGGCATAAAGTTGTTATTTGGATCTTCTGTAGTAATACGACATTGGATAGCTACCCCTTCACAACGGATATTTTCTTGTGCAGGAATTGCCACTGCTTCACTGTGTAAATCGTGACCTTCGGCAATGCGAATTTGCGTATGTACAATATCGATACCTGTGATCATTTCTGTCACTGTATGTTCTACTTGGATACGAGGGTTGACTTCAATGAAATAAAAGTTTCCATCGGCAGTTACCAAGAATTCTACCGTACCAGCGCTGACATAGTTCACATGTTTCATGATTTTTACAGCGGCTGCACAAATACGGTCACGCAAATCACGGGATAACGCAAAGGCTGGCGCCACCTCTACTACTTTTTGATGTCGACGTTGGATAGAACAATCCCGTTCATGTAAATGTACGATATTGCCATGTTCATCACCGATAATTTGGACTTCGATATGTTTTGGCTCTACAATTAATTTTTCTACGTACACATCATCATCGCCAAAAGCCATTTTTGCTTCAGATTTTGCACGATCATAAGCATCGCGAAGTTCTTCATATTTTGTTACTTCACGCATACCACGACCACCACCGCCATTCACGGCTTTGATCATCAATGGATAGCCATATTTCTCAGCAAATGCTTCTAATTCTGCAAAGTCTTTCAATGGACCATCACTGCCAGGAATCATCGGTATATCTGCTTTTTTGGCTTGAATACGAGCATTTACTTTATCACCGAACATCACTAAATGTTCTACTTTAGGTCCGATGAACGTAATCCCTTCTTCTTCACAACGTTGTGCAAAATGTGCATTTTCAGATAAGAAGCCATACCCTGGATGGATCGCATCTACGTCATGTTCCTTCGCAATACGAATAATATCTTCAATATCTAAGTATGCATCTACAGGTTTTTTACCTTCCCCTACTAAATAAGATTCATCTGCTTGATTGCGATGTAATGAAAGTGCATCTTCGTTAGAGTAAATAGCCACTGTGCGAATGCCCATTTCGTTACATGCACGAAGTACACGAATAGCGATTTCACCACGGTTTGCTACTAATAGCGAGCGTATTTGTTTCATCATAATCCCTCCTCAACTTTGCATATTCCAGTATTACTACCATTAGGAATAGACATTTGTATACCTCATTATACTCCTAAACGTTGAAATTTTCTACCAATAAACATAGGTTATTGGTAAAATTCTTGAAAGAAGTATACGAACATAAAAAACTAAATATACAACTTTTGTCTGTAAGACGGAATATGTATATATTTTTTGTAATCATTGACCATATTATCACTTTCTATGATATGATAAATTATATAATCTACATTTGGATACATATATAATTTACTCAACTACAAGGACATCTATGCAACCTATTTTATATTTCACACTTTCATTAGATCATGCTTCATGCTCCATGAATCAAGCCATCCGAGAGCAAAAGGTATCACAAGCTATGCGCCGTCGTCTTCGTCGTGAAGGCTCGTTCCTTGTGAATGACAAAACCGCCACTTGGGATACCTTACTACATCCAGGTGATTCCGTAAAAGTTCACCTCACTAAAACATCACACATCGACCCTACCCCTATGGACTTAGACATTGTCTTTGAGGACAACCATCTGCTGGTCATCAATAAACCTGCAGACATGCTTATGCATCCTACTTCCTCTGAAAGATACCACACACTTGCCAACGGCGTATTAGCATACTTTGAAAAACAAGGTATGAACGCTAGCTTTCACCCTATCCATCGACTAGATAAGGACACCTCTGGTCTCGTTATCATTGCTAAGAATGCCTTGGTTCAACATGCTTTCATCAAGCAGCATACACGTATTCAAAAAGTGTACGATGCTATAACCGATGGTATTATTCCTATCAGTAAGTTATCCATTCATTTCCCTATTGCTCGCTTAGAGGGTAGCATTATTGAACGTTGTGCTCATCCACTAGGGCAACCTGCCCATACAGATATCACTGTAGTTCGACAGCATCCACATCATACTCATGTACGCTGTTATCTGCACACAGGACGAACTCACCAGATCAGAGTCCACCTTAGTGCTTTAGGATACCCACTCGCAGGCGATGATTTATATGGAGGCTCCTTAACGTGGCAAACCAAACAATGCCTCCATGCCACAGAACTACATTTTATCCATCCTATGACACAAGAGTGGATGTCATTGCAAGCACCATTACCAGAGTATTTTAATAAAATTCCATAACAAAAAAACTGACATACTCTAAGAGCATGCCAGCTTTTCTCAAATCAAATTAAATTTTGTTGTTGCAACCTAATACATTTTTAATTTTATGTTGCACCATAGCTTGGATAGCCTCACGGCCAGGTCCCAAGTATTTACGAGGGTCAAATTCAGCAGGATTGTTTGCTAATACTTCACGAATGCTTGCAGTCATAGCTAAGCGCAAGTCTGTGTCGATGTTAATTTTGCACACTGCCATTGTGGCTGCTTTACGAAGCATATCTTCAGGCACCCCTTGTGCGCCTGGGATAGCACCACCAAAGGAGTTACATTTTTCAACGAATGCTTGTGGTACAGAAGATGCACCATGCAATACGATTGGGAAGTTCGGCAATAATTCACCTACTCGTTGTAAACGACCAAAATCTAAGTATGGAGTGCCTTTAAATTTATAAGCACCATGGCTTGTACCGATAGCAATCGCCAAGGAATCAACGCCAGTTAAACGAACGAATTCAGCGGCTTCCTCTGGATCGGTAAACAACGCATCTTTCTCGCTAACGTTTACGTCATCTTCCACACCTGCTAAACGACCTAACTCACCTTCTACTACAACGCCATGTTTATGAGCATATTCCACTACACGAGCTGTCAATTCTACATTTTTTTCAAAAGGATGTTTAGAGCCATCAATCATAACAGAAGTAAATCCGCTATCGATGCAGTCTTTACAAATTTCAAAATCATCACCATGATCCAAATGCAAAGCAATAGGAAGGTCTGTATCGATTAAAGCTGCTTCCACCAGTTTTGTTAAGTATACAGGTTTTGCATATTTACGCGCTCCTGCAGAAACTTGCAAAATCAATGGTGCTTGCTCCACTTTCGCCGCATCCACAATACCTTGGATAATTTCCATGTCGTTTACATTGAACGCACCAATTGCATAGCCGCCAGCATAGGCTTTTTCAAACATCTCTTTTGTAGATACTAATGGCATAATGGGCCTCCTTGTAGTATATAATTAAATACATTATTAATGACTATATATAGTTATTATACCGTATCTACTAGAGCGATTCAAGAAAAATCTATGTTCTCAAATGTAGTCAATCTTATTGAGAGAGTACTGATTCTATGGTACAATTAAAAGTAAGTCTTTCATAGATTCAATCGAATCTTTCAGTATAGGAGATATCATGGTTAATCGATTTTTACAAGGTACACTCATCTTGACGATTGCGGGATTTGTGGTAAAAGCTATTGGTAGCTTGAACTGGATTTTTTTATCCCGTGTTCTTAGTGGTGAAGGTATCGGTATCTACCAAATGGCATTTCCGGCGTACTTATTGGCTCTGCAGCTATCTAGTGCAGGAATCCCTATTGCCATTTCCATTATGACCGCGGAAAAATTAGCAAAATATGATGTATTAGGAGCCCAGAAGGTTTTTTCTATTTCTTTTAAAATGCTATTTGTCCTCGGCCTATTGTTCAGTATTGCCGTCTACGGTTCTGCCCAATGGCTTATTGACATTAATTTCATTACAGACCCAAGAGCCTACTATTCTTTAATTGCTCTATCACCAGCAGTCTTCTTCGTCACCCTCATTTCTTGCTATCGAGGCTACTTACAAGGATGGCAAATGATGACTCCTACGGCGATCAGCCAAATTGTAGAACAATTACTGCGTGTGGTGGTCATGCTTGGAGCTGCATACATTTTACTCCCTTATGGATTAGATGTAGCTGCCGGTGGGGCTAGCCTAGGCGCTGGTATCGGAGCGGTCGGTGCCTTAGTGGTACTCATGTACTATTACTATCGCCTACCAAAACAATTAGACGAACCGATGATAACTACAGAACCACCTGAAAGTTCCAAGTCTATCATTCGTCGTTTAATCAACTTGTCCATTCCTATCGCTTTAGCTAGCATGATGCTGCCTATTGTAGCCATGTTAGATGTAGCGATTATCCCAAGACGATTGATCGATATCGGGTATCCGCTCCATGAAGCTACGGAACTATACGGATATTTATCAGGCATGGCAGTGCCTCTTATCAACTTGGCAACCATCATTACGGCGGCCATTGCCACAAGCATTGTGCCAGCTGTTTCCAATGCTGTATCCATTAAAGATATAAAACAAGTCTACTATCGCACGGCAGGTTCTATGCGGTTAACCTTCGTAGCAACGATTCCTTTCACGGTGATGCTATACGTTTTGGCAGAACCAGTAGTATCCACTATTTATAACGCACCACGTGCAGCCGAAGCAACGCAAATCTTAGCGTGGGCCATCTTCTTTTTAGGTCTTCACCAAGTGACGACAGGTATCTTGCAAGGTTTGGGAAAACCACGTATTCCTGTCATCAACATGGGAATCGCAGCCATTGTAAAAGTCATCTTAAACTGGGAGTTAACAGCTATCCCTGCCTTAGGTATTGGCGGCGCTGCTTACGCTACTGTAGCCGATATTGGTTTTGCTGCTCTATTGAATCTCATCTGGATTCATCGTCACACAGGATACTTTATCGACCTTATCTTGTTAGGAAAAAATATTATCTCCGCCTCTATCATGGGCGTAGCCATGTACTATTTTTATCCACTCTTACAAGGAAATATCCCTACCTTCTTTAACATTATGATCACCGCTATTATAGGTGCACTCATCTATGTAGCTATCATGATTGTGCTGAAAGGTTTAAATAAAAACGATGGAGCTCGATTACCTGTGGTGGGACGATTCTTTAGATAATTAACAAAAATATATTAATATACCCTTGAAGGATCACTTTCAAGGGTATTTTTTATAGATATATTGCTAACTGCTACTATCATTTATATATCTCTATCACTCTATGTAGCAATATCAACTAAACATTCTGAAAGGTAGCAAAAAAGAACAGCCCAAAAGGACTGTTCTTCTATACACAACCTATTATATAGGTCATTATCTATTTATTTTACGCGTTTTTAGCAATTTCTACTAATTTCGCGAATGCAGCTGCATCATGTACTGCCAAGTCAGCCAACATTTTACGGTTGATTTCCACACCAGCTTTTGTTAAACCAGCGATGAAACGGCTGTAGGATAAACCATTCATACGGCTTGCTGCATTGATACGAGCGATCCATAATTTACGGAACTCACGTTTTTTAGCACGACGGTCACGACGAGCATAGTATAATGCTTTCATTACGGATTCGTTTGCTTTTTTGAATAAGCGAGAACGTGTACCGCGGTAACCTTTAGCTAATTTTAAGATTTTTTTATGACGTGCATGCGCTGTTACGCCTGTTTTTACTCTTGCCATTATTGTATTCCTCCAATATCGTTATATGTTACTAAAATATTTGCATCTTATGCGTATGGTAAGCATTTCACTACGCGTTTGTAGTCAGATTTGCTAACCAATGTAGCTTTACGAAGATTACGTTTACGTGCTGGAGATTTTTTCTCTAAAATATGGCTTTTGAAAGCTTTTGCACGTTTGAATTCACCACTACCTGTTACTTGGAAACGTTTAGCCGCTGCGCGACGAGTTTTAATCTTTGGCATTATTCTTCCTCCTAATTACCTTTTTTAGCTAAAATCATTGTCATGTTTCGGCCTTCTAGTTTCGCTTCTTTTTCAACAACCGCTTGGTCAGTTAATTCACCAGCAAAACGAGTCAGCACATTAAGCCCCAATTCTGGGTGGCTCAATTCACGACCGCGGAACATGATCGTTACCTTAACTTTATTACCATCACCTAAGAATTTAGCTGCATTTTTAAGTTTTACATAAAAATCATGATCTTCGATGTGAGGACGAAGCTTAACTTCTTTCAATGTGAAAGTTTTTTGCTTCTTCTTTGCTTCTTTTTCGCGTTTTTGTTGCTCATAACGGTATTTACCATAGTTCATAATGCGACAAACTGGTGGTTTACCATTAGGGGCTACTTCTACTAGATCTAAATGTTGTTCTTCTGCCATAGCTAAAGCATCACGAACAGACATAATACCTAACTGATCATTATCTGCACTTACGACACGAACTTCGCGAGCACGGATTTCTTCATTAATACGCGGTGTATCTTTGCTAATACTAGTCACCTCCAAAGGGATAAAAAAATCGGATGGCACAAGGCCACCCGAGCATAGTTTATAACTATCTGTACCCAACATTTCATGACATCAGGTGAGAAACGGATGGTTTCTACTTGTTAATACCTAATTAGTATACGCTATTAATTCTTATTTGTCAAGAATTCTCCCTTTAACTTTATATATTATCTGCAACTTTCCAGCAATATACCTTGTAAAATTACTACCATGTTATAAAAGAAATTTACCTTCATACAAACTGATAAAAAGGCCCTCCCGAAGGAGAGCCTTTCCATATTACGTTCGCTATTGATTAGCCTTGTAATTCGTCTTCAAACCCTTTTTGTAAACGAACATAGGATTGACGGCGTTCTTTAGCTAATTGTTTGTTGATTTCTAACAATTCTTTGCTCATTGCAGGAACTGCTTTACCCAAAGATGTGTAACGAACTTCTTTTCCTAAGAAGGAATCGAATAATTCGTAATCAGGTTCTTTGGAATCAAGGCTGAATGGATTTTTGCCTTGTGCTTTTAATGCTGGGTTGTAACGGTATAGATCCCAGTAACCGGATGCAACAGCTTGTTTAGTTTCAGCTTGTGCATTACCCATACCACCTTTAATACCATGGTTGATACATGGAGCGTAAGCGATGATTAGGGATGGACCTGGATATGCTTCAGCTTCTGCCAATGCTTTCATCAATTGGTTCATGTCAGCACCCATACCAACTTGAGCCACATAGATGTTGCCATATGTCATAGCAATCATACCAAGGTCTTTTTTGTTTGTACGTTTACCTTGCGCAGCGAATTGAGCAACCGCACCTACGCGAGTAGATTTAGATGCTTGACCGCCAGTGTTGGAGTATACTTCTGTATCGAATACGAATACGTTAACGTCTTCGCCGGAAGCCAATACATGGTCAAGTCCACCGAAACCGATATCGTATGCCCAACCATCACCACCAAAGATCCATTGGGAACGTTTTACAAGGTATTGTTTTTTAGCCAATACTTCTTTTACAGCTTCTGTTTGTTCTACTTTGGAAAGAGCATCGATCACAGCTTTAGCGCGGTCACGAGTACCTTCGCCTTGAAGACGTTTTTCTAACCATAAGTCAAGAACTTGTTTAGTTGCTTCATCAGCAGTTTCAGCGATGGAAGCTACAGTTTCAGCTAATTGTGTACGGATTTTTTCAGTACCGATGAACATACCGTAACCAAACTCAGCGTTATCCTCGAATAAGGAGTTAGCCCATGCAGGACCTTGGCCTTGTTGGTTTTTAGTGTATGGAGATGCCGGCATAGATGCACCCCAAATGGAGGAACAACCTGTTGCATTAGCAATCATCATACGGTCACCGAACAATTGAGTAATCAATTTAGCATATGGAGTTTCACCACAACCTGCGCAAGCACCGGAGAACTCAAGCAATGGAGTTTTGAATTGGGAACCTTTTACAGTTTCTTGTTTCATTGGGTGAGATTTAGTTGGTAATGCTACACCATAATCCCAAGCTGGAGCAAATTCTAATTCGCCATCGATAGGGCGCATTTCGATTGCTTTTCCTTTAGGAGCTGGACAAATGTTTACACAGTTACCGCAACCTAAGCAGTCTAATGGAGATACTGCAATACGGAATTGCAATTCACCTTTAGTCATCATTTCTGGGATTGTTTCAAAGTTTTCAGGACCTGCTGCTGCTTCTTCTGCTGTCGCTAATACAGGACGGATAGTCGCATGTGGACATACGAAGGAACATTGGTTACATTGGATACAGTTTTCTTTGATCCAGTGAGGAACGAATAAAGCGGCACCACGTTTTTCGAATGCTGCAGTACCAGAAGGTAATGTACCATCTTCATAGCCTGTGAAAGCGGATACTGGTAAATCATAACCAGCTTGTGCATTAACAGGTTTTGCAATGTTAGCCACATAGCTTGGGCAAGTTGTGCAAGAAGATTTTTCGAAAGTATCTTCGGAATCTTTTGCATCTTTCCATGCTGCTGGAACTTCTACTTTTACAAGAGCCCCAACGCCTTCATCAACAGCTTTGTTGTTCATTGCAACAACGTCAGCACCTTTTTTACCATATGTTTTTTCAATGGAGTCTTTTAAGTACTCTACTGCTTTGTCGATAGGAATGATTGTATCTTCAGTCAATTTGAAGAACGCAGCTTGTGTAACCATGTTGATACGGCCACCCAAACCAATTTCAGCTGCAATTTTCGCTGCATTGATGATGTAGAAGTTCAATTCTTTTTCAGCAATTGTACGACGAAGTTTTGCTGGTAATTTTTCTGCTAATTCTTCTGGAGACCAAGTACAGTTCAATAAGAATGTACCGCCTTTTTTAATACCACGAAGAAGATCATATTCATGAACATAAGATTGACGATGACAAGCGATAAATTCTGGTTCAGTTACCAAGTATGGTTTGTTGATTGGATTTTTACCAAAACGTAAGTGAGACATTGTCACACCACCAGATTTTTTGGAGTCATAGTCGAAGTATGCTTGTGCATACATATCTGTATGGTCACCGATGATTTTGATAGCAGATTTGTTAGCACCTACAGTTCCGTCAGAACCGAAGCCCCAGAATTTACATCCAGTTAAACCTTCAGTTTTTACGGATACACCTTCAGCACGGTTTAAGGACAAGTTAGTTACATCGTCATTGATACCCAATGTGAAGAAACGTTTGCCAGCTTCTGCTAACATGTTATCGAATACTGCTACAAGGTCAGCTGGGATTACGTCTTTAGAAGAAAGACCATAACGACCGCCGAATACTTTAGCATTAATATTGTGTTGAACAAGTGCTGCTTGAACGTCTAAGAATAAAGGTTCAGCTAACGCACCTGGTTCTTTTGTACGGTCTAATACTGCTACGCGTTCTACAGTTTTTGGAAGAGCCGCTACAAAACGATCTGTCGCGAATGGACGGAATAAGTGAACTTGTACGAAACCAACTTTACGGCCTTGTGCACGTAAGTAATCTACAGTTTCAGTAGCTACTTGTGCAGAGGAACCCATTGTTACGATTACGTCAGTTGCATCTTCATCACCATAGTAGTTGAACAATTGGTAGTTACGACCAGTGATTTTGTTGATTTCATGCATGTAATGTTCTACTACATTTGGAACTTCTAAGTAGAATGGGTTAGAAGCTTCACGATGTTGGAAGTAGATATCAGGGTTTTCAGCAGTACCACGAGTTACAGGAGCATCTGGGTTCAACGCACGTTGACGGAATGCTTCTAACGCTTCTTGGTCCACTAAAGGTTTTAATTCATCGTATTCTAATACTTCGATTTTTTGGATTTCGTGAGAAGTACGGAAACCGTCGAAGAAGTTGATGAAAGGAACGCGAGTTTTTAACGCTGTTAAATGCGCAACTGGAGCAAGATCCATAACTTCTTGTACAGAGGATTCTGCTAACATAGCACAACCAGCCGCACGAGCTGCCATAACGTCTTGATGGTCACCAAAGATAGACAATGCTTGCGCTGCGATAGCACGAGCTGCTACGTGGAATACACCTGGAAGTAACTCACCAGACACTTTGTACAAGTTAGGTAACATTAATAATAGACCTTGAGAAGATGTGAACGTAGTTGTCAATGCGCCCGCTTGTAAAGAACCGTGAACTGCTGCTGCAGCGCCGGCTTCGGATTGCATTTCAACAACCTGTACAGTATGACCAAACAAGTTTTTACGACCTTGTCCTGCCCATTCATCCACATGTTCTGGCATTGGAGAAGATGGTGTGATTGGGTAAATAGCTGCCACTTCAGAGAAACCATACGCTACGTGTGCTGCAGCTTGGTTGCCGTCCATAGTTTTCATTTTACGCATGTTAAAATAGCCTCCTTAAAGCAAATAAAAATTAACACTTGTAGTTACATACAAAATAGGGGGATGTATATAGACTCTTGTCCGTGCACTCGCAGGATGAGTCCTCCCCTCTTGAGTATCAAAATGTTTTTTGAAATATGAATCATTTATTTCTAAAAAGATTGCATATGTTGCAAAAATGTAATAATATATAAGTTATATAGTACCTCTTTGCAAATTTGTGAAGTAGTAACTCTACTTCTTGAACAAATTGATATAGCCTTATGGTTTCATTATACATTGAGAACGAGAACTTCGCAATACCATATACACTATATCCATTGCTAATTATGCGATTATCAATTTACATTTACACATGCTTTATTGCTCAAATAGCATACCAAAAAAGAGGGCTTTTGTTATTACCATATTTAAGAGGTGCATTATGGACTTTCATCACTTAAAATACTTCGTAGAAGTAGCGGATCAAAAAAGTTTCAGCAAGGCCGCAAGAAATCTTCACATTTCACAATCTGCTATTAGTCGTACTATAAAAGCATTAGAAGACGAGCTAGGTGTTGTGTTATTCATTCGTAATGCAAAATCTGTTGAAATGACTGATGGCGGCACCATCTTTTTAACGCATGCGAAACGTGTTGTATTCATGTTTGAACATTTAAAAATCGATTTCGAAAACGAATTCCGCTTAGAACAAGGTTCTGTATTAATTGGTTTACACCAGTTACAGACGCTCCAATCTTTGCACAATTATTAGGTGAGTTTAAACAAACCTATCCTCAAATCGAATTAGAGTTATATGAACATGGTTCTAAAAAAATAGAAATTTCTGTCCAAGAAGGTCTTATCGATGTTGGGATTATCTGTACAAAACCAAATTCAAAAGAATTTGACTCATTCTATTTAACGAGTGATCCTTTAAGCGTTATTTTACCAAAAGATAATCCATTAGCCTTAGAAGAATCTATTTCTCTTGATCAATTAGCAGATCAATCTTTTGTGTTACATAAAGATGATTTTAACCTTCATGATGAAATTGTAAAATCTTGTAAGTCTGTTGGCTTCCAACCACATATTGTATTTGAAACTAGCCAACGCGATTTGATGTTACAAACCGTAGCCGCTCACTTAGCAATCGCTTTATTACCTAGTCGTCTATGCCCTACGGAAGATGAAAATACAAAAGTAGGATCTAGCGTTGTGGTACGTCCTTTAGTAAATCCTGAAATTATGCATACTTTACACGTTATTTGGAAAAAAGGACATTACCTATCTCATGCTTCCCGCTTATGGTTAGACTTTGTGATGGCGCGCTTGCCATTGATTCCTGGCGACACCCATGATGAAACAGCTGAATAATCTGCTTCTGAAAGTAGGTCCTCTCCTAAAGAGGCCACTGTTCTGGATTATCCTCTACGTGCTAAGCACAACCTATTGGATGGTGTCACAACAACTAGAAATCAACGCTCTGAAAGAACGAGTTGACACAGAGCATACCATGGAACATAGCGATACATTTCACTATCGCTTGACCAACCTAGAAAACATCAGTAACTCTCACGGAGAACGACTAAAAGAACTAGAACGTGACAACTGGCAGCTCAAACGTTTCGCCAACCAACACCAGTTCCGCATCATGCAACTAGAGTGGGAACATCCCAATATAGAGGCCCCAGAACCAAGCAAATCCACACCGGTGAAAACACCATTCAAAGCAAACCCAACCAACGTCCCAGACGTTAAAAAATAAACAAAGGACTGTACCAAGTGCATCAACACTAAGTACAGTCCCTTTTATATTCCATTTACTACTGCATACTCCTTTGCGACGCCTACCTCAGCACTGACTGTATAAAAAAAGGGGGATATATGTCTGTAAAAAACAATTTGCGACAGCATGCTCCCATGCGACGCATACCTCAGCACTTACTACATTTGAAAAGGAGGGATATGTGAGACATAAAAACAATTTGCGGCAGCATGTTTTTATGTCTCACATATCCCTCCTAACCATTTCTAGTATAAGTGCTTAGTGTATAAGGAGCATCCATTCGAGGAACGTACACAGCACATAGGCTATGATAAACTTTACTTTTTGTTTCCGATCCCGGTCTTCATCAGCCACTTTCAATCGATGTGCCAAGAATCGTTTATCTCGTATTTGCATCAACATTTCCACGATGTGTTCTTGTCGTTTCATAACATTTTTATCATTCTCTAAAGCCTGCTTCTGCATAGCAATACGTCGTTGTAATCGTCGCATCTGGATCTTAATATTATTGCTCACAAATACAGATTGCCATTTTTTCCTCGTTTCAAAATACATGTAAATATAACGAGGAATATTCATGACCACAAAACTGAATAGCAAAATGCTCAAGGAAATAAAGAAATACGTAGAGAAAGAAAAGTCCTGTAGCTCTTCATGTGGTAAGTAATGGTTCAAGATAATAAAGCTCACCCAAACCCCTATGGGCATTAACAAAGCTGCCGCCATGTCAATGGAGCGAACCCAGTTCGTTTTTACCGGCATTTCAGGAGCTAAATAGGTTTCTAACTTCTGATGGAATGCATAATACTCCACTTGCAGCACAGATTGTCCCGATCTGATGGCTGTTAATAGCACCGGCCCTACGCTATCTTTTGGTCGCTGTGGCCAAGGAATAAACTCTCGTACAGGGCTATCCGGTGACAAGTCAAATCGAATAATACCTTTCTTTTCTAAACGCATAGATGATGTATCATCACCGATGCTGAAAGGATTAAAAAACATCCCTAATACATGCAAACTCCAATTTCCCAAAATATGAGTAATGATATTTAAAAATAAACCACCCATATCTACATTGGCTACATCTAATTTAAGCTGAATGGTAGATGTATAATCATCAAACCAAATATCATCAATATCAAATTCTACATTGATGACATTCCCCAATTTCGTGATGACATTCATGAATACCTTATTGTTTGGTTCAAATTCAAAAATAATGGAATGAAAGAACCAATGATTACGCACCACAGATCGCATCTTACGGTTCACCGCTTCTTCCTCAATGGATAGCATACGATGATCGTACAGCGTATTTCCATCTTCTAGTTGCTCTGGTAAACGTGGGGCTTCTATATGTGTTTGTGTAGTTACAGTATTGGCTAATTTCAACAGCTTTGTAACTAATTGTCCCATATATATCTCCTATCTAGTAGGTTATCTGAATCTAAGTGATACACTTTCATAGTTATCACAATTATATCATAGTCCCCTTACAAATGAAAGAAAAGCCCCACCTATACTAAATGCGTTCCATGCTCAATCGATGGTATTCGTAGAATCGACCTTGTAAAGCTAATAAGCGTTCATAAGTTCCACTTTCCACAATGCGTCCATCTTCTAAGAATACAATACGATCCATTTCATGAAGTTGTTCGATATGGTGTGTAATGTATAATACAGTTTTTCCTTGGAACAAAGTACTCAACTGATCTTGTACCAAGTGCCTTGTGACTTGATCTAATCCTTCTAGTGGCTCATCCAAAAGCAAAATCTCTGCATCACGTAAATACAAGCGTGCCATACCAAGGCGTTGTCGTTGTCCACCACTGAGACCCATGCCCCCTTGACCGACCATGGTGCGCAAACCTTTTGGTAATGTCCGTACCCAGTCCGCCAATTGCACCGCTTCTAAGGCTTGCCAAATGTCGTCATCTGTAGCACTCGGCTTAGCCAATCGGATGTTATCGCCAATTGTAGCATGGAATATATAGATATCTTGGGTAGCATATGCCATATACGATTGCAATTCTTCCTCTGAAAGTGCCCTTGTATCAACTCCATCAATAAAGATAGTACCACTGTATGCATACCATCCTTGTAACAGTGCAAACAATGTGCTTTTACCGGACCCACTAGGACCTACAATAGCCACTTTCTCACCTTTTTGAATGGACAATTCTAATTCCTCGTAAATAGGCAGTACATCATAAGCAAAGGATAGAGCTTGCATACGAATCATCGGAGATACTGTTTTATCCACGTCTATGGAACTCTGATGGTTCATGCTTTCTAATGATGTTTTCTCCTGTCCTGATCGATCGTCTAGCTGTTCCAATCGCTCCATAGCTAAAGCGCTTTCATAGCCATGCAAGGATGCTTCTGTCATAGGTTGTAAGGTTTCAAAGTAGGACTGCAATCCAATAGCGATAACCGCCACCCATAGCGGTCCGTAGGTAATGCCATCAATTACCCATAGGCCAACAATAATCCCTACTAATAAGGCAGATTGTGCTAACCCTAAGAGGATAGTCTGATTCCAACGAACGCCACGATTCCATAGACTCTGCCAACCATCAAAATCACGAAAAGATGCTTTCATAGACTGTACAAATCGTTTTTCTTGATGACTCATAATAATATCTACCACACCATGAATAGATTCGATGAGTTCCTCTTTCATACGCCCTCTTGTATGTAATCGCATAGGTGGGACTTGCCGTAGCACATAGGTAATGATCATTGGCAGCACTACGCCTACAAGAATACTGTACAATGCAATCACCATAGCTACTATCGGATGCAATTGGTATCCTATGATACAGCCTAGCACTGTAATAACGAGGAAGGACAAACTAGGCACTAAGGTGCGCAAATAAAAAAACTGTAGCGTCTCAATATCTGCCATAATCCGTCCTAGGAGGTCCCCCATTTTCATAGATTGAAAGATCCGTGGCACCAATGGTTCTAATCTTTTAAAGAAGGCAATACGCAATTCGTATAAACCTTGGAAAGCCATAGAATGCGACACATAACGTTCCCCATACCGACAGATGGCACGGCTAATCCCAAAGAATCGTACTCCAACAATTGCCAAGCTCAACACCACCAATAGAGGATGCTCTGAGGCTTTCGTTATGAGCCATGTGGACGTAGTAAGTAAGCCAATATTCATGAGCACCGTAGCCATAGCAAAAACTACACTACCCACTAGCAAGGCTTTATGCCCAGATAGTAACTTCCAGAGTGACCATAAGCCTCGGCGAATATTCTGTTGCGTATTTCCCATGGTATTATGCTCTTTAACATTCGATGCATGTGTATTATGTAACATTTCTATTTCAACTTGTCGCACTTTATCGTACGATGTATCGCCACTGCCATAGTCTGCTCCTAATGCTGGATTAGGAGATTCTGACTTTAGTGTCTCCTCCACTACCTTTCGCATCACAGGATTACTATAGGTATTCACTAGGGATGTAAAATATCCATTTTGTGCGATTAAGTCTCTATAACTACCAGATTCTACTAATCGCCCTTCTTGCATCACAAATAAAATGTCCACATACTTCATAGTTTGCACACGATGCCCCACATACAAGACGATTTTATCTTGCCCATACTGATGCAATACCTGCATAATTAGATGCTCAGTTTCCACATCTAAATGAGCTGTTACTTCGTCAAGAATAAGGATTTGTGCTGGTCGTAACAAGGTCCGTCCTAAGGCTAATCGTTGGCGTTGTCCACCGGACAATCCGTAGCCACCTTCTCCAATCAATGTATCTAATCCCTTTGGTAAAGTAGCTACAAAGTCAGCTAGCTGTACTTGTTCTAGAACCTGCCATAAGGTTTCATCAGTCGCCGGTAATCCAAATTGTAAGTTCTCCCGTAAGGTACCACTCATAATATATGGGGTTTGACTAAGATACGCAATCTGCTCATGGTACCATTGACTGTCTAAGGTTTGTAAATCATAACCATCTACGGTCACTTGGCCCTTAGTAGGCGTTAATAATTGCATGAGCACATTAGATATAGTAGTTTTACCCGCTCCACTTTCACCAACTAGCATATAAGAACGGCCACGTTCCAATACACCTGTAAAAGTGGCTAAGCCTACATGATCTTCTTCATATTCGTATGCCACATCCCGAAACTCAATAGTTTGAATCGGATCCTTAAGTGTTTTCTGACCTGTATGAATTACTTCTACACCTGATGTTACATACTCCTCCACTGCTGTAAGGCTCACTTTACCTGATAAACCCGTATGAAATGCAGATCCCAACTGTCGTAGGGGAGCATAGAAATCTGGTGCTAGTAGCAAAATAAAGAAAGCTGGTAAAAACTCTACTTCCCCATATACTAAGGATACCCCTAAGTAGACAGCAATCATGGCTGTACTTATTGTACCGATTAATTCTAACACTAAGGCAGACAAAAAGGCGATACGCAATACCTTTAATGTAGCATCGCGAAACTCTCCAGATAAACGACCTATCACATGAATCTGTTCTTTGGCACGACCAAATACTTTCAGTGTTGTTAAACCTTGTAATACGTCAAGGAAATATCCTCCTAAGAATTGCATTCGTTCCCATTGCTGCTTATTTAGTTTATCTGCTTCCTTACCAATGAGAATCATAAAAAAAGGAATCAAAGGGTAGGTTAGCAATAAAATCCAACCAATCCAAGAGATAGAATTAATAATAGCAATAGACAATATAAGTGGAATCAATACAGCATATAATGCTTGTGGAATATATTGACTCATATAAGCATCTACATGATCTAACCCATCAGTCAATATATGTGTGATAGAACCAGCACTCTCGGATTGACGTACCCCTTGAGATAACATATGGTGTAGCACACGATTGCGTAGGTCCTCATGAACTGCACTTGCAATATGATCTCGCAACCACTGCTCTCCATGGGTACAAACCATACGTAGAAAAATCATTAACATTAATCCTAGTATATAATCAAAAGATATATCTCCACCTTGTACTACTAGCCTATCAATAATACAAGCAAAAGCATATGCTTGCCCTAACGTTGCTACCGTGCCAAGCAAGGTAAACAATAGTAATCCTCCATAGGAACGAGGATGCAATTTCACTAATTGCCAAGCAAAGGGATGAATCATCGGACCTCCTTTCCAGAATACGTGTTAGTCGATTCTTATCATATGCAAGAAAAGGGACGTGTAATCACGCCCCTTTTAAAATCACTATAGATTAATAGTGTAAGTCATCTTGTGTAACACGATGACGGAAATAGTAGTATGCCCATGCTTGGTACGCCAATACGATTGGTACGAAGATGCACGCTACGATTGTCATCAATGTTAATGTATACGTAGAGGATGCAGCATTCATGATTGTTAAGCTGTACGCTGGATCAATGCTAGATACCATGATACGAGGGAACAATCCTGCAAAGTACGCAAGGGTTACAAATAGAATTGTCAATGCACTGAACACGAAACCTTTACCTGTTTGGCGAGCACGTGTAAAGCCCCAAGATACTAAGAAGCTAAGAATAGCTAATGCAAATGCTACGGTAGCTAATGTGCTGTTGAATAGGTCTGTGTACACATAGGTAGCTCCTACCAATACCAACGCACCTACTGCTGTAATCACACCTTCTACTAATGCAGCTGCACGAGCGCGTTCAGAGATGTCCCCTGTTGTTTTCACGGATGCATATAAAGCACCATGGTACAAGAATACGCACACGAAGGCAACGCCACAAAGAATCGTGTATACGCTCAATAAATCTAAGAACCCACCTACAAAGTTCATATCTTTATCGATAGGTGTACCTTGGATCAAGTTACCTACTGTAACACCCCAAAGAAGTGCTGGGATAGCAGATCCAAAGAAAATGCACCAGTCGAAAGCAGCACGCCATGTTGGGCTTTTATCTTTACTGCGGAAGTCAAAAGATACCCCACGAGCGATTAACGCTGCTAACATCAAGAACAATGCCAAGTAGAAACCACTGAATAAGGTAGCATATACTTGTGGGAAGGATGCAAACATAGCACCACCAGCGGTGAGCATCCATACTTGGTTACCGTCCCATACAGGACCGATAGTATTGATTAATTGGCGGCGTTCACGGTCTGTTTTACCCAAGAATGGGAGCCACATGCCTACACCATAGTCAAGACCTTCTAAAATAAAGAATCCCGTAAATAAAACACCTACTAAGATGAACCAAATTAATTCTAAGTTATTTGTAATTATTTCCATAATGTAGCCTCCTCTTGTTCAACCACATCATGAGCTGGGTTACCCGCTGGCCCCGCTTGAATATGTTTTACTGCCAAGTAGATTGCGGCAATTGCCATGACTACGTATACAGCTGTAAAACCGATAATTGTTGTCCAGATTTCTGGGGCTGTTACCACTTTAGATGCACCATCCGCCGTTTTTTGTAAGCCATATACAAGCCAAGGTTGACGACCCGCTTCTGCTACATACCAGCCTGTGGAGTTCGCAATGAATGGAAGGGCTAACATATGATAAATCGCTTTTAAGGCTGCTTTGTTATTAAGCAATTTGCCTTTCATATGCAAGTAGTAACCTACGATAGATGTAACAAGCATCAAGATACCTGCTAAAATCATCACACGGAAAGACCAGAACATAGATGTTACATGTGGCACATAATCGCCTGCACCGTGTTTTAGTTCTGCTTCTTTTTGAAGGTCATTGATACCTTTTACTTCGCCTTTGAAAGAATCATGAACTACAAAGGATAGCGCCCCTGGTACACCAATTTCAAAATTGTTCTTTTTGCCATCTTGGTCAATGCCAGCAACGATAGCAAATGGAGCTGGATCATGTGTTTCCCACAATGCTTCAAAAGCAGCTACTTTCATTGGTTGTAATTTGGCTACTGTTTGGCCTTGGAAGTGACCTGCGCCACTAACTAATAAACCACCAATTACTGCTGCACCTAAACCAAACTTAATAGATTTAGAGTAAAAATCTACGTGATTATTCTTCAATAAATGCCATGCACTAACAGAAGCAATGATAACACCTGCTGTTAAGATACCATCTGTAAAGATGTGCAAATATTGACCTGGTAAATACCCATTTTGTAGGATAGCCGCAAAGGAATCCATTTCTGCACGGCCATTACGAAGTGCATATCCAACTGGATGTTGCATAAATGAGTTCGCTACTAAAATCCAGAATGCGGATAAGTTACTTCCGATAGCTACCAACACTGCTACAAATGCATGTGCTTTAGGGGATAATTTATCCCAACCAAAAATCCAAGCCCCCATAAAAGTGGACTCTAAGAAAAAGGCTGTTAAGGCTTCTAACGCCAAAGGAGCTCCGAAGATATCTCCCATGAAGCGAGAGTATTCCGCCCAGTTCATTCCAAAATGGAACTCTTGAACGATACCTGTTACAACACCCATTGCAAAGTTAATTAAGAATAATTTTCCCCAAAACTTTGCCATTTTTTTGTACACTTCGTTTTTCGTACGCACATAAGTAATTTCTAGTATTGCTACTAATACTGTCATACCTAGCGTAAACGGAACGAAGAGCCAATGATAGATCGTTGTCAATGCAAATTGAAAACGAGCTAACAAGACTGCATCCATCATGTTAATTCCTCCTCACTTGAATACAATTTATACCACATGGTGCAATGATATTTGAATCGAACGCTCACGTTTTGCTAACGTTTCGAAATCAACATTTTTTAACTCTTGTATTAGTACAGCTTGAATTTTACCAACTGCCTCTTGTACGGCGCATTGACCATGGCAGCCACGAGAGCAACTTTCAGAGTCATATAAACAATGTTGTAAATATGTGTCTCCTTCTACCGCTGTTACCACATCATACAAACTAATATCTTTAGGCTTTTTGGCCAATGTAAATCCACCATCTACGCCTCGGTAAGAGTGCAATAATTTTGCATTCACTAAATATCTCATAATTTTTAGTAGAAATCGTTCAGGAATCTTGCTAGTACGCGCTAACTCTGAGCCTACCTTACGAGTACCAAAAGGTAATGTAGACATATATAAAAGAATACGAAATGCATAGTCTGTCGCTTGATTAAATTTCAATGAGTCCTCCTCTTTTGTTATCTATCCTTCATAAAACTCTATCCGTCATCAAAAGTACACTACTTAGGTATACTTTAAGCTTGCAAAAAAATGCTCGAGTGCAAAAGCGTTCGAGCATCTCTTGTTTCTATTATAAGAAATTATTGAGAATGTTGCAACCTATTTCTTCACAACTTCTTCATTTTTTATATATGTGCTAATGTATCAATAATCACATAAGCTAGTGCAGATACACCTGCAGATAATGGTATCGTAATAAACCAAGCAAATACCATAGACCTTGCAGTGCTCCAGTTAACCGCTCTTACACGCATGGCTGTACCTACCCCCATAATAGATCCACTCACAACATGTGTAGTAGATACTGGTAAATGCAATAATGTAGCTGTAAAAATAGTAATAGCAGAGTTCAAATCAGCTGCAAATCCATTAATACTTTCTAATTTAAAAATTTTACTACCTACAGTAGCAATAATTTTCCAACCACCTGCTGCTGTACCTAATGCCATTGCTGTAGCACAGGCAATTTTAACCCAAATAGGTACATCTAAGGTTTGTAAATGTCCACTAGCTACTAAGGTTAACGTAATTATGCCCATCGCTTTTTGTGCATCATTAGATCCATGCGAAAACGACATTAAGGCCGCAGATACTAATTGCATATTCCGAAATCGATCATTTAAGATAATTGGCGAAAATCGTCCAAATAGGATTAGCAGTATTTTCATAACAATATAGCCCAATACTAGCGCTAGAATAGGAGATGCTACCAAAGAAATAAAAATCTTACCAATCCCACCAGCTTGCAGAGCTTCAGGGCCTACAGAAATCAACACAGCACCAATGATACCACCAATTAAGGCATGGGAAGAAGAGCTTGGAATCCCATACCACCAAGTTAAGAGGTTCCAGAAAATAGCACCTACAAGAGCTGCAACAATAATTTCTCCGTTAATCATCTCTGGGGCTGTAACAATATCTCCACCAATCGTTTTAGCAACGCCCGTACTCACCATAGCTCCCAAAAAGTTTAACGTGGCTGCCATCATAACAGCCGTCTTTGGCGCTATGGCTCGAGTAGATACTGATGTGGCAATTGCATTAGCAGTATCATGGAATCCATTTATATAGTCAAAGGCCAATGCGAGCAAAACGACGGCCCATATCACCCAACCATCAAGCATACTTTAATACTACCCGGCGGAATGTTCCTACCAAAGTCTCAGATCCATCAATAACGTCTTCCATGGAGCTAAGAATTTCCTTCCACTTAATGATTTCAATAGGGTCACTGCACTCTGTAAAAAGTTTCGCCATTTCCACATGATAAATATCATCTGCCTCTGCTTCTAAACGCAACACCTCTAACGCACGACCTTCTACTTTCAGATAGTTCTTTTTTAAACTCCCCATATAAGAAATAGATTTTTTAATGTGTTTGCAACATTTAGCTACGATTTCTGCCATACGGATTGCTCCTGCAGTTGGTTCGCTTTGCACTTGATACATTACCATTTTATCCATAATTTCTTTAATATTATCAATCGTGTTATCTAATTGATCAATCAAAAGTTGAATGTCTTCACGATCCATTGGCGTAATAAATGTTTTACGCAAACGGTCCATAGTAGCCGCTACCAATTCATCTGCCTCATGTTCCTTTTGTTCAATTTCGCGAAGAGCTTCTCGCTTCTCCACTTCTCCTTCAAACACATCTTGCATCAATTGTGCTGCCTCATGACATAACTCAGCATGGTCATTGAGCATACTGAAAAACTTTTCTTCTTTTCCTTTTAAATTGAAAGCCATTACTTCCTCCAATAACTTACTATGTAATTTAGATAATTCCATTATAGCACGTTACCATTCACTTGTGCATACAAATTACAAAAGCCTATATACATTTTTTACTTTTAATACGTAATGCTATTCTTTTAGATATCTCTATTGTTATAATTGCCTATTTTTCAGAAGACTTCTACCTGTTGCCGCTTTGCTTTACTATCTTTACATCACATCTATGGGCGCAACAAAAATAGCTATCTTAGCACTACTATAATACATAGTTACTAAAGATAGCTATCGCAATCCACTATTTAATTAATTCTCGCTTTAAATGTTTAACTTCCGGTAAAATCAATTCTTTCATGGCTAGTGTAACAGCCCCTACTGATCCTGGAATAGCAAATAAAATCGTATGATCTTTTACCCCGCCAATAGCACGAGATGCCAACGCTTTCGTTCCAATATCATCACGGTAGCTTAAAAAACGAAATAACTCGCCAAACCCTGGAATTTCTTTATCCAATAAGGGTTGCACTGCTTCGATGGATACATCACGTTTGGCAATACCAGTGCCTCCAGTGCTAATAATAATATCTGCACCACTGACATTGCTCTCATAAGTCCAAGCTCGTACAGCATTATTTGTGGAAGTATCCAAAACTAGAACTTCTTCATCATAATTGCCAGTGAAAGCCTGATGAATGGCTCCTTGAATCTCATCAATTGTATCTGTCACAATTTGACGAGATACCACCACAAATCCAGCCTCGCGAGCTAATTCTTCAACTCGGGCTCCACCTTTATCTGTCTCTTTTGTTCTTGTATCAGACACTGTAATCACCGCTACTGTTAGGGGGCGGTCTGTAAATTCCATCATTGCCATATGTATGGTCCTTTCTATGTAGTACATGCTATTTAATATAAAATCATCCGCCAGTCTATTACTCTTAATAGGCTGGAACCAACATACTAGAAAACGTTTCTCAGATAGCTTCTAATACAGTATAGTAAGACTTGTAATGATATACCATCTTTCAAAATTTTAATACTCCAACTAGTACCTATATGTATAGTACCATATCTCCTATCGTAACTCCATAAGAAATGTTAAAGACCAAAAAATTCTTTTACTTCTTTTAACTGACCTTTTGTACAGGACACATATAGTTCGTCTCCACACTGTAATACTGTTGTGGCTACTGGTACAATCGGTTGTCCTCCTCGATCAATGCTGACGATCATAGATCCTCTTGGCATTTCAATATCTTTCAACATCGTATCTACATAAGGGCAAACGACTGATAGACGAGTTTGGAAAAATGTTTGCTCTTCTTCTGCTCCTACAATGCCTTGGCTCATACGAAGTAATAAATTATCATAAATTGGTAATTCTTTCATAAATTCAGCCGTTAAATAAGCAATAATGGCCACAGTACCTACTTGGTAAATACTGTGAAAGCTATTTGTCATTTCTAGTACCAATAATATAGCTAACAATGGAGTTCGCATAGAGGCTGCTAACATACCTGCCATACCACAAATGATAAAACTACTTCCAAAGGCATTCGGTAGCATGTGTAATTCTACTAATATACTATGCATCAATGCCCCCACTGCTGATCCAATTACAACCATCGGTAGAAATATACCACCTTGTGCACCATTACCATAACAAATAGAAGTTAACACAATTTTACCTATCACAATGTATAGCAATACTTGTAATGTCTGTTGATGAGCAACCATCATGGTCACTACATCATTACCACCACCTAGCAGCATTTGTGAATCTATGCCCAATAGAGTTACCCCAAGAAATGTTAAAGAAATTTTCCACCCTCTAGATATGGGTAGTCTATCGTATATTCCCTTCACACCTACAATCATACGATTGAAAATAACTCCAAAGCATCCCACAGCAACTCCTAATATGAAAAGTGTTGTGAAATACTCAATAGGAATACTTTCCATAACAGAAAATCCCAATGACGGTGTTAATCCAAATACTAAAGATGTAATTAAGTTAGATGATATGGTAGCAGAAAATGTAGGAATCACAAGCTTAGGATAAAAACTTTTATGCACTTCTTCAAATACAAAGATAGCTCCTGATACTGGTGCACTAAAAGCCGCTGTCAAACCTGCTGCCGCCCCTGCAGATGTTAAAATTCGCTCCTCACGTAACGAGCTACCAAACCAATTCGACAAGAGTTTTCCTGTAGCTCCACCCAATTGCACAGAAGGCCCTTCGCGCCCAACAGAAAATCCTACGATACCTGTAAAAGCACCACCAAAAAATTTAGATACCAACGTAGGAAAAGGATTCATATTAAAAATCCCCTTCATTTCTCCTTCAATTTGAGGTATTCCTGAACCTCCAGACAAGGGTGCCCATTTTAGCAAAAGATGACAACACCAACCTAAGATCATCATAACGATAATCCATATAATGATTTGCTCTATCGTAGCACTAGCCATGAATTCATGACGATATTCATTTCCCCAATGAATAATATATCTGAAAGCAGAGCCAATTATGCCTGCTACAATTCCTATAAGTATACCTTTTACTATTAATAGGAGAAATTCCTCACGATCAAAGGTATTAAAAAATTCTATTTTAGGTTTTTTGAAAATATTATTACGTGTAGTATGTATCATATTATCACCTTAGTTACCTTAATAATAGATATAGTATACAAGGTTACGATTGATTTGTCATTATGTAAAATTATCTTCATTATTTCACATATGTTGTTCCATGTTGCCTGGAAAGGGCTTGCAATAATAGTTTTTTCATTGGCAACTTCCTATGTGTTCCTGGCTGTGGATTTTGTGCGCCCTTTGGGCTTCAAAATCTTACGCCAGGAACTAAGCGATGCTCTATGATTTATGCGTCGCTTCTTCTTTTTTACCTTTTTATATTTTTCTTTTCCTGCTTTGTTCCTGGCTGTGGGTTTTATTCGCCCTTCGGGCTTTAAAACCTTACGTCAGGAACTAAGCGATGCTCTATGATTTATGCGTCGCTTCTTTTTTTATCTTTTTATATTTTCCTTTTCCTGCTTTGTTCCTGGCTGTGGGTTTTATTCGCCCTTCGGGCTTTAAAACCTTACGCCAGGAACTAAGCGATGCTCTATGATTTATGCGTCGCTTCTTTTTTTTATCTTTTTATATTTTCCTTTTCCTGCTTTGTTCCTGGCTGTGGGTTTTATTCGCCCTTTGGGCTTTAAAACCTTACGCCAGGAACTAAGCGATGCTCTATGATTTATGCGTCGCTTTGCTCCTTTAAATCATGAGCCCTGCTTATCCCAGGCCTTATTAGGTATACCATAGTTGCTACTTGATCAATCTGGCTGGAAACGGCCAGACCAAAATAATATATTGAATAAGAAAATAAAAAAGACGCCTTTCGGCGTCTTCTTTATTTTCTTAATCAGCAACTTCCTATCCTCCCAGGCCATTTCCAGCCAAGTACTTTCGGCGTTTACGAGCTTAACTACTGTGTTCGGGATGGGAACAGGTGGTTCCTCGTAGCCATCGTCACTGAATTTGTCAGGGTGTTCCCTGAAAACTACATAGAAAGATAATATATTAACTTACAAGTTTATTCTTTAAGTAAAGCCCTCGATCTATTAGTACCAGTCAGCTCCATGCCTTGCAGCACTTCCACACCTGGCCTATCAACCATGTC